>JBDRHR010000196.1:0-38169 GCA_043816605.1 Nitrospirota bacterium
GATTCTACCGTAGAATCCCATCTTCCACCAACCGCCCTCCTACACCGTTAGATAGTTATTCAACCATAACTATCAATATAAACATATTATACGAGGAGGAAGAAAATGGGACGGGTTTTAGTTGATTTAAAGGTCTCTAACTTTGGAGACATACTCACAGATAGAGAAGAGGTCAGGTCAATAGAAATTGAGAATGCTTTGGTTGATACAGGAGCTGCGATGCTCTCTCTACATCTTGACCAAATAAATCAGTTGGGGCTTAAATTCTTAAGAAAGGTAAAGGTAAGAACTGCTAATGGATCTCCTGAAAGAAATGTTTTTGGGATAGCAAGGATAGAGATACAAGGACGAGAGGGGGAATTTGATATTTTAGAAGTGCCGAATGATGTGCCAATTTTAGTAGGATACCTGATTTTGGAACAATTAGATTTTGTGGCGGATACTTCAACTCAAAAACTTATTCCCAATCCAGCCCATGATGGTGAATATGCCATAGATTTATATTAGCATTAAATTGATTATATCAAAAGCAGTACAAGCATTTTTCTTGCTCATAGAGGAAAGTATAAAATATACCACGAATTTCACGAATGAAACGAATAAATACAAATAAATGTATGAAGTAACAAGTTGATAAATAAAGCCTTATCCCCTTATTTACTTGTCTCCCTCCTTATTTCTAAATAATTCGTAAAATTCGTATAATTCGTGGTAAAAGTTTTTTCTTGACAAACTTAAGATTTTATGATAAAGTTGGGGATAATTAATTTGTAACCGTGGAGGCGATAACCAAAGAGATGTAAAAAGGGGGATAAGGGAGATAGTGGGATGGTAGAAACATAATCATTCCCAGTCATTACCAATGGAGCAATCCCAACAGGAAAAAAAGAAAAAAAAGAAAGAAGATATAGAAATAGAGATAAGCCCGGATGCCATGAAGGTATTTTTGCAAATCAATTCCTCAGTGGCAGAAGGGTCTTTGATAGATGTAAATATCATTATGCATAAATTATGGAATGCGGGTGTAGTCCATGGAATAAAGGGTGAGGTTATTTTACAAATCATAGAACAAAAGATAGTAGGGGAACCTATCCTTGTCGCAGAAGGGAAACCCTCAATAAATGGTGACGATGCAATTATTGACTATAGATTTACAAAGGCTTTAAAACCAAGATTATTAACCGATTTGGCCGGTCGGGTAGATTACCGTGATTTAGGTTTAATAGAAAATGTAAAACGCGGCGAGATATTAGCTACTAAACGAGCGGCAACTAAAGGTGTTTCAGGTATAACAGTAACGGGTAAGTCGGTATCTGCACGGGATGGAAGTGATATTCCATTACCGGTAGGACAAAATACTGAAATTATTGAAAATGGTACCGCTATTATCTCTACAGCAAATGGTTATGTTGTCTGGAAAGAGTCAAAGATAGGTGTAGAAACGGTATATCGAGTTAAGGGCGATGTGAATATGAATGTTGGGAATATACATTTTATTGGCACCGTAGAGATTGATGGGGATGTCCGCGAGGGATTTAGAGTAATTTCAGAAGAAAATGTTATTATTAATGGCGGCATAGACAATGCCACCATAAGGGCTGAAAAAAATATTGAGGTTAAATACGGTATTCGGGGCAAAAGAGGTTATATCTATGCCAAAGGGGATTTGAAAAGTAAGTTCATTGAAAATACTACGGTTGAGGTAAAAGGAGATGTGATTGTCTCTGATGCAATTATTCATAGTAATGTGGATGCCGGAGGGAATGTTATTGTTTTAGAGGGGAAAAAGGGAGTTATTATTGGCGGGAGAATTCGTGCCGGCGGAGAAGTAAATGCTAAAAATATTGGCTCTATATCAGAGGTACTAACGGAGATTGAAGTGGGAATAGACCCAAGCCTCAGACAAGAAATGTTAGCCTTAGAAGAGATGGTAGAAATAGAACAGGAAGAATTACGGGAGGTAAAATTAAAGTCCAATATATTAACAACTCAAGGTAAAAAAGATGAAGCCCTTATCTGTCTTAAAGAGCGTAAAGAATTAGAAGAAAGCCTGAAATCCGGTATTGAGGCATTAAATCAGATAAAAAAACATATTGCCGCTAATCCGGCAGGAAAGGTATCCGTAGTTGAACAGATAAATCCAGGTGTATCTCTGACTATTAGAACTAAAACGCTTTTATTGAAAATAGATTATAAAAAGATAACCTTTATAGAAAAACTTGGTGAGATAGAAAATCTACCTTATGAAGAACCAACAATTAAATCTAAAGAAGATAAAGGGAAAAAATTGGCTTACTGGGAAAGAGAAATAAGGGCAAAACCTTAATAATTAACAATTAAGAATTATCAATTAATAATTGTTAATTGATAATTTTAAAAAGAAAGGTGGTGATTAAGTGTCGGTAAGAATAAGATTGACGAGGACTGGAGCAAAAAAAACTCCTTCGTATAGAATTGTGGTTATTGACTCACGCAAGGCAAGGGATAGTAAATCAATTGAGATTGTGGGACACTACCACCCTATACTTAAGGATAAACCGTTAGTGGTCAATGAAGAACGGGCGCTATATTGGTTAACCCAAGGGGCTCAACCAAGTTTAACTGTTCAAAGACTATTCAAACAGGTCGGTGTGATGCGAAAATTTCATGAGACAAAAAGTGCTAAATCTAAAAAGGAATTGGAGGGATGAATAAATGAAAGAATTAGTTGAGTACATTGTGAAAGCATTAGTGGACAAACCGGAAGATGTGAGAATTAATGAAGTAAAGAGTGAGAAAACAGTTATTCTGGAGCTAAGGGTAGCTCAAGAAGACATCGGTAAGGTTATTGGAAAACAAGGGAGAATCATTAAAGCTATTCGAGTGGTGATTAATGCCGCCTCGGCTAAGTCTATGACCAGAGTAGTCTTAGAAATCCTGGATTAAGGAAAGAATAAGCTAAATTGAAGATTGATGTCTTAACTCTGTTTCCAGAGTTTTTTGATAGCCCATTAAAAACAAGTATTATAAACCGAGCCCAAACTCAAAGACTGGTTGAGATTAAACTACTTAACCTCAGGGATTTTACTAAAGGTAAACATCACACCGTAGATGATACTCCGTATGGAGGAGGACCTGGAATGGTGATTAAACCGGAACCGGTCTTTGAGGCAGTTGAGTCACTAAAGCCAGGATTAGTTATTCTCCTTACCCCGCAAGGTAAGGTATTTAATCAGGAAATAGCCGGAGAGTTATCAACACAAAGCCATTTAATCTTTATTTGTGGTCATTATGAAGGCGTAGATGAAAGAATAGTCGAAGAGTTGGTTGATGAAGAAATTTCTATTGGAGATTATATCCTGACAGGGGGTGAGATACCCTGTTTAGTTGTGATTGATGCTGTTGTGAGACTTATCCCAGAGGTATTAGGAAATCCTGAGTCATTAGAGTCGGATTCCTTTGCTCATCAACAACGAGGCAAGCCTCTTTTAGCTCACCCTCAATATACTAAACCACAAAATTTTAGAGGGCAAATGGTTCCCGATGTTCTGGTTTCGGGTGACCATGGAAAAATCAGACTGTGGCGTAAAAAACAGGCTCTTGCCAAAACATTAACTAAAAGGCCTGACCTCTTAGAAAAAGCAATATTATCAAACGAGGATAAAAAATTACTCCAACAGATAATAGAGGAGAGAAAGGAGAAAAAACAAAAATGATTACACAAGAAATGGTACCGGAATTAAAGAAGAAAATACCGCCTTTTGCACCAGGAGATACACTAAAAGTAAGTGTTAAGGTGATAGAAGGAGACAAAGAGCGCACTCAAAATTTTGAAGGAACTGTAATTAGGCGACGCGGAGAAGGAATAAGCAAAACCTTTACTGTCAGGCGAATTTCGTATGGTGTGGGAGTAGAAAAAACATTTCCCCTTTATTCCCCCATGATACAAAAGATTGAAGTCGCAAGGCAGGGAATAGTAAGAAGGGCTAAATTGTATTATCTAAGAGAAAGAAAAGGTAAGGCGGCTAAAATAAAAGAAAGAAGACAGGTAACTATTTAGGTAAGCGTTCAGCCATCAGCTTTCAGCATTCAGTTAGAATCAGTGCCCGAGGTAGCACCTCTGACAAGGGAAAAGCAAACCCCACGATTTCATACCTTCTCCCTGATGTGGTCTAATCTCTTTAAAAACTGATAGCTGACACCTGAATGCTTACCTATTTAGGTATTCAGAAGTCAGGAGACGGAATTCAGAATAGATTTCGAGAAAGGAGGTAAGAGGAATGACTAAAAACTTTGAAGCATACCTTAATCTTGATAAAACAGAACTGCAAAACAAATATGTAATTATCGTAGAGGGGGAAATAGTGAACAAAGGAGAAAATATAGAAAATATGCTTGAAAAAGTGAGGCAGGAATGTCCCAATAAAATGCCTTTTGTAGCTAAGGTCCCGGATGAAAGGATGTTAGTGTTATGATTCGATATGAATTTAGAGAAGAAGAAGGTAGTTTGGGAAAGATTTTGCGTCCTATTGCAGATGTTATTTTAGAACAGGATGGTTTCAGGGTGGAAATCCCAATGTATATAGACTCTGGAGCGGATATTTCTATGATTCCATTTCGATTTGGCAAAGCTCTTGGTTTTAGGCAAGAAGAAAAGGATGTTATCCGTGAATTAAAAGGTATTTCAGGAGCAGGTGTTCCTTATATTCTCAAAGAAATCACTCTTGTATTAAATGGTGAAAAATTGAAGGCAAGAGTTGCATGGGTATTAATCGAAGAGGTTCCGATGTTATTGGGAAGGGCAGATATATTTAACAAATTTCGTATAATATTTGATGAATCAAAAGGTTGGATAGATTTTGAATAAAGAAGGCGAAATTGTGTATAACATAATGTAAAAGATTTTGTTTTACTTTGTCCAAATTTGCCTGTGGGGGATTTCTTTTACATAGTTGTAATTACGGGCATTAAAAATTGAATATTAATTAGCAGAGAAAGAAAAATAACATAGATAATGGTGTTGATTTGCACGGCGGTTGGTGGAAGATGGGATGTCGCTACGCTCCATCTCATCTTCCACCAACCGCCCTCCTACACCGTTAGATAGTTATTCAACCATAACTATCAATATAAACATATTATACGAGGAGGGTAAAACCATGGTAGCATTTTCAGAGATACTTTTGCTTGTGCTTATGTTTGCGACGATATTAGTCTGGGCGGTTTTGATTACATTTCTTTGGTGGGAATTAATACAACTTAAAAAGATACGACAGGAAATGGAAGAGTTACCGACTAAATTATCTGCTGCATTAAAATTTATGGAGGGTGCAGGTGGATTCTCGAATGAGCTAAAAGATGAGATTGTCCCAATGATAATGGGTGCAAGTAGTGATTTAAGGATAGCCTCAGATGATACGCGGACTTCTATTGATACCATTGTTAGATCATTAAAAGAGACCCCTGCATGGGTAAACCAATTAGTAACGGCAATTGATATAAAAATAGAGGGTAGAATTAGTAAGATTGAAAAGGTTATCATGGATTTAAAGGGGTAGCAACACAGGGGTAATATGTCCTATATGACTTCTTACCCCCCTCCGCCCCGTAATGCCTCAGTTATCAGTGGGGGAAAAGTTTTATAAATCCGAAATCCGAATATCGAAATTCGAAACAATGAAAGGAAAAGGAGAAAAATTCGAAACATAAAACACGAAACAAATTCAACCCTAAAACAAGTTCAGGGCTAAATCCAAATGACCAAAATAGATTTTGTTTTGAACATTTGTATTTTGGTTATTCGATATTGTTTCGGATTTCGGATTTCGAGTTTCGGATTTTTCTTTTGATAAATTTTCCACCCGATAACTGAGGCATTACTCCGCCCCCTATTTTTTCCTTGACTAAATTCAATTTATTTGCTATTATAATATCCAGGAAGGAAGTGTATAGATATATGATAATGAATATAATGAATATAGTTAAAAATCCATGGTATTTTATTCGCCATATAAAAGAATTTCCATCTAATTTAGAAAATAAGGTATCCCTTTATTCTGAAGGAAGTGATATTGACAAACTACTTAATTGGATTGTAGGGGTAATTGTAGTTGGATTTGTTATTTTAAGTTTCTTCTTTTTCCAAAATGTAACGGTCTTATGGATGTCTGTATCTTTTCTGGTCACCCTCCTCGTCATACATAACTTTATCCTCCTCAAGGCTCGGGGTGATGAAAAGAGAAGTAAATCCCGTGCATCACAGTTGACTACCCTCCAAGAAATATCCTTTGGCTTGACCTCTACACTTCACATGGATGAGGTTCTGGACTTGATTCCAAAATCAGCCGTTAAATTAGTCCAAGTTGATGGTTGTATCGTGGGGCTGGCAGGGAAGATGAAGGAAGGGGTAATCCCTAAGGCTAAAGAAGGTATTCAAACAGATTTAATGGAAATAGGGACCAAGGAAAAAATAAGCAGTTGGATTGTAGAGAACAAGGCATTGCAAGCTATTCCAGAGCTATCCCTTGATTCAAGAACTCCCACATGGATAAAAAATGAAGGATTTATTTCGTATCTCGGACTTCCATTAAAAGCAAGGGATGAAATCATTGGGGTTTTAGAACTTTATACAAAGACCAGCCGACTATTCACCTCAGAGGAAATAGATTTACTGAATATCTTCGCGGCACAATCTGCTACTGCTCTTGACAATGCCAGGCTTTATGGTGTAACTAAGGAGGCGCTCCAGCGAGAAATTACCAGTTCTATGGCCTTACTTAGAATAGAACAGGCGATTACCTCAAAATTTGATATTAAAGAACAATTAGCTTTACTTATGGATGGTGCGATTAAGGTAACCTCAGCCGAGAAGGCCTCTATCTGGCTGATTGATGATATTTCAGGGGAGGTTGCCTGTAAAGGCACTTATCCTTATGAAGAAAAATTAGACAGGTCAAGTGTTCGGGTAGGAGAAGGAATTACCGGCTGGGTGGCTAAAGAAGGGCTTATCCAGAATATACCTGATTTGAGTCAGGATTCCCGGTTTGTTAATCCATTAAAACAGGACTTGCGCTCGCAACTCGCCGCTCCATTAAAATATAAAGAGAAAACAATCGGAGTTATTAATGTATTTAATTCAAAGCGTGAGGAAGGTTTTACGGAAATAGACGAAACTATATTAATGGTTATAGCCACACAGGCGGCAGTTTCCTTGCAGACAGCTAAATTATATACGGAATTAAAAACAGCGGCTAATGCCTTATCCGTGTTATATGAAATAAGTAAAACTATTAGTGAAGGCAAGGAGTTACATGAGATTTTAAAGCTAATCCTGAAAAGAAGCAGTGAAATATTCCAGGCTCAACATGGTTCGGTTATGTTGCTGGACGAATCTACCGGTGAATTGACGATTAAGGTAGCTGAAGGACTAACGGATGAGATTATTAAAAATACGGTTAAAAGACCCGGGGATGGCAGTATAGCCGGCTGGGTAGCTAAGGAAAAGGAACCGTTACTACTTATCGGCGAGGTAAAAGACCTGCGTTTTAAATCCGCTAAAGCAGAGACCGAGATTAAGGATGCCATGTCTGCTCCATTAATCTTAAAGGATAAATTAATTGGGGTATTCAATATTAGTAATCGGGTAGGTGCCGGGGTATTTACGGAATCCGACCTAAATTTACTCTGTATATTAGCCAATGAGGTAAGTATCGCTATTGAAACAGCCCGACTCTATGAAATGATTACTCAACGAGTAACGGAGTTGTCAAGTTTTTATGTGATTTCTACCGCCCTATCTTCTACCCTTAGTATTTCAGAAATTCTTAAAATTATCATGGAGAGGATAACAACATTATTCCCACAATTTGCCGTAAGTATATCCTTCTATGATGAAAAGAAGAATCAATTAAATAGAGTAACAGAACGAGGTTTTGGAGAGGATAAGACCATAGAGACAGAATTTGAATTAAATGATGAGTTAAAGGCAAAACTGGAAACTGTATTGGTAGGGAAAAGATATCTTTGTATGCCTTCAATAGAAGGTATGGTGGATTTAAGGGTATTGGTTGGGACAGGGAAAATAGAGTCATTTCTGTTAATTCCATTAATAGCAAAAGATAAGGTAACCGGGATTTTAAGCCTTGTCTCGCAATTCAAACAGCCGGTATCTAAGGAAGAGCTAAGACTGATTATGGCAATTTCGCAGGCAGCGGCATCTGCCATTGACAATGCCAAATTATATACTCAAACCTCTCGAAGATTACAAGAATTAATGGGCTTACAACAAATAGCCGGTAAAATGGCTTTATCTATGAATACCACAGAAATTTTAGGCTTAGCCGTAAATATAATTAATGAGGTAATAAATGCAGAAATAGGCATGCTATTTTTATGGGATGAAGACCGTAATGAGTATGTAGTTAAGGTTGGTCATGGTAAGAAAAGAATAAGTGAAGGGTTATTTAAAACACTCAAATTTAAGATGGGTGATGGGATTATTGGTTGGGTAGGCGAGAAAGGACAAGGGGTAATTCTTGATGATGTCCGTAAGGACCCAAGATTTAGACCTATGGGCGACCTTTATATACAAAATTTAATTGCTATCCCAATTATTAAGGATAAGAAAACTATTGGCGTAATGAACTTTATGAATAAATTACCCTCAGGAGTTTTTACCAGCGAAGATGAACGAATGATATCTATTATAGCTAATCAAATAGTTATTGTGTTAAGTAATACGGAGGCATTTGATGGGATAAAACGAAGGGCATTACAGTTGTCAACTGTGCAGGCAGTAAATAAAATGATTGGCTCTGTATTTGGGGTAGATGACCTTCTTCCTCAAATTGTAGAATTGACGGCTAAGGTGTCAAGGGTTAAGAAAGCTTCATTATCTTTATTGGCTCCGGATGGCACAGTTAAATTAGAAACATCTTATGGTTTGACTTATATGGAGCAAGAACGGGAAGAAAAACTTCAACTCGGACAGGGGATTGCCGGCAAGGTAATACAAACTAATCAACCAATTATGATTAATAACCTATCGGAAGATACTACCCTGACCGAAGAGGAGAAAAATATCTATATTGAAAAATCCTATCTGAGTGTTCCTCTTATTATCAGGAAAAAGACAGTTGGGGCATTAAATGTCTGTAGTAAACTCAATGATACCTTTTTTAATGAACAAGATATGGAGATATTATCAACTATTTCTGACCAATCATCAGTTGTGATTGAATATGCAAAACTGTATCAAGATGCCCAAAAACATAGTCTGGAAACATTAAAGGCACTTTCATTAGTTATTGAGACAAGGGACCCATTTACTAAAGGGCATTCAGATGCGGTAGCCAGATATGTGCTCGAGATTGGCAAGGAGCTAAATCTTTCTAAGGAAGACCTCAAGATTTTAGAGACAGCCGCACTTTTACATGATATTGGCAAAATAGGTATAAAGGAAGGTATTTTACTTAAAACAGAAAGGGAATTAAGTATTGAGGAGCATCGTGAGATAAGAAATCATCCTTTCCTTGGAACGCAAATGTTAAGACCATTAGAATTTCTTAAGGAGGTTATCCCGATTATTTATCATCATCATGAATGGTATGATGGAAAAGGCTATTTAGATGGATTAGCCGGGGAAAAGATACCTCTTTTGGCGAGAATTATAAGGGTGGCTGATACCTTTGATGCCATGACATCAAGCCGTGCATTTCGTGAGAGCATATCGGATGAGGAAGCTATAGAGGAATTAAAGGAGCAATCAGGCAAACAATTTGACCCTAAGGTAGTAGATGCGTTCTTAAAAATTCACCCCATAATTCGTAAAGATGCCATTGAAAAGACAAGGAAAGAAAAGGAGAAAAAGAAAAAAGAAGGTAAATCATCTGCCCCCATTGGCGAACATAAGATATGGGATAGGTATGAGTAGGTGTCAGGTATCAGGGGAAAATGGGAAATAAGGAAATGGGAAATAATTTTCTCACTTCCTATTTCCCATTTCCCATTTTCCTGACATCAAGAAAAAGGTTATTAAAAATAAATAAATCAAGTAAAAATGGAAACAATCGGAGGTGAAAATTAATGTACGAAATAGGAATTGAAATGAAGTTACAAAAGATTCCTGTAGTTTTAAGGAGAGAAGTGTTAGACTATCTGGAGTTTTTGACAAATAAATATCAAAGCAAGAAAAATACTCAGAAGAAATTTAAGTTTGACTGGGAAGGTGGATTATCAGATATAAAAGAGGGATTCACTTCTGTTAAATTACAACATAAGGTTTTGGAGTGGCGATAATGTTTTTGGTAGATACAAACATATTTTTAGAGATACTTTTGAAACAAGACAAGAAAGAAAAATGTAAGAATTTTCTATATGAGAACATTGGAAATCTTCATGTAACAGATTTTTCTTTGCACTCCATAGGTGTAATTTTATTTAGATACAAGAAAGAAGACATTTTTCAGAAATTCATTGAAGATTTTATGTTGACTACGGAACTTCTCACATTACAGATGGACTTGTATAAATGGATTGTAATGGTCAGAAAAGATTTGAATTTAGACTTTGATGATGCATATCAATACAGTATAGCCAAATATTACGAATTGAAATTGGTTACAATGGATAAAGATTTTGAAAGAGTCAAGGATTTGGATATTTTATTCCTATAGGATATCGCCCAACAAAGGTTTTACGCGAAGGCTCACGCTATTGTCCTTACTATTCTATTGGCGAACATAAGATATGGGATAGGTATGAATAGGTAGGACAGGTATCTTGCCTGTTGAAAGTAGGTGGATGGCAGGGAGGAAAATAGTTTCTTACGACCAACCCACGCCCTATAATTCACTACTCCGTATCATCTGTTTCCTGACATCAAGAAAAAGGTTATTAAAATAAATCAAGATGGAAAAAGAAATCATTCAATTGCTAAATAAACGATTTAACGATTACGCCAATATTGACGGCGATATTGAATATTGGCTGGCAAGAGAATTACAAGAATTATTAGGTTACACCGATTGGCGAAATTTTAATAATGCCATTGGAAAAGCAAAACAATCTTGCGAAACTACTGGTGTAGCGGTTTCTGATCATTTCGTTGACGTCAACAAAACGATACCGATGCCTAAAGGTGCATCAAAAGAAATTGACGACATCATGCTTACCCGATACGCCTGCTACCTGATAGCGCAAAATGGTGACCCCCGAAAAGAGGAAATTGCTTTTGCCCAAAGTTATTTTGCCATTCAAACCCGCAAGCAGGAAATACTTGAAGAACGCATATCTTTAATTGAACGCTTAACTGCCCGTGAAAAATTAGTTGCTACCGAAACAGAACTTTCTAAATTGATATATGAAACCCACATGAGCCATTAGTCTCACAAAGAGGTATGAAAATCGAGAAGATATATATTCGCAGATTACGCAGATTATCAGGAGAAGATAAAGAAAAAAGATCCAAAAGGTCTTTTATTTTAATCTGTGAAATCTGCGTAATCTGCGGATATATCTTTCTTTGCGACATTTGCGGGAAATAGAAAAGAGGATTTTTAGATGAAAGAAATCGGGGGAACTTTCAGGAAGGTTTTTCTCTCAAGATGCAGAGTGGTGGGAGATATTCCCCTCTTGGGAGTGGTTAGGGGTGGGTACTTTTTCCCATTTTATCATAAAAATAGGGGGAGTTAAACCAAACTTACATAAGTGCCTGAAAAAATAGAGAGTTAAGAAAATTTCAGGTAAAAACTTTTGACAATACCACATTTTTTATAGGGAGATAAAATGAAGAAGGTTTTGGTGATTACTTATTTTTCCCCTCCATGTTGTGCAATCGGGGTCCATAGAAGCCTGAGATTTATTAAAAATTTACCGCAGTATAATTGGACTCCAACAGTATTAACAATTAAGGAAAATTATTATGAGGATTATTATAAAATGGATTCTTCTTTAATGGAAAAAATTCCAAAAGAAGTAGAAATCTTTAGAACTAAGGTAAGTAAACCTTTTTTATCATTAATTAAGGTTAGAAACAGAATAATAACGAAAGAAAATCATAAAGAGCCATCAGACAGAAAAAGTGAAAGAAAATGTACTGTTTGGCAACATATAAAAGATTGGATAAGTGATTTACTTACATTACCTGATGTACAAATTGGTTGGTTTCCTTATGCCATATGTTCGGGAATAAAATTAATAAAACAAAAAAAAATTGACCTGATTTATGCTGTAGGACCTCCATGGACTACACATCTGATTGGATTATTCTTAAAATATGTGACTAAAAAACCATTAGTAGTAGATTTCAGAGACCCATGGATACAGAATCCATGGAGAAGAAAATATTCAACCTTGAGACTGATAATTGAAAAGTTCATGGAAAAGAAAGTTATTAAATCTGCGGATAGAGTAGTTGCTAATACCAATTCATTAAGAGATGATTTTTTGAAAAGATATAATCTTGATTCAATTAAGTGTACTACCATTACTAATGGGTTTGACTCTGATGATTTCAGAGAAATTGAATCATCTACTTTCTCAAGAGATTCAAAAATATTTACTATTACTCATACCGGAACATTTTATAATGAAAGAAATCCAATTACTTTTTTACAGGCAGTAGCTAATCTTGTCTTAGAAGGAAAAATCCCAAAGGATGAAATAAGAATAAATTTAATAGGGGTTATAGATATTGAAGGTTTTCAAATTGAGGAGTTTTTAGAAAAAATAGGGATAAAGGATATTGTCCATTTAACCAATGATTATATCCCTCATACTAAGTGTCTTGAGTATCTTTTTAATTCAGACATATTATTGTTAATTCAACCAGCAACAGCGTTACAGGTTCCAGGCAAGGTATTTGAATACATAAGGATTGGTAAACCAATATTTACTTTAGCTATAGAAGGGGAAACGGCTAATTTGATTCGTGGAGAAGGAATTGGAGTAATTGTTGACCCGGATAATATAGAAAGGATTAAAGAAGAATTCTATAATCTTTATATGAAATTCAAAACTGGAAAATTATTCATAAACCTAAATTCTAATGTCATTGAAAAATATAATGGGGCAAAATTAACTAAAGAATTAGCACAGGTATTTAGCGAAGTTTCATAGATTGAAAAGTTTTGAGACAAAACAAATGAAGGAAATTAAAGAAAAAATTTATTTTGGATTACAAGATATAAATAATGAATTAAGAGGGTGGGCATGGGAGCTTGGAGGTTCTGTAGGTTGGATAATATTCTTCTTTGTCTTTGCTGTAGTAGCAAGTTTTTCCATTATATTCTATCCTCCACGAAATGTTTTACTTATGACTGTAAGTATCCTTTGGATGATTGCTATTCTTTTAAAGCCGCATCTTGGGGTTTATGCCTATTATGTGATTGAGATTATAGGTGTCCAGTATTTAGTATGGACTGCGCCCCCAAGATTGGCTTTGTACATAGCCTTAACTACTGCTGTAGGCGCTAGTATGTATTTCTTGAAGACGCAGGCAAAATTTGTCTCTGCTATACAAAATAAATATATTTTATTGTTATGGATTCTTCTTGTTATCTCGGCTTATTTTGCACCAAGTAAAACTACAGCATTAGAGGGGCTTGAACAGTATACTAATATTTTTATTTTTTATTTTATCTCTATAAATTTAATAAATTCAAAAAAGCAATTTAAATATGCTGTTTTGATATTTACTGGTTGTTTTACTTTGTTGGCATTACGCGGTGTTCGACAATACATGCATGGGTCAACTTATTTCACAGGTATAGGTGGTTTGTCAGGCGATGATAATACTACTTATGGTTTATGTCTGGTTATGGGATTACCTTTTGTTTTTTATCCTTTTATATTTGTTAAATCCAAAATCATAAAAGTGATTGGAAAAGGATTCATCTTTCCATTTTTGGTAGTAACTACTATTTGTACATTTTCAAGAGGTGCTCTTTTAGGATTAATTCCTGTTATGTTTTTTATCATCCTTCATTCTAAGAGAAAAATTATGACCTTAATCCTAATTATTATTCTATCTATTGGGGCATATTACATTACCCCTCAAAAAATGAAGGAAAGAGCAGAAACCATTAAAACATATCAAGAGGAAGGCTCAGCTATGCAAAGAATAAATGCATGGCAGTCAGGATTAAAAATGATTAAGGATTATCCTGTAATGGGTGTAGGATTACGATGTTTTGGGTTTTATTCATGGAATTATAGCAAAGGTGGAGTAGGTTCAAAGGGACTTGTAGCACATAACTCGTTTATATCCATGGCCGCTGAAAATGGATTAATTGCATTTACTGTATGGATGCTTTTAATAATTACCTCCTTTTATGAGACATGGAAACTTAAAAAAAGGTTTAAAAATTCTCAAGATGCTTCATGGATAATTTCTTCAGCAAATCTTATTCAAGCAAGTCTTAGTGGGTATATGGTAAGTGCATTCTTTCTGACTCGGGAAGGATTTGAATTCTTATATTTTTTGTTTGGACTAACGGTGATGCTTAAGAATATTACAAAAAGCAAGGAGAAAGATTTACAGTGAAATATGGAGAAAAATTACTTTTTTTGCTATCAAGAAATCCGGGCAATGATGCTCAAATAGAAAAAGAAGGGTGGACTATAGATAATGCATTTTCTTTGTTATGTACAGTTTTCCCTGATTTTATGAATGAAATCGTAGACAAAGAAATACTCGATTTTGGCTGTGGTTTTGGGTGGCAAGTAGTGGCTTTTGCAAAACATGGGGCAAAATATGTGGGAGGAGTAGATACAAATGAGACATCATTAAAAAAAGCTAAAACATTAGCTATGGAATTTCAAATAGGTGAAATGGTTGAATTTAGAGATAGATTAGATGAATCATTCCAAGGGCGGTTTGATATGGTAATTTCTCAAAACAGTATGGAGCATTTTGAATGTCCGATTGAAATTATTAATAAAATGAAATGGACATTGAAAAAAAATGGTAAAATCTGGATTACTTTTGGTCCACCATGGTTTGCTCCCTATGGTAGTCATATGCATTTTTTTACGAAAATACCCTGGGTTAATATTATATTCTCAGAAAAAACAGTTATGAATGTAAGAAAACAGTTTCGTAATGATGGAGCTATAAGATATGAAGAAGTAGAATCAGGACTTAACAAAATGACTGTATCTAAATTTGAACAAATCATTTCTAATAGTGGACTAAAAATTCAGTACAAAAAATATGATTGTGTTAAAGGAATTAATTGGTTAGGTAAAATCCCTTTTGTAAGAGAACTATTTATTAATCGAGTGAGTTGTATACTTACTCAGTAATATGTAAAATTTTAGTAATAGGAGGAGATAAAATGCAGATTATCTTAATTAATCCACATGTAATTTCATCGTATAGATTAGAACCCAATATTTACTTTAGCGTATTATATCTGGGGACAATGTTAGATAGGAATGGGTATGAAATAAAGATTATTGATGGGCAAATTGAAAATATAGAAGATAGGATAGAAGAGTTAATTTCCGACGCCTTATATGTAGGGATTTCTGTAATGACTTCACAGATAGAATCAGCAGTAAAAACAGCTAAATTTGTAAGAAAGATTGCCCCAAACAAACCAATTATTTGGGGTGGGATACATCCTTCCTTGTATCCGGAACAAACAATACAAAATCCTTATGTAGATTATGTTGTTGTTGGCGAAGGTGAATTGTCTATATTAGAATTTACTCAATATTTAGAGGGCAAAAGACCAATTTCTGAAGTTAAAGGGCTTTTATATAAAGAAAATGATAAAATTCATTTTAATCCTCAAAGAGATTATTTCTTAGATTTAAATACCTTATCTCCTCCAAGTTGGCATCTATTACAAATGGAAAAATATATTCATGATAGAATCTTCTCCGGGGTTAATTTTGGAAGATATATATCGATTCATGCAGGTAGAGGTTGTAATTTTAGATGTACATTTTGTATAAATACCATACAGCATTTAAAAAAATGGCGACCATTAGATGCAGAGAATGTAGTGAACGAAATAAAGTTGTTAACTCAAAGATATAACCTTACACATATAAAAATAGAGGATGAAAACTTCTTTGGGAGAAAAAGCCGAGTAAAAGAGTTCTGTGAGAAAAAAATATCAGCCAGATTAGATATAAGTTGGTATTGCACGACGAGAGTTACCTATTTTCAAAAAAAGTTTCTTGATGATGAGTTGTTAGATTTAGTTAAAAGAAGTAATTTTGCAGGAGTAGGATTTGGTGTTGAATCTGGCTCACAAAGAATATTAGAGATGATTAAGAAAGAAATAACTGTAGATGAGGTAATAAATGCGGTAAAAAGATGTTCCTCGGTTGGAATCATTCCTATTTGCTCATTTATGATTGGGTTACCTAATGAGACACAACAGGACATGAAAAAAACAATTGCATTAATTAGGAAAATTTCGCGAAAGCCGTATAATGCGTTAATTATAGGTCCTCAGATATATCGCCCCTATCCTGGTGCTCAACTCTATGAAGAAATAAAAGACTCTATTAAAACCCCTGAAACTTTAGAGGAATGGACTAAATTTTTAGGAGGTGGGATTGGAGAAAGTGCTGGTTTTATATCAACAAAATTAATGCCCTGGATTAAAAATCCAACATTTATCAAGGGAGTAAATTTTTATACAGGATTGGCACTTCAAGGGTCTCCAACTAATATTATTAATTGGATGATACGGACACCATTTAAATATATGGCAAAATTACGATTGAAATTCAACTTTTTTGCATTGCCAATAGATAAATTTATTTATCTTAAAATTAAATCATTTTATATTAAATTAAGTTAGTATCTGAACTTTTGCAAATTTGCAAATCTTTTATAGTTAATTTTTCTTTTCGAGATTAGAAAAAGGGTTTGAGGGGTTAAGGGATTTAGGGGTTAAGTGAAGGTAAAATTATTAAATTCTTAAAACCCTTGAACCCTTGAACCCTCGAATCCTTGCCCCTTTTTATCAACTAAATTGAAGATACTATAAATTTTTGCAAAAGTTCAGTTAGTATGTTAAATTTAAAGGGTATAAAAATGCAACCTGAAATAAAAATTATGTATATTGTTAATAGCCTGATTGAACAAGGAGGAGCCGAAAGAGTCGTTTATAATTTAGTTGAAAGACTAAATTTAGAGTTGTTTTATCCCGTTGTTTGTTGTCTATATAAAAACGAGAAATTAGGAGATGAATTGAAAAATTTGGGTATAAAAATCGTAGAAATGAATCTTAAGTCAGGAATTAATTGGTCGTTATTACTTAAATTAAGTAATATAATGAAAAAAGAAAGGATTAACATAGTTCACACCCATACGGCAAGTTCCTGGTTTTATGGGACTATTGCGGCTAAACTGGCAAAAATTCCTGTTATCATTAATACAGTTCATGGAAGAGGTAATATTTTACCACAGAGGAAGGAGATAATAGAAAGAAAAATCCTTTCATTATTAACAACAAGGATTATTTCAGTATCGGAGCAATTAAAAAAATCCTTAATAGAACATGAAGGAATTTCACTTAAAAAGGTTATTACTATTACTAATGGAGTAGATATAAATAGGTATAGAGTAAATGAAGATGAGATAATAAAGGTAAAAAAAACTTTTAATTTAGATGGATGTTATCCAATTATTGGTATTGTTGCCCGACTTGATTATGAGAAAAATCATCAGATGTTATTAAACGCGATGCCTAAAATAGTATCTTGTTATCCGGAAGCAAAATTACTGATTGTAGGGACAGGTAGTTTAGAAGAAAATTTACAATCTCTTACCCGAAAATTAAATCTCTCAAGTCATGTTTTATTTTTAGGATTTCATAAAGATGTTTCTCCAATATTAGCTACATTTGATCTTTTTGTCCTTCCATCACGGAGGGAAGGTATGCCACTTACGCTCTTAGAGGCGATGTCTGCTGGGAAACCTATTGTTGCTACTAATGTAGGAGGGATACCTGAAGTAGTCGAGGATAAAATAAACGGCTTCTTAGTCCCTTCAGATAACTATGATAGCCTTGCTGATGCTATTATTAAAATCCTGCAGGATAAAAATAAAATGTTGGAAATGGGAAAAGCAAGTCGTAGTCGGGCAGAAGAATATTTTAGTTTAGAAAAAATGATAACAGAATACGAAAATTTATATATTAATCTATATAACGAATATAAGTAACATACTTAATGTTCTAAAAAGGAATTTTATAAATGGAACAGACATTTATTATTATCACGGTAGATACAGAAACAGGACAATTTCACGGCAGAAATCTCCCTGTTGCTAAAAGAATTTATGGCAAAATTGAAGATGAGGATTATGGGATAGTAAGAATAATGGATATGTGTGATAAATACGGATTTAAGGCAACATTTTTTGTTGATGTTTATGAATATCACGAATATGGAGAGGAAGAAATAAAGAAGGTGTGTTTAAATATTCACGACCGAAATCATGATGTCCAACTTCATACACATCCTACATGGTTAAAATCTGACGATAGATGGTTAATGTCAAAGTATTCATTGAATGAGCAAATAGAGATAATGCAGGAGGGTAAGAATTTAATCTATAAATGGTTAGGAGAATATCCTGTAGCCCATCGAGCAGGTGCTTATGGTGCAAATTTTGATACATTATCAGCACTTAGAGAAAATCAGATTTCTATTGATAGCTCACTACTTTTGAATTATCCGTTTTGCGAGATTACATCTCCACCACTTAAGAAAAATTCTATAAGTATAATAGAAGGGGTAATTGAAATCCCTATGACGGTTTTTATGCCATTGAAGTATTTACCTGTTCAGCGGTATAAGTATCGCCCATTAGATATCAATACATCTACATTTAATGAATTGAAATATGTTATTCGTCAGGCTAAAAAAAATGGATTAAAAACAATAGTTCTTTCACTACATAGTTTTAGTTTTATTAATTCTAATAAAGACAGGACTGAGTTTTATCCTGATATTTTTGCACTAAATAAATTTGAGCAATTACTTGATTCATTAGCTAAAGATTCCGAGATTCAAGTGATAACCATGAAGGATTTCCATCGGCTTTACTTGGAAAATCCAGCGATTTTTAAAGACAATAAGGAATACATCCCTCATACAGGGATTCTGTTAACAACTGAACGCACCTGGCGTGATTTTGGAAAGGGTTGGCAAAATAATGTGTTTTTATTCTTTATGTTGATGGTGATTTGTGGTATAATTTTTGTGATAGGGGTTTCAATTCTATGTTTATTGAGGTGAAAAGGTGAATGTTCTCGTTTTGAGTTCACTATTTCCAAATAACCAACAACCAACTTTTGGTATATTTGTCAAAGAACGAATTTCCAGAATTGCAAGGTTATGTAACATTAAGGTAATAGCTCCTGTACCATGGTTCCCGAAAATAAAATTTATTAAGGAGTATTATTGTTACTCTCAGATATCAAAAGAAGAAAAGATTGAAGGTTTAGATGTTTTGCATCCAAGATTTTTTATCTTCCCTAAAATATTTAAATCTCTGGATGGTTTTCTTTATTTTGTTTCTATCCTGTTAGGAGTTTTAAAGGTAAAAAAAATTTTTAATTTTGATATTATTGATTGTCATTGGGTTTATCCTGATGGATTTGCCGCCGTGTTATTGGGTAAAATACTTAAAAAGCCTGTAGTGATTACTATTAGAGGTCCTGGAGTACTTACTATCCCTGGCTACCGGATTAGAAAGAAATTAGCCATTTGGTCTCTTAAACAGTCTAATTATATTATTACGGTTTGTGAGGCAATAAGACAAGAAGCTATTAAGGCAGGTATTCCTGGTGAGAAAATTATAACTATTCCCAATGGGATAGATACCCAAAAATTTTATCCTATAGATAAAATTAAAGCAAGAGAAAGATTAAATTTACCATTAGATAAAAAAATTATATTATCCGTAGGTTACCTATGTAAAAGAAAAGGCTTTCACCATATAATAGATGCAATTTCTATGATTATGGGAAAAACAGGTAGAAAAGATTTTTTATTAATAATTGTTGGTGGTTCAGAATCAGGTGCAGAAGGAGATTTTAAACCAAATTTAGAACGACAAATTAAAGAATTAGGGTTAATACCTTATATTCAGTTAGTTGGGCAAAAACCACATAATGAACTTTATCTTTGGTATAATACCTGTGATATCTTTTGTCTTGCAAGTTCAAAAGAAGGCTGGGCAAATGTACTTTTTGAAGCAATAGCCTGTGGAAAACCCGTTGTCGCTACTAATATATGGGGAACTCCAGAGGTTATTAAATCAGATGAATATGGAATTTTAATTAATGAACAAACAGGTGAGGCAATCGCAGAAGGGATACTAAAGGCATTAAATAAAAACTGGGACCCAAAAAAACTTATTGAATACGCCCAAGAGAATACATGGGAAGAAGTAGCGAAGAAAGTTTTCGACCTGTGCAATCGAACAAAACCTTCTGATATGGATTAGAACAGCCTATTGTAGTTTTCCTCTACCCTCTGGGGAGAGGATTAAGGTGAGGGGTTTTATTCCTTTCATACCCCCTCACCCTACACCCTCTCCCCAAAGGGGCGAGGGAAATTTTAAGTTGGTATTTATATGGCCCAATCTAAGTCAAATGTGAAAAAACTTACTTTGAATTTAATCTCATATGGCACAGATTAAAGATATTTCTGATTGCACAGGTCGAAAGTTTTTAATATATTTCAAGCAATTACATAGGAGATAATGATGAAAATTTTACATGTTTTGGACCATTCCTTACCTTATATTAGTGGATATAGCATTCGAAGTAATTATATTGTAGAATGTGAGAAAAAAATAGGAATAACACCTTCAGTGATTACTTCACCGAAACATATTACAAATTCTGATGCTGAAGAAATAATTAATGGAATTACTTATTACCGAACGATGTTTTCTGAAAATAAATTGGATAGATTTGGCAACAAAATTCCTTTTATAAGAGAATTTTTATTAATGAAATGTTTGCGAAAGAGGATGTTTAATCTACTTAAAAATAATTCCTTTGATATTATTCATGCACATTCACCAAGTTTATGTGGGATACCGGCACTTTTAGTCGCTAAAAAATATAAAATACCTATTATCTATGAAATTAGAGCACTCTGGGAAGAAGCGGCAATTGAAAGTGGACGATTTAGAAAAAATTCTTTTAAATATCAAATTTCTAAATTTATTGAGAAGAACCTGTTTCAAAAAGTAGATGTTATTACTACTATTTGTCAGGGGTTAAAGGATAATTTAATACAAAGGGGAATTAAAGAAGATAAAATATTTGTTATTCCTAATTGTGTGGATACCTCAAAATTTGTTCCTCAACAAAAAGATAAAGAACTGATTGAAAAATATCAACTTCAGGATAAAATAGTTTTGGGTTTTATTGGTAGTTTTTATAAATTTGAAGGATTAGAATACTTGATAAGGGCAGTACCAAATATCTTAAAAGAATATAAGGATATAAAGATTTTATTAATTGGTGAAGGTGAGGATAAAGAAAGCTTAAAAGAGATAACTCAAAGAATAGGTGTAAAGGATAATATTTTCTTTATAGGTAAAATTTCGCATGACCAAATATTAAAGTATTATTCTATAATTGATATATTGGTCTATCCTCGCATTAATACACCTCTTACTAATATAGTTACGGGACTTAAACTTTTAGAGGCTATGTCAATGGAAAAGGTTGTGGTCGCCAGTGATGTTGGCGGAAATAAAGAACTTATCAAAGACAAAATTACAGGTATATTATTTAAGGCAGAAGATGTAGAAGATTTATCTACAAAATTAATTACTATTATTAAAGATACAGGGTTAAGGAATCAATTAGGTAAGTCTGCAAGGAATGATATGATTAGTAATCGTGATTGGGATAAGACTGTTTTGAAGTATAAAGATATTTACATTCAATCATTAAAAGTTTGAGAGAAAAATTATGGATATTAAAAAAGAGAAAGAAATTTCTATGGAAGAAGAAAGAATAAGTAATTTGATTAATATAATTCCAAAAGGTCGTCACTCAGTATTAGATGTTGGTGCCCGTGATGGGAAAATTTCTATTTTGCTTACAGCTTTCTTTAAAAACATAACTGCTCTTGACCTACAGAAACCCAATATCTCTGATAAGAATATTATATCTCTCCAGGGAGATGTTACTCACCTTGAATTTCCAGACGATTCATTTGATACCGTAATATGCACTGAGGTGCTTGAGCATATTCCCCATAATTTACTCAGGAAAGCATGTGATGAGATAAGTAGAGTTGTAAAATATGACATAGTTATTAGTGTGCCTTATAAACAAGATATTCGGGTGGGAAGAACTACTTGTTTATCTTGTGGCAAAAAGAATCCACCTTGGGGACATGTTAATGTCTTTGACGAAAATTATCTAAATGAACTTTTTCAGGGATTAATATGCAAGCAAATTTCATTTGTAGGAGAGAATAAATCGAAAACTAATTTTGTGGCGACATTATTAATGGATTTAGCAGGTAATTCGTATGGTACTTATAACCAAAAAGAAAGGTGTATTTATTGTCAGGAAAAACTTCAGCAACCTTCTGTAAGCACTTTATCGCAAAAGATTTATACAAAATTAGCTTTGTATTTAAACAGTATTCAAGGGTATTTTATTTCTCCAGAGCCTATTTGGATATATGTAGTTTACAGTAAAAGAAAGTTTTCTGATGAGTAAGAAAATACCTGTTTTGAATATTTATCTTTGATAAAGTGAAGTGTATCTTATTGGTTGGAAGAAAAATAGATGATGTGTCAGGATATAGCAAAATATATAGTTTATCCTCTTCATGAGTTTTTAAGAGGTCGAAAAACACTTAAATATCTTAAGGATTTCGAAATATCTCAATGGTATTCTCCAGCCCAACTTAAAAAACTCCAATTGGTGAAATTGAAGAGTTTACTCAAACATGCCTACGAAAATGTCCCCTATTACAAAGAAAAGTTTGATAAATTAAATTTTAATATTCAAGAATTCAAAACCATAGATGATTTGAAAAAATTACCTGTAATAACCAAAGATGAGATTAAAGAGAATTTTTCTAAGTTAATAGCAAAAGGGTGGGAGGAAAGTTTGGTTAGATGTAGTACCGGTGGGTCAACAGGGGAGCCATTAATCTTTTTGACAAGCAAAATTAGAGCGGCTCAAGACCAAGCAGTCAAAATGCGAAACAGGAGATGGTGGGGAATAGATTTAGGTGATAAAGAATTACTGTTGTGGGGTTCTCCTATTGAGCGTTCTAACCAGTCAATGGTTAAATCCATCCGGGATAGATTAATGAATTGTATCTTACTCTCTGCCTATGAGTTATCCGGGGACTCTTTAGCTAAACATCTTCAGGTAATATACAGATTTCGACCAAAGTTTATTTATGGGTATGCCACTGCTCTTTATCGATTTGCGCAATTTATAAAAAAGGAGAAGATTGATATAAGTAATTTAGGATTTAAGGTTATTATTTCAACCGCTGAGGTATTATATGACCATTATCGTGAGTTGATAGAATCTGTTTTTAATTGCGCAGTTGTTAATGAGTATGGAGCTAGAGATGGAGGACTGATTGGTTTTGAATGCCCCCAAAAAAAGATGCACATTAATTCAGATTATTTAATAGTTGAATTTGTTAATTCCTCCAATGAACCTGTTTCAAATGGAGAGGTAGGAGAAATAGTGGTTACTCACTTAGCAAGTTTTGGGATGCCTTTTATTAGATATAAAGTAGGTGATTTAGCGGCTAACTCAATTGAAACTTGTAGTTGTGGCAGAGGATTACCTTTGATGAAATTAATACAAGGTAGAACGCGGGATTTAATTATCACACCTGAAGGAAAAACTATTCATGGCTCATTATTTAGCCGTAGTATATCTGAAATAGAAGGAATAAAAGAATTTAAGATAATACAGAAGTCTATGAAAGAGTTAGTGGTTTTGATAGTTAAAGACATTAATTTTAAATTAGATGCGTTATTAAAGGTAGAAAAAAAATTTCAAGAGTTTCTTGGCAAAGAAACAAAGATTAACTTTGAATTTGTGGATAAAATCCCCCTTGACAAATCAGGGAAATACCGAATAGTGGTTTCAGAAATTGAAACAGTTGATAGCAAGTAATTTGGAGAAATTTTATAAGGTTGATAAAAACAATAGAGGAAAGAATGAAAATGTATAGATGGTTATTAAGTATATTAATTTTATTTTATTTGTCTTTTTCAATTAATGTAGTAGAGGCATTTAATATTCCTCTTGTTGTTAAAGAACGAGTAGGAGTAGAACGAACTGGTGAACCTGTAACCTCAGGGATTCCTTTTCCAAAAGGGATGTTATCTTCAGACCAAAATGTAAGTATACAAGACATCCCTGCACAATTCCAAACATTAAGTAAATGGCCTGATGGAAGTGTCAAATGGTTATTAGTAGATTTTCAATCTAATGTAGGTGCAAATAAAGAAAAAGTTTATTATCTTACAAATGGTTCTGGAAATGCAGGTGATTCTAAATTGAAACTAACTGAATTTACAAAAGATATAACGGTGATTACCGGTCCAATGAAATTTATAATCAGCAAAGAACATTTTAATTTATTTGATGGGGTATGGATTGATAAAAATAACAACGATTCTTTTGAAGATGTAGAAAAGATAATTAGCCCTGATGTATTAGATAATGAGATTATTATTTCAGATTGTTTTATAGGTGAATTAGTCCCAGGAGGTTATGAAACTACGATGTATGAAAACTATTATGGGACTTATTCTTCAAGTTTGGTAGCACCTACAGAGGTAACAATAGAGGAAAATGGTCCTGTTCGTGCAGTTATTAAAATAAAAGGTAGATATAAAAACTCTACTGGAACTTTATTACCTGACTATATTAACTATACAGTCAGGGTACATGCTTATGCAGGGAAAGATTATGTTAGAGTTTTTTATACCTTAGAAAATAATGGTCTATATAAAGAGTCAACTGAATATACCTTAAAAGACCAATGGCTATATTTTGATAGATTATCTATAAATTCAGGACTTAATTTATCTACAAATAAAACTATCTCTACAGACAATTATGTTGACCTTTTCAGTAATAATTCATTCCGCCTTTATCAGGATCATGAAGTAATAAATGAAACTGATGAGTCAAAAAACTTTTTTTATACGATTACAAAAGATGGTAATCAAACAAAAACAACAGGAAGAAATACAGGCTGGATAGATATAAACGATAGTACTTGTGGAGTAACAGTAGGGATAAGACATTTCTGGCAAAATTATGATAAGGCTATTTCATTTAACAATAACAAACTTTCATTAGAATTATGGCCAACGGAAGATTATTGGCCATATAATTCTACTGGTCAACAGAGACAAAATTATCAATTTGAAGGAGGAAGACATAAAACTTACGAACTCTTATTTCGTTTTTATTCAGGAAATAAAGACCAAAATTTAATCAAGGCATTTAATACACCTTTATTTGTTGTGGCTCCTCCTACATGGTATGCAGATTCAAAGGCATTAGGAATGATTGCCCCAGGAGGACTGACTCATACCGACTTAATAATAAACCAATCTTTATCTCGGTTTGAGCAACTCCAACGCTGTAAAATATATCTTAAAGATTCAGAGGCACAAGGTGAAGTATCTCCTACAACAATTGATACAGAACGAGAGAATCGATACACATCTGTTTTTCCTGGTAAGATGGATTTGTATGGCTGGTTTCATTTTGGTGATTTGCCTTGGAACCCTAGCGAAGAGAGATGGTGCTCGCTACATTATGACTGGACATATTCTATGTTATTGCATTTTATAAGAACTTCAGATTATGGATTTTTTGATAAAGGTATTGAAATGGTAAGGCATAGACAAGATATTGACCAATATCATTCAATAGGGAATCACGAGAATAGTCTATGGTATGGCTACCTGTCACGATATGAAAAAGGTTGGCATGGGGATATAGAGATATATCCTGGTAGAGAAATGACAGGGAAGCTTACTCATACATGGAATGAAGGACTAATATTATGTTATCTTCTCACAGGTGATAGAGCGGCATTTGAAGCAGCTTTAGAAAATGGTCAAGCGGTTATTAATAACTGGCGGAAAATAAGGGATATTGAAAATACAAATAGAGATGCAGAGGTTTATGAACTTCGAAATCAAGGCTGGTCAATTATAAATTTACTAAATTTATATCGTGCAACTGGGAATAGTGATTATCTTAACTTAGCTAAGGCAATTTTTAAAAATAGTCTTCTGTGGATGGAGGTAAAAAATGGTTCAAGAGGTTATTGGGGAGATAAATCGGATAAATTAGATGAGCAATCTATGGTTCAGTTTAGTTATATAATTGAGCCGTTAATTCAATTACATTATGAAACTCAAGATGATGAATTAAAAAATTTACTAATAAGGATGGCAAACTGGTTAAAAACAGATGCCCTTTATGGAGGTTATAAGAGTAGAAATCTATATATGCCTTTTTGGTCATATTATCAATGGAAACAAGGAGGAGGAGTCGCAACATCGAAGGCTGTAATTCGTAATTTTTTCTATACTGATTTATTTGCTTATTGTTATCTTTTAACTAATAATGAGACATATTTAACATTAGCCCGACAAGTATTCAAAGATGCTACCTTCTACTATCAGGTAGGATGGGATAGTATTGAGATTCCTATGCCAATTAACCCTGTAACACTGTCTAAAATAAGTTATATCCCACGAATGTATCCAGGTTCAGAGAGTAAAATTCATGGATGGACAGGAAGAACAAGCCAAGTATTTTTATGGACTGAGTACCAACTTCAAAAGGGTACTCAATCAACATTAACAAAGATAGTTATAAATCCTGATAGGATTTACCTGAAAGTAAATACCTCTTGTCAATTTACCGCTACGGGTTATGACCAAGATAATAACCTAATTCCAAATGTAGTCTTTACCTGGCAAATTGTTGGAGAAATAGGAAGTTTATCTACCACTACGGGAACTTCAACAATTTTTACAGCTAATACTACAACTAATCATAGTTCAATAATTGTAACCTATGGCTCAATTAGTGCCTCTGCGGATATAATTGTAACATCAGGCACTCCTTCTTCTATGACCTATCCTAATCCAGCTAAAGAAAAGGTAACTTTTACAGACTTAACTACTAATTCAAAAATCAGAGTCTTTAATCTTGCAGGGGAATTAGTCTGGGAAGAAAGATCTCTGTTAGGGGAAGACAAATATTGGGATGTTAAGAATAAAAAAGTAGCCTCTGATATTTACATTTATATAATTACTAATGATAAAGGAGATATAAAACGAGGTAAATTGGGGATAATCAAATAAAATATTTTAAAAAGTTTAAAATTTTTGTAATCTGGTCTTTTTAAATATAGTTTAAATCGTAATGGGTCAGTTACGCGTGGGAGAACAACCCCCTAACCCCCTTTTTTAAGGGAGAATATGGCACAACCCCGTTTTATTCCCCCTTAAAAAAGGGGGGTAGTGGGTTGTTCTTCTTGCCCGGTCAAAAAATAACCCCGCGTAACTGACCGATTACTTTAAATCTCTTTTATTTCGATATGAGTAGCAGGTAAATTAACAGCAATTCACGGTGAAAATTCATGTAACTGCTTGATAATACAAGCTTTTGTGCATAAAACTCTGCGAAAAATATTTTTCCACGAGAACACAACTCAAGCAATTTCAACGAGTTATAAACTCACCGTGAATTGCTGGTAAATTAATAATCTTTAATATTCTTTTTTTACTAACCCTGCTTCTTTTTCTGTAACTAACTTCCTGTCATATCCTTTGTGTCCAAATTTGTCCCAAAATCTCATATAGTTTTACTTTTGATTGCAACTTAGTATAATGTCCTGATGATTTTAATGATTTAAGGGATTTAGGAGGATTAATCTTTTAAAAAATCATACAAATCATTATAATCATTAAATCATTAGTGTTTTACACATTTTTAGATGTCCGATTTTTTATCAATAACTGAGGGATTACCTGATACAAAAAATTTTACTTGACAATTAATAAAAAATATGGTATATTGAATTATCATAAGGTTTGTCGAGATGTAAGAAATCGACACCTTGATTTTAAGAGGAGGTGGAAAATTATGATGGGGTTATTAAAAAAATGGTTTGTAAAAGATGAAAAAGGTCAAGGAATGGTGGAATATGGGTTAATTATAGGTTTGATTGCGGTTATTGTGGTAGCGATTTTTATCGCATTAGGACCTCAGATTAAAACCATGTTTCAAGGAGCTGTCCAAAGTGGACATCTCGAAAAAATGGAAAGTGCAATGGAATAAGGATGAGGATAATCTTAAGATTTGCGAAAAGATTTAAAATATATGAATAAATAAGACCCTACTATGAAAGTGGGGTCTTGTTTTGTGAGAGGTAAGAGGTTATAGGACTTATAAGACTTATAAGTCCTATAACCTCTTACCTGAATTGAGGAAATCTTATGCATGTAATAATTTTAGGTGCTGGAGAGCAAGGTAGGGTTGTCTTAAATATCCTTCAATATGATAAAGGACATCAAGTAATAGGGTTTATTGATGTTTGTGATAATCCTCAAATCTGGCATACAGAGGTTAAAGGAATTGAGGTTTTAGGGGGATTATCTCTATTGCCGGAACTTTATAAAAATAAGGAAGCTTGCTTCGTTGAGGTTTGCCTCGTTGCGCAAGGGGCTATTGTTGCCTTTGGGGATAATAAAAGACGGGTAAAATTAGCCGACGAGGCGAAAAAAATAGGTTATTTGCTTATCAATGCTATTGCCCCAAGTGCCGTTATCTCAAAATGTGCTATCTTAGGCGAAGGAATAGTTATCTGTCCTAATGTATCTATCAATCCTGACGCCAAAATTGGGAATAATGTGATTATTAATACTGGTGCAATTGTTGAGCATGATTGTGTTATAGAATCCGGCGTCCATATTGCTCCAGGGGTACATTTAGCCGGTGGGGTAAAGGTTAAACAAAATGCCTTTGTCGGCATCGGGGCTACAGTTATTGATGATTTAACTATTGGTGAAAATTCTATAATTGGAGCAGGTGCGGTAATCATCAGGGATGTGCCGGACAATGTGACTGTAGTAGGTGTGCCGGGGAGAATTATCAATTAACAATTTACAATTTACAATTGATAATTATAAAAGGGGGGTAAAGCATGAACGATAAACCAGCTATATTGGGAGGAAAACCTATTTTTGAGAAATTATTACCTATTGCTCGCCCCAGTTTGCCCAAATTAGAGGAGATAAATTCGCAATTACAAGATACATTTACCTCTGGTATTCTCACTAACGGTAAATATGTAGCCGAATTTGAACAAAAATGCTCACAATATTTAGGGGTAGAAAATGTCATTGCGGTCTCAAGCGCCACGGCTGGATTAATCTTAGTTGAAAAAGCACTCGGTTTAAACGGAGAAGTGCTTGTGCCAAGTTTTACCTTTACTGCTACCTGTCTTTCATTGAATTGGAACAAGATTGAAACCAGATATGTTGATTGTCATCCAAAGACATTTACCCTTGACCCAATTTTAGTAGAGAAGGCAATAACGAGGCAAGCCTCTGCGGCAAATACTTGTGCTATCTTAGCCGTGTGTATCTTTGGCAATCCACCGGATATGGATATGCTAAATAATTTAGCCAAGGATTATAGATTAAAACTAATATTTGATTCTGCACATGGCTTTGGCACTAAATATAACGATAAATTAATTGGTGGTTTTGGAGATGCAGAGGTATTCAGTCTGACACCGACTAAGTCACTCACAACCGGAGAGGGCGGATTAATAACCACAAATGACAAGGAATTAGCTCAGAAATTGAAATTAATGAGAAACTACGGGGTTGAATCCGACTATGATTGTGAATTAATCGGATTAAATGCCAGAATGCTTGAATTCTCAGCCATATTAGGGCTAAAAAACCTATCAACCATAGAAGAAAAGATAAATCATAGAAATAAATTAGCCAAAGATTATAAAACAAAATTATCTAAACTCCCAGGAATTGAATTTCAGGAGATAAAAGAAAGTTGTAGAAGCACATTTAAAGATTTTGCCATTCTAATTAATGAGGAGGCTTTTGGACTAAATCGAGATGAGTTAGGGTTGGCGTTAGAAAAGGAGAATATCCAGACCCGGAAATATTTTTATCCCCCTGTCCATCTTCAAAAGGCTTATCGCCACTTTTATCCTAAATATGGTGGGGACACACCCCCTACCCCCTCTCAAGAGGGGATTATTAAGGAAAAACTTTCCAATACCCTGAGAATATCAAGTAATATCCTCTGTTTGCCTATTTCTGGAGAGATGAATGAAGAAGAGTTAGAAAAAGTATGTGCGGCTATTGAGCAAATTCACCAATTTAGTGATGAAATTAGGCTGTAGGCTTTTAGGCTGTAGGCTTTTAGAGAGCGGAGTAAAGTACCAAGAACCTTCTCATCTTCTAATAGTCTACAGCCTAATAGCCTACAGCCTATCTTAAGGAGACACGATGGTTAAAAAAATATTGTGGTTTGTTCTTATCCTGATATTATTTCTTCCAACAATAATTCTATACCAAGTTTATGTTCCGATAGATGAATCGTCCACTACAACTATAACTATTAATATTCAAAGGGGTATGGGGTTAAAAGAGATTGCGAGACTTCTACATGATGAAGGGATAATCCGTGATGGTTTCGCCTTTGAATTGGTGACTACATTTAAGAAAGTTCAATCTGAGATAAAGGCAGGTGAATATGCCCTTAGCCCTTCCCTGAATATGCTGCAGATTCTCTCAGAATTAGTCAATGGAAACTACCTTAAATCACATATCACCATCCCTGAGGGATATAACATCTACCAAATAGCTGAACTTTTGGCAAAAAAAGGTTTTGGCAACAAAGAAAGGTTTATCAGACTGACTCAAGATAAAGAATTTATCTCAAGATTAGGCATTTCTGCTAATACCTTAGAAGGCTATTTATTCCCGGAGACATATTGTCTTTTTAAGGGGGCTAAGGAAGAAGAAATAATTAAAATTATGGTTGCTCAATTAAGGAAAGTAATCACCCCTGAAGATGAAAATCAGGCAAGAAGTCTTGGCCTTTCTTTTCATCAGATACTTACCTTAGCCTCTATTATTGAGAAGGAAACAAGTGATGATGAGGAACGGAGGCTTGTTTCAGCTGTCTTTCATAATCGTTTAAAGGCAAATATTTCCCTTGAGAGCGACCCAACGGTAATTTATGCACTTCTACCTGATTTTGATGGTAATTTAAAAAGGGATGACTTATTCATTGACTCACCTTACAATACTTACAAGTATAAAGGCATTCCTTCAGGACCAATTGCCAGTCCCGGCTTAAAGGCGATTGAAGCCGCTTTGCATCCTGCACCGGTTGACTATTTATACTTTGTGGCAATGAATAATGGCAAACATAAATTCTCTACACATCGACGGGAACACAAAGAGGCTGTCTTGAAATATCAGTCTATGGGGAGCAAACCTCAGAATTAAAAGGAGGTTTAAATATAAAACGGTTAAATCCGAATATCGAAATCCGAAATACGAAACAAGGAGGAAAATTCGAAACACGAATATCGAAATTCGAAACAAATTCAAAATCCAAATGACCAAAATAGATTTTGTTTTGAATATTTGTATTTTGGTTGTTCGATATTGTTTCGGATTTCGGATTTCGATATTCGGATTTTCTTAATATGATATTCGTATTTCGAATTTAATATTATACAAGGAGGAATGAAAAATGCCCCGGATTATTTTATTTAGTTTAATTATTTTTTGTATGGTACCATTTGCCTGGTCAGATGACGATTTAGTAGGTGTTAGCGGGATAATTGAAAGGATTGAAGTTCAAGGCTCAACTAAAATTCGGGAAGGATTCATCCGCCGGGAAATAACACTTAAACCGGGCGAAAACTTCAACCTCGAGCAGGCAATGGAAAGTAAAAATAATCTATTGCGTAACTTGAAATATATCGAAAGCGTTAATCTCTATATTGAACCTGGTCAGGAAGGAAAATTAATAGTAATATTTGAGATAGAAGAAACAAAATCAAAAACCCTTATTTTAGGTGCCGGTTACGATGAGGAGGAAAAAATTTTTGGCTCACTTCAAGTTTGGTATGAAAACTTCCTGCATCGCGGCATGAAATTAGGCATAGAGCTTAAATCTGGCGATAATATAAATTGTAAATCACTTACCATTTATGAACCCTGGCTATTTCACACACCACATTCATTTAAATTTAAAATATATAGCGATGAATATAAAAGGATTCAATCTCCTTATGAAGGTAAAGGTGAATACTGGATTGACCGTGATGGGACTATGGTTGAATTTGGCAAAAGGGCTATATTTAAAAATATTACCCTTATGTTAAGGTATCGGAATGAAGATGTCCATTTAAGTGATTTTGTATCCCAGGAGATAACTAAAAAAGATGCCGAGATAAATAGTTTAATTACTCATTTGGAATTTGATACTCGTAGATTTCAACATATAGAAGGTAAATATGAACTTGCATTCGAAGATTATGATACTACATGGCTTAATCCAATCAGCGGTAAGAAATACGAACTACTAATAGAAGCAGTGAATGACTTTTTAGGTGCTGATTATAGTTTTAATAAGTGGACGCTAAATTTAAATCAATACTTAAAATTGAGCGATAGACAGGTGGTAGCATTATTTGGTAAAGGAGGGTATATTGCAGGAGATGCCCCTTTTTACGAAAGATTTTATGTTGGTGGGGAAGACACCATCCGTGGATATAAAGAGAGAGGACTTACAGAGATAGGTGGAAATAAGTTCTTAGTTTTAACTACGGAATATCGTCTTGGACTGACTAAATTTATTCAGGGGGTTTTATTTGCAGATGCCGGCTATGCCTGGGAAAAAGGCACAAAAGTTAATCTTGATGATTTGGAATGTGGAGTAGGAACAGGTTTAAGAATTCATCATTCACTAATTGGCAATGTTAATATCAATCTTGGTTATGGGTTAGGTAAAAAACAGTGGGAAATTCACATAAATACAGGAGAATAGGAAATAGGGGCTTAATTACTATCCTGATCTGGGCTATGATTTCAATAGCCGCCGCAGAAGAACTGGTTATCTCTAAACCAGTGGTATTCATCAGGGATACAGTCCTGGCGATATCCTTTAAAATCCAAAATCTTCTTGGTGAGAAGGAAATAAAGACCATCAACAGTGGTTTTACCACGACGATAAAGATTAAGATTGAGTTGTGGGAAAAAGGTAGCATATTCCATAATCTGGAAACCACACTTGAGATAATTCAAAAGGTCTCTTATGATATTTGGGAAAAGATATATACTTTAAGGGTTGATAAGAAAAATATAGTAGAATTTAATAACCTGAAGGAATTAAAGGAAACTTTGTCCCGGGAAGAAACTGCATTAATTGCCACCCTACAGGAATTAAATGGTAAAAAGAAATATTTTGTTCGTGTCTATGTTGACGTGGAATCAATTAATGAAAAACAAATGCAACAAATAAATAGTCGAATTAATTCAGAGTTTATAAATCTACAAAAATTGCTCTCTATTTTTGTCAGGCATCGGACCAAAGAGGTAAAGTCCTATACCCAGTCTGATGATTTTAAAACAGGAGAAATATCAAAATGAGTAAGATTTTATTTTTAATTGTAAGTCTATCACTTTTAATTATTATTATGGTCTGGGTCATAGAGCATGGCCGCAAGATTCAGACAAAAATGGTGATTTGTTTTCTTTTGATTTCATTAATACCTGTTATCCCGCTTGTCTTTGTTATCAATGGTATGATAGAAACAAGCCTCAGGATTGGGGTAAATAAGGAGATTATCAATACCTTGGAATCGACTAAGGTGTTGGCCGCAAAGGTGATAAATACAGAGAAGGAAAAGGTGTTGGAAAGGGCAATACATTTGAGCAAAAACCCGCATTTTATTTCTGAAGCTAAGGATGTAGAATTATTAGATGCCGACATGACTAACCAACCTATGATTAAGAAGGCACTGCTCAAACAAAAACCATTTGCCATGGTTTGTGGGGAAAATAATGAGATGGTAAAAGGTGTTGTGCCTATGTTTGAAAACGGGAAGCTCAAGGGGATAATAGTGGTTAGTTCAACCTTAGGACAGGATTTTATCAATAGCACCCGACGAATCAAAGATAGCTTAGGATTTTATAGTTCCTTGAATTTACTTCGCACCTCTATTGAAGAAGGTTATCTGGCGATATTTGTTTTTGTCTCCTTCCTGATGGTTTGTCTTGCCTTTTCAACCGGATATTTTATCTCTCGAAAACTTACCACACCACTTAAAATTCTTATAAATGGGTTAGGAGAGGTAGGGCGCGGGAATCTTGATTATGAGATTAAGACAGAAACTAAGGATGAAATGGCAAAAACAATCGAATCATTTAATCGGATGGTCAAGGAATTAAAAGAAAGCAGGGAGTTATTGATTGAGGCAGAAAGAGAGGCGGCATGGCGTGGGATTGCTCAACGAATTGCCCATGAAATTAAGGGACCATTGACCCCTATTCAACTCTCATTACAACACCTTCAGGATAAATTCTATGAGGACCCAAAAGAATACGAAAATGTGCTCAAAGATTGCACGCGAAGGATAACGCAAGAGATTGATACCTTACGAAAAATGGCAAAGGAATTCTCGGAATTTGCTCGTATGCCGGAGCCTGCCTTTGAATATACCGATGTAAATAAAATATTAGAGGACATCGTCAGCCTGTTTGCCCAGGTTAATCCAGAGGTAAAAATTAATGTTACATTCGGGGTTAATTTACCGAGAATCAGGCTTGATAGAGAAAGAATGAAAATAGTATTTAAAAACATCCTTCAAAATGGAATCGATGCAATAGAAGAGGGAGGAGAAATAAACATAGAGACCTCTTTGGATACACAAATTTTGAGGATAAAATTCCAGGATACAGGTCTGGGAATGGATGATGAAACAATAAAGAAAATCTTTACCCCATATTTTTCCACCAAATCTTATGGGATGGGGCTTGGACTGTCGATTGTAGATAGAATTATAAAGGAACACAAATCTAAGATTGAGGTCAAAAGCCAACCGGAGAAAGGGACGACATTTATTATTCTTTTGCCTGTAAAATAAATTTTGGATTTTGGATTTTAGATTTTGGATTGAGATGTCTCCCCAATCCAAAATCAAGAAAAGGGGGTATATAGCCATCGGCAAATTTATCATAAAAAGGCTTGGGCAAATAATAGTAACCCTATTCATTATTATGACCTTATTGTTTATCCTGTTTCGGGTAATGCCTGGAGACCCGGCGGCGATGATTTTAGACCCGAAGATGCCACCTGAGGCTAAGGCAATTATCCGCCAACAATTTGGTTTGGATAAGCCGCTCATTGTTCAATACGGGTATTATCTTAAGAATGTCTTCACCTTAAATTTTGGACACTCTTTTTATTACCCGGAACCGGTATTTGACCTTGTCATGGAAAAACTACCCAATACGATACTTTTATTTACTACAGCGGTATTTCTTTCATACCTGATTGGTTTGCCATTAGGAAAATACATTGCCTGGAGACGCGGTAGCCGTATGGAAATAGGCATTACTGTCTTTGGCTTGTTCTTCTATACCATATTTATCCCCTGGTTTGGATTAATAATGATATGGATATTTTCCTATAAACTTGGTTGGTTTCCCCTTGCCGGGATGTTAACCCCGGAGGTCTGGGCAGATAAAACTATTGGGATATTGCCAAAGATAGTAGATGTGCTTTATCATTTGTGTCTTCCCCTATGTGTTCTTACCTTACTCTTTTTTGCCGGTTCGATGTTACTTATGCGCAACAGTATGTTAGAGACCTTGCGTGAGGATTATATCACTACGGCAAAGGCAAAGGGACTTGATGAAAAAACCGTTAGAAATAAACATGCGGCACGAAATGCCATGCTCCCCGTAGTTACTGCCCTGACACTTAGTCTTGCCTTTTCTATAAATGGTGGTGTCCTTACCGAAAAGGTATTCTCCTGGCCCGGAGTAGGCAAACTTTTAATAGAGGCAGTCCTATCACACGATTACCCCTTAGCTCAAACGGCGTTTCTTTTTCTTTCTGTAGTTGTTCTTGTGGCTAATTTGATTGCCGATTGTCTATATGCCTATTTAGACCCACGGATTAGATATTAAATTTAACTTGACATATTGAATATTATGGGGTATTATAGATGTAAGTGTTCAGGTGTCGGTAATGTGATAAGACTAACTTAAAACACTAACCTCTAATAACCTGATTTCACTTTAGGTTAAATATGGAGCACACAAGGGAGAAGAAGAATTATTTTTAATGAGAATTACTGGAATAATCTGGCTGCAAAAAATTGTAGATAAACTTGCGAGTAAACATCATACTACTAAAGAAGAAGTAGAACAGGTTTTTGTTAACTTGCCTCAGTATCGTCTTCTGGAACGGGGAAAAATTGAAGGAGAAGATGTTTATTCAGCATACGGACAGACTAATGCAGGACGTTATCTAACGGTTATTTTTATTCAAAAGTTTAAAAATCGTGCATTGATTATTAGTGCCCGAGATATGGATAGAAAGGAGCGTAAACAATATGGCAAATAAAACTATTTCAATTCCGGAAAATATGAGTATTGAGGAAGCTTCTGAATTCTGGGATACCCATAATGTTTCGGATTACTCTTCTTATATAGTCCAATTAGAATATACGCCAGAAGAAGAAATAACCTTTGTTGCCATTGCCAATAATTTATTGAGTCAGGTGGGACAACAGGCAAAAAAGCGTGGTGTATCGATAGAAACATTAATTAATTTATGGGTTCAGGAAAAAGTAAGAAGGTTTGGACTTCAATACGAAAGAGGTAATTAAACTGATGTTATTTGTGATTAAATTTTAGTAACATTTTAGCCATCTGAAGCAAAAAATAACCACGGCGGCAGTGAAACATGGAGAAAAGCCACAGATTCACAGATTTTCACAGATTATAAATTCTTACCTCTAATTTCTATTTTCTGTGAATCTGTGGCTTATATTCTTTGTTACTTCACATGGGTAAATAGTTACAAATTTTATATAAGGAGGAGGTTTAAAAAATGACACAAGAAATAAATCAAGAGAAGGAAAAGGCGTTAGAATTAGCCTTGAGTCAGATTGAGAAGCAATTTGGCCGTGGGTCTATTATGCGACTGGGGGATGAAGGGGCAAAGGAAAAGGTACCGGCTATCCCTACAGGGGCTATCTCCCTGGATATTGCCATCGGTGTAGGTGGTATGCCCAGAGGAAGGGTAGTAGAGATATTTGGACAGGAATCATCTGGTAAAACCACATTAAGTTTAAGTATTGCCGCACAGGCTCAAAGAAATGGAGGTATTGTGGCATTTATTGATGCCGAACACGCCATTGACCCTGATTATGCCAAAAAAATAGGTGTAGATACGGATAATCTTTATATCGCTCAACCTGATACCGGTGAACAAGCATTGGAGATTGCAGATACGCTAATCAGGTCCGGGGCAATAGATGTAATTATTATCGATTCGGTGGCGGCTTTAGTCCCTAAAGCAGAGATAGAAGGTGAGATGGGAGCTTCACATATAGGTTTACAGGCAAGACTTATGTCTCAGGCGTTAAGAAAACTTACTGCCTCTATCAGTAAATCAAAGACTACGGCTATTTTCATTAATCAAATCCGGGAAAAGATTGGGGTGATGTTTGGCAATCCGGAAACAACACCAGGCGGCAGGGCATTAAAATTTTATTCATCCATAAGATTAGAGATGCGTAAAACTCAGCCTATTATGCGCGGTGATGAAATGATTGGTGGCAGGGCAAAGGTAAAGGTGGTAAAAAATAAGGTTGCCCCGCCTTTTAAAAGTGCTGAGTTTGACATCCTGTATGACCGCGGAATATCTTATGAAGGAAGTTTGATAGATGTTGGAGTTGAGCAAGGAATTATCCAACAAAGCGGGACATGGTTTTCTTATGGTGAGACAAAAATGGGTCAAGGCAGAGAAAATGTCCGTAAATTTTTAGAAGAAAATAAAAAGGTGTCAGCAGAAATCGAACAGAAAATCAAGGAAAAGG
>JBDRHR010000197.1:0-8071 GCA_043816605.1 Nitrospirota bacterium
TTAATTTGTTTTTTTGATATACAGATATATCATGCTATACATTATAGCATGCTGTATCCCAAATCTGCAAACAAAAAAGCAGTATGATCAACTTAATTTTCATACCTCTTTGTGAGACTAATGGCTCATGTGGGTTTCATATTCTATTTGACACTACCAACTCCCGAAGACTGACCCATTACAAATTTCCGTAATTCCTCAGAAGGTGTAAAAAAATCGATTTTTTAACGATATTTAAAATTTTTTGTCTGCAAATATTGAACTTGCAAATTTTATTTTACCCAAATTTCAATTTTTTTACACCTTCTCAATTACGAGGAGGTAGTAACCTGCTTATGGTTTTTTCATAAATAAGTTTCTTTTTTCGGAGGACTCAAGATGTGTAAGGCACTGATGATTTTAATGATTTAAAGGATTTAGGATGATTAATTTTTTAAAAAATCATATAAATTATTATAATCATTAAATCATTAGTATCTTACACATTTTTGGGTGTCCGATTTTCCACCAATAACTGAAAAGGATTACCAGACCCTCTTAAAATAACTTGACTTTTATTCTTAAGTATGATATATTTTTATTAAAAATTAAAAAAAGGAGTGTGGTAGAATAAAATGAAATCGAAATTAAAGGTATTAATGGTCTCATCAGAGGTCGTTCCTTTTGCTAAAACAGGTGGCTTGGCGGATGTGGTTGGTTCACTTCCTTTAGCTTTAAGTAAATTAGGGTGTGAGATGCGAATTGCCCTGCCAAAATATAAAGTGGTTACTGAAAGTGGATTCAATTTGCTAAATATTGATAAAGAGGTAAATTTTAAGGTCGGCGATACAATGCAGAAGGCAAAGATTTTTTCCACTAAAATTGCCGGTGTAGTTACCGTTTATTTCCTTGACCATAATGAATACTATGACCGCGATGGGCTTTATGGCACAACGGAAGAAGGGGATTATAAAGATAATTTAAATAGATTCTCATTCTTTGCTCGTGGGATATTGGAATTACTCAAGAAGATAGACTATAAACCTCAGATTATCCATTGTCATGATTGGCAAACAGGATTAATCCCTGTGTATTTAAAAACATTGTATCAGAATGACCCATTTTTCGAAGGAGTAAAAACCCTTTTTACAATCCATAATTTAGCCTATCAAGGGATATTTCCCGAGGAAGAATTTAATATCACCGGATTGGATGAGGAGGAATTATTTACCCCGGATAAATTAGAATTTTGGGAAAAGATAAATCTTATGAAAGGGGCTTTGATTTACGCAGATATATTAAATACGGTAAGTAAAGGATATGCTCAGGAGATATTAACTCAGGAATATGGCTGTGGGCTGGAGGGGGTACTAAAAGAAAAGAAGGATAAACTTTATGGGATAATTAATGGGATAGATTATAAAGAATGGGACCCAACTATGGATAAAGAGATTACCATGAGTTATGATATTAATACCATTGACCGTAAGTTGAAGAATAAAAAAGCCCTACAACAAGAAAATAACTTACCGGTAGATGAAAATATCCCCTTGCTTGGAATGATTACCAGATTAGCTGACCAAAAAGGGTTAGATATTCTTGATGAGATAATTGAGGAGTTGATGGACTTAGATATACAATTTGTATTATTAGGTACCGGTGAGGCAAAATATCATGAGAGAATGAAGCAGATTAAAGAGAAATTTCCATCTAAAGCCGCAATTCACCTAAGTTTTGACCCAAAATTAGCTAAAAAGATATATGCCGGTGCAGATATGTTTCTTATGCCATCTAAATACGAGCCTTGTGGTTTAGGACAACTTATTAGCCTTAGATACGGGACAGTGCCTATAGTTAGGGCTACCGGCGGATTGAAAGATACAATTACTGATTTTAACCCCACCAAAAAAATAGGGAATGGTTTTACCTTTGAGGAATATAGTTCTCAAGTGCTACTTTCTACCATTAAACGAGCTATGGAAACTTTCCGTAAGGATAAGGAATCATGGCGAAGGTTAGTGCTAAATGGCATGAGTGCCGATTTTTCATGGGAACATTCGGCAAAAGAGTATATTGATTTGTATGAGAAGGCGATGGGGGGAAAGTAAATTGTAAATTGTGAATTGAAATCCTTCCCAAATCGAAAATCCCAAATCAAAGAGGCTAAGTAATGGTTAGAGTAAGATTTGCACCGGCACCAACAGGTTATTTGCATCTCGGTGGGGCAAGAACGGCTCTTTTTAATTGGCTATTTGCTAAACAACATCAGGGCAAATTTATCTTGCGAGTAGAAGATACCGATATTAAACGCTCTACGCAAGAAAGTGTCCAGGCTATTTTGGATAGCCTGAATTGGCTTGGAATAATCTGGGATGAGGGACCTTATTTCCAATCTGAGCGAATCCATATCTACAAGGAGTATGTCCAGAAATTATTGCAAGAGGATAAGGCGTATTATTGTTATTGTACACCGGAGGAATTGAAGTCTCAGCGTAAAAAGGCATTGGAATTCTCTGATGATATGCCACTGTATGATGGTAAATGCAAGAATTTGTCTTTAGCACAAAGGCAAGAATATGAATCTGTTGAATCGCGATTCGTTGGTCGTCCGCCGGTTGTTCGCTTCAAAGTTTTGCCCGGGATTACTACAGTAAATGACCTGATTCGGGGAGATTTAACCTTTGATAATGGCTTGTTGGGTGATTTTATCATCTTTAAGTCAGATGGAATGCCTACCTATAATTTTGCCTGTATCATAGACGATGCCTTGATGGAAATTACCCATGTCATTCGTGGCGAAGACCATATCTCCAACACCCCGCGTCAGATTTTATTGTACCAGGCATTAGGGTTTGAACTACCGGTATTTGCTCATTTACCACTGATTTTGGGCATAGATAAGACACCTTTAAGTAAACGACATGGAGATGTGGCTATTGGACATTATCTACAAGAAGGTTACCTGCCGGAGGCTTTAATTAATTATTTAGCGTTGTTAGGTTGGTCAACCTCTGAAAGTCAGCAGATAATTCCAAGACAGGACTTAATTGCAAAATTCTCATTAGATAGGGTAAGTAAAAATTCCGCTATATTTGATTTGGAAAAATTACGCTGGTTAAATGGGGAGTATATCAAGGGATTGGATATAGATACCTTGACAGAGTTATGTTGGGCATATTTAAATAAATTTCAAATTTCAAATTTCAAATTTCAAATTTCAAATTTCAGAAAGATAGTCAGTCTTTTCCATGAGCGAATGAGAACTTTTGGGGATTTTGTTGAGCGGGCAGGGTTTTTCTTCATAGATACACCTGAGTATCAACAAGAGGCAATTGATATTCTTATGAAAGATGGGGTTAGAGAGATTTTGGAGCAACTAAAAGTTAGATTAGCACAATTAAATTCTTTTGATGCTAATTCTATTGAAGTATGTATTCGTGGGTTAGCAGAGGAATTAAAGATAAAAGCGGCGGAGATAATTCATCCCTTACGAGCCGCATTGACAGGTAGCAAGGTAAGCCCGGGGATTTTTGAGGTGGTCTCTTTGTTGGGTAAAGAAATTGTCCATGAACGAATTAGTAAATTTTGGATAATGGGTTAGTTATTGGAGGATTAAATCATCTAAATAGGGAATAGGGAAATGGATTTATTTGATGAGGAATTAAAAGATAATAAAAAGAGGCTTGCCTCGTTACCGTTGTCAATAAGAATGCGACCCAGAACATTATCTGAATTTATCGGACAACAACATATTTTAGGACAAGGAAAATTATTAAGACGGGCTATTGAATCTGACCGCATAACATCTATCGTTCTCTATGGTCCTCCCGGGTCTGGTAAAACCGCACTTTCTCAAGTAATAGCTAATACTACAACGAGGCAAGATTCAACGAAACAAGACTCAACGGGGAAAGCCTCAACGAAGCAAGCTTCTAATTCTTATTTTGGACGATTAAATGCCGTTACCTCCGGGGTGGCTGAAGTTCGTGAATTTCTACAACTTGCACAATATCGTAAAAATTTTGAATCAAAAAAGACTATTTTGTTGATTGAGGAAATTCATCGATTCAATAAACCCCAACAAGATGCCTTGTTACCAGATGTAGAAGAAGGCAATATCTCCTTAATTGGCACTACAACCCAAAACCCATTTTTTGCTATTAGCTCACCATTACTATCCCGGTCACAAATCTTCCAGTTTAATCCCTTAACCTCAGAAAACCTGCGGACAATTCTAACTAATGCCATTAAAGACAAGGAAAGGGGTTTTGGGAATTATAATATAGAGATGGATGAAGATGGCATGAATCATTTAATAAAAATTTCAGATGGAGATGCAAGACGGGCATTAAATGCTTTAGAGATTGGGGTCATTACCACCCCGCCTGAAAAAGACAAGATTCATTTTACCTTGAAGATAGCTGAGGAATCTATTCAACAAAAATCTATTGTTTATGACCAGGAAGGTGATGCTCATTATGATACTGTATCTGCTTTTATTAAAAGTATGCGAGGTAGTGATTCTGATGCCGCCCTGTATTGGTTAGCAAAGATGATTTATGCCGGAGAAGACCCACGATTTATTGCTCGCAGAATCCTTATTTGTGCGGCTGAGGATGTAGGTAATGCCGACCCACAAGCATTAGTCGTAGCCACAGCGGCATTTCAGGCATTAGAATTTATTGGCATGCCGGAGGCTAAAATACCATTAGCTCAGGCAGTAATCTATATTGCTACGGCACCTAAAAGTAATGCCGCATACATGGGTATTGAAAATGCAATGAAGGATGTAGAAGATGAAACGACAAAAGAAGTCCCAAAACACCTGCGGGATACTCATTATCAGGGTGCAAAAAAATTAGAGCATGGTGCCGATTATAAATATCCACATAACTTTAAAGACAATTTCGTAAAACAGGAGTATCTTCCTGATAAAAATAAGCCTTATTATCAACCTACAGAACAAGGATATGAGGCGAAAATTAAGAAAAGATTAGATGAATTGACAAGTTTAAAACTTGAGAGAGGTAATAAAAATGATTAAAGTTGGTATTTTGACTATTAGTGATAAAGGCGCAAAAGGAGAGCGAGAGGATAAGAGTGGGCAGGTAATCATGGAGATTATTGCACAACTAAATACCCTTGTAATTGAATATAAAATCATTCCGGATGAAAAGGAGATAATTATTGATAATCTCAAGCAATTGGTAGATAAATTAGGTTGTGAGCTTGTCTTAACTACCGGTGGAACAGGATTATCCCCTCGTGATGTAACCCCGGAGGCAACAAAGGAAGTAATTGAAAAAGAAATACCGGGATTTGGTGAAATAATGCGTACAGCAGGTTTTAAAATTACTCCTCATGCCATTTTATCCAGAGCTATAGCAGGGATAAGAAAGCAAAGTTTGATTATTAATTTACCTGGTAGTCCAAAAGGTGTTAGGGAATGTTTAGAACTTGTCTTACCCGCTATCCCTCATGGAATTGAGGTATTAAAAGGTAAAGGACAAGATTGTGGGAAAGTGAATAGATGAGAAAGTGAGATTCACTTGAACTTTTCTCACTTTCTCACCTGCTACAAAAAATGCTACAAAAAACCTATATCTTTTTTCTCCTTTTAATAAGTCCAGTTGCCCCAAATAAACCCATTCCGAGAAGTAAAATAGAGGTAGGCTCTGGAACGACTGCTTCAGCATCGTGAGAGAAAGGAACTTTTCTATTCCAGATAGAGCCATTTTTGCCTATCACAGTACCGGCGGCATCAAAATGAACAAAGGTATAGCCACTCCACTCTATCGCAAGACTCTGAATATCCCCGAGGTCAGTGCCGGTTTCCCCAGGATTGTAGTTATTGATAATCTCACCTGCTGTGCTTACCATTAAATTTGGTAAAGAATAAACACAATAATAAGTGGGATAGATGTCATGAGAAGGTAGAGGTTTATTGTTAGGCATAAGTGGAATTCCATAACTAAAATTTATAGGTGTGCCATTAATTTTAACATACGCTCCACTCAGATTATTTTCATTCTCAGGAATAGCAACAAAAAGCATAAGATTGGTGATATAATCTGCATTTTTGGGAGATGAAGCTCCAAGCACCTGTAATTCAAAATTAGAATTAGTGGTTACCCATGTTTCTGTGGAAAAATCATAGGTAGAGCCAGGGATATAGAGTTGAAGGCTGGGCAGTGCATAAGAGAAAGAGGTGATACCTACCAACCCTATCAAAGAAACAACCAAAATACTTAACCTTTCAGGAAACATCTTTTTTATCATTTTCAATCCTCCTTTTATGTTTTTTTATTCTTCTTTATCTTTCTTTATCTATTATACTATATGATTTCGATTTTGTCAAGGGGCAAAATTAATTTTTTTTACATAACATTTGCTATAATAAATTTAGTTAATAGTGGTATTGCCATAAGTTAGAGAATAGGGAATAGAGAACATTTCCTATTGGTTGTTTTTTATCAACGGTTAGTTGCCGGAGGTGCTACCTTCTTTAAGCTTTTATAAGGTGTTATTGCACAAAAGCAAGAAAGTGTAAATTTTGGGGAAATGTTTTTTGGCTTGATTTTTATGATTTTTACTGATTGCTGATACCTGATGACTGAACACTTACTGTGAATTGGGGTACTGTTTAATGCAGGATATAAAATGAGTGTAGAATGAATAAGTCCAAGTATGATTACAATACTTTAATTTTTTATTTCCCATTATCCATTTTACAATTTACAGTTATTCACATTAGAAAATCTTTAACTGTCTGAACGGTTACCGATTACCTTACATAGTTTCTCAAGGTGCCTATTTTTTCAATTCTTACCTCTATCACATCACCAGATTTAATTGGTCCTACACCAAATGGGGTGCCGGTGGCGATGACATCACCAGGTAAAAGAGTCATCACAAAGGAGATAAAACTAATTAATTGGTCTATCTTGAAAATTAGATTACCGGTATTTGATGATTGCTTTACCTCGTCATTTAAAATAAGTTCAATATTCAGGTTATGCGGATTTATGTTATCAACCACAAAGGGACCAATGGGTGAGAAGGTATCAAATGACTTGGCTCTTGTCCACTGACCGTCTTTCTTCTGCAAATCCCTCGCGGTAATATCATTAAAGCAGGTAAATCCTAAAATCCTTTCCCAAACCTGAGCAGGTGGGGTGTTCTTCATCCTTTCTTTAACCACTATCGCTAATTCGGCTTCGTAATCTACCCTTTTAGACATAGTCGGACAAATAATCACATCCTCATGTCCAATAACTGAAGTTGTGGGTTTAAGGAACAAAATAGGTTCTTCTGGAATCTCCATTCCCAACTCTAAGGCATGGTCGCGATAATTTAGCCCACAAGCAACTATTTTAGTTGGGACACAAGGTGGCAAAATCTTTACTTCACCTAAGTAATAATTCACTCCACCATCAATTTTAATCACATCATCTTCAACTATTCCTGTCTGAGTGATTTTTCCATCAAAAAATCTAACATGTTTCACTGACTATTTCCTCACTACCCGAATAGATTTGGTCAATTCTTTTCTGAACTTTGATTGTCTTCTTTATGTCTGTACCTAATTTTACAGTATATTTGAAACAAATGTATTATCTTCAATATGTTCAGTAACAAATGCATATTGAAAGGGGGGGATGTTTGCGAATATTCTATAGGTAGTTAACGCAACATTAGTTTCTAATATTAATGATGCATAATTTTAAACCTATCTCGTTAATTATAATAATATATTTATCGAAAAATGTCAATAAGAATTAGTAGAATTGAGTAATGGGTCAGTTATCAGGGGGGAAAAGGGGTTCAGGATTCGAGGGTTCAAGGGTTCGAGTGTTTGTTTTTCCTTATTCCACTTGACCCCTCGACCCCTCAACACCTTGAATCCTGTTGATACATTTTTCCATATTCCCCCCGAAGACTGACCCATTACAGATGTTGGTATAGCCCATAAATCAAGAGGGAAATCGTCAAACAGGAAATTACATAAGAAGATAAAGGACAGGGTAATAGATATTTATCGGGATAAATTACAAGGATTTGGTCCGACCCTTGCATCAGAGAAGATTTTGGA
>JBDRHR010000198.1:0-2123 GCA_043816605.1 Nitrospirota bacterium
TTGAAATGTGCTGATAAACTATCAGCTAAAGACCTAAAGCACTTACTTGATTTCTTGAAAGCTTTAAAAAAGCCTCGGGAAGGGATAAGTAGGTTTATTTATCTTAACTACTTCCTCCACAGGGTTGAGCTTAACCGTTCAGCCCTTTTTGTTTGCAGAATAGTTAGTTAGATTTAGTCTGGCTATGCGTCTATTGCTGTAGGAGGTGGTAAATATGACTAATTGCCCAGATGATAATGATATGGCTTGTTACATTGACGGATTGTTGTCTAATGATGGGGTAAGGCGGTTAGAGAGTCACCTGCTTGTTTGTGATAGGTGTCGGGAGATAGTAGTGGTTACCAAGAAGGTTATTGCTTGGATTGAAGGTTAGGGGTATAATCTGTTCATATCACAAAGGAGTGGTAAGATGGGTTAGGATAGGGTAAATCAAAGGCAACTCTCTAAAATAGGATGGTTGTTTTTTATTAAATAAAGGAGAGTAAAATTATGGATGAGAAAATTAATCTAATCAGACCAGAAAAAGTTAATTTAATAAATCACCCTTTTTTAAATGAAAAATGGGTACAATCAATTATTGCAAAGGATCCGTCTATTCTAGGTTTAGGCGATTTAATATTAAAGATAAAGAAAGAATTCATCCTAAGGCCGGTAGACTAGATTTATTATTACAAGATCCAGATTCGGAAAGAAGATATGAAGTTGAAATACAGCTCGGGAAAGTAGACGAGAGCCATATCATCAGAACTATTGAATATTGGGATATTGAGAAAAAAAGATATCCTCAATATGATCATTGTGCGGTTATAATTGCCGAAGATATAACAAATAGATTTTTGAATGTTATAAATATTTTTAATGGATCAATTCCATTGATAGCTATAAAAATGGAGGCTTACAAAAACGGTAATGACTATTGGCTTGCTTTTACTACTGTTTTGAATGAGGTTAGTCTTGGTCTAGTTGAGGAAGATGAAATCAAGGAAGTAACTGATAGGAATTATTGGGAAAAAAGAGGAACTCCAAAAACAGTAGCTCTTGCAGATGATTTAGTAACGATGATAAATGATTTTACTAGCGGATATGAACTAAAATATAATAAATTTTACATTGGACTTGCTAAAGATGGACAACCTGATAATTTTGTAATATTTAGACCAAAGAAATCAAATACAACAATGGAAATAAGGCTGGAGCAAGCAAGCGAAACAGATAAATTGATAGAAGATGCAGACTTAGATTTAATGGAGTACGATAATAAATGGAATAGATATAGAATTAGAATCTCAAAGCAGGATTTATCGAAGAACAAAGAATTAATTATAAATTTATTAAAAATGGCCTTTGGAAGACCATTAAAGAATAAAATTTAATAGTACATCAAATGAGTACCCTGACGCCACAACAGTTTGAGATTTTGCTACCGCTTGCATGTGCTTGGGCTAAAGAGCAAGAGCGTGTTATTCTCCAGTCGGGTGTTGCATTGACTGAGTTACAGCTTACAGACGCGAGACGAGTCGGAGTTGCACTACCAGAGCGAGTGCGGTTGCTTCGGGTACCGCAGATTCCTTCACCGACTCATCCGGTATTGGCAGCAGCAGCCAGTGCGACTGGTCTTATCTCATCTTCTACCGCAGGGATAACTTTTCGCTACGGTATTTTTATTCGAGCGGACTATTGGGGAAATAATCGCCTTGTAGTGCACGAGCTTGTTCACACAATGCAGTATGAGCGTCTTGATGGGTTTGAGGGTTTTCTGCGTCCCTATTTGTTGGAGTGTATTATTCCACCAGGTTATCCCTTTGGGCCGCTGGAGCAGGAAGCCAAGAGAGTTGAGAATGATAGTGTTCCTGACTGTTAATGGGGAGCAGTATAAATCAACAAGAACAAATCGATCAATGGTCTAAGCTTTACGGCAGGCAGATAAGTGAATTGTTAGAACAAGGGGGTAAATATGGAAGGTTATTGTTTAAAATGTAAGGCTAAAAAAGAGATGAAGGAAGCAAATGAAATTACGATGAAGAATGGCCGCAAAGCTATGAAAGGCAAATGTTCTGATTGCGGTACAGGAATGTTTAAGATTTTAGGGAATAAATAGCTTGGCTATTATTTTATGGAAGCCA
>JBDRHR010000199.1:0-3678 GCA_043816605.1 Nitrospirota bacterium
CTTCGGTAGATCATCCATGGAGGAGATTTAAGAATCCATATAAATATCAACAACAAGGAGAAAAAAGGGCTTCCTCTGGCTAACATAAAACAGGACATTTTCATTTGGCTAAGAACAGGACATTTTCATTTGGCTATTACACCTCCAACATTTTTTGTTGACATAGAGAATATTTTATGTTAATATAATGGCGAAAGGTGGGATGATGATGCCGGAAGATATAAGTATAAAATTAAAACCTGTTTATGACTTTACTCCAAAAGAAGGTATTATGCCTATTAATCAGCGGGATAAATACGCTCTTCTACCCTGGGGAGAGATGGAAGATAAAGGTTTGACAATCTTTATAGAGATGGATGCTTTCATTACGGTTAAAAGACATTCAAAGAAAAGGGTTGACCGTGAGGTAGGTGGTTTTCTCGTAGGAGAGGCGATGTGCGAAAAAGAAAACCTTAACGAGGCAAGCCTCTTTATCCAGATAACCGATATTATTGAAGTCAAAGAAATTCAACACAAAAGTGGTGAGTTTATCTTCACGCATGAAGTCTGGAGAATGATTGACGGTATCATGTCGGAACACCATCAGGATAAGCAATTATTGGGCTGGTATCACACTCATCCGGGCATAGGCATATTTTTATCACCAGAGGATAAATTTATACAAAATAATTTTTTTAATCATCCATGGCAAACAGCATTAGTTCTTGACCCTTTAACTCAACATCAAGGTTTTTATCATCTCAAGAATGATAAATTAGTTAGTTTAGGATTCTATATTTATACCTCTAAAGAAAATACCCCGATTTTAAGTCGTTTGATGAGAGAACTTGAGGTAGCAGAAAAGCGAGAAAAATGCGGTCGTTACCGTGCCCACCATATCCTCAGTTAATGTAAGCGTTTAGCCGATTAAAGACTTTAGAGTGTAGATAACTGTAAACTGTAAAATGGATAATGAAAAATTGGAAATTAGAATATCTTGTAGATTAGTTGGGGGTAAACCATGAATGTGGAATGCAAAATAAAATGCCTTCTACACTCACGGTTTGAGCCCCAATATTCCCTCAATAATCTCGAAATAACTTGATAAAGTCAAGGATGAATTTTAACTTTGTTTTATCTAAATCCTTAATTAATACGGTCAATTCGTCTATGGTTAAGTCTTTTTCTTCTTTCTTCGGTAGGCAGACAATCTCTTCAATAGGTACTTCTAATGCTTGTGCAATTCTATAAAGGCTTTTTAACGATAAACCTCGGACACCTCGTTCAGCCGCACCAATAGAAGTAAAATCCATCCCCGCTTTCTCTGCGACTTGCTCTTGTGTCAATCCAAGATTCTTTCGGATTTCTCTAATTCTCTTTCCTACAAATTTTGTAATATCCTCCATTTTAACCCCTTTTATAAAGTATAATCTAAATAAGTATAAAATCACAGAACAAAAAAGCAATATTTTTAAAAAATTTTCTTGACAAATACGACTATTTAGCGTATAGTAATAACCATCCAGTAATTTTTTATCTTATTTCAGATTTTACAAGTAAAAATTACCAGAATCTGGGAAAAAGGAAAAAGTGAGGAAGTGAAGAAGTAAAAGCGTGCTGGAGTAAAGAAGTAATTCTTCCTCCTTCTTGGAATTTAGGCTTTAGCCTTTCATTGCTTTGACCTGGAGTTTAGGCTTTAGCCTTTCATTAATGAATGAAATCCTGAAGGATTAATTCCGAATGAAATCCCGGATTCTGTTTATTATATATTTAACTTAATTATCCGAAGTGAGCAAAAATATTAAGTTCGTTCAATTCGGTTACTTTATAATAGCTCAACATTCTATAGTTGGCTAATCTCTTTTGGTAAAAATAGGAGGACAGGAAAATGAGTAAAGCAAAAAACTTTTGGGTACTATTGCTACTGGGGATTATTATTTGTAGCACATCTTATGTTCATGCGGGGTTTGTGGGAAAGGTGACCAAATTCGATGGAATGACACCAATTTCTGGGGTGTTAGTTAAAGCATTGCAAGAGGATGTAGTTAAAGCTGTAATAGATACAGATGCAAGTGGAAACTACACTCTTTCGGTCCCTTCAGGAACATATAAAATTAATGTTTCACATGCTGGATACATCACTCAGATTTTCCCTCGTGTAAATTCTGGTACAACGTCAACTCTTAACTTTGCTCTTTTGAGTGGTAATGTCGTAGTCCTTGACGAATTCGAACAAGTTTCTCTTGATACAACCAAGTGGAAAACTCATATCATGAATAATGGCAGTGTTCACATTGGTACTAACACATATTCCGATGAAACCTTTAAGTGTGTTGGGTTGGACACTCGTTACCCAGGTGGTCCTGATAGTGCTGCCATAACCAGCAAATTTACAGCTAGTGTTGTAAGTGACAAGATAATTTTTGATAGCCGAATAAGTGTTTATGAAGAATGGGGTAATGTATATGGAGATGGTCAACCCAGGGGGTTGCGTGTAGGAACTGACCCAAACAATGCGATTGAATTTATTTCAACTTCGGGTTATGGAATTCAAGCTCGAACTGTTTCCGGCGGCATAGCCACAATAACTAATTATAATTTTGGCAGTCTTCGCACAAGGATTATCTATAGAATTGAAGCAACTGCAAACCAAGTGAAGTTTTTTGTGAACGGGAATTCGATAGCCACTCATACCACTAATATTCCGACAGGAGTCCTTAATATTTATATGGGTTCCTATGATGGAGGTGCAGGGAATGTCCCAGTTTCTGGTGATTATCTTTTGCTTGGCACTCAATTACCAACCATTGACATCCTCGTAAATCAAGGTACATTTACTGTTGGTGAGACGGCAAAAATAGGTGTTGCGGTGAATAATCCGGGTGCTCCAATTACTACTGATGTTAGAATCTGTGTCAAACTGCCAACTGAAGCGTATGTTCCGATAATCAAACTTAACGATTTCACTATTCCGGCAGGGACACTTGGTCCGATAAATTTACTCAGTTACAAATTCACCGGAGGTGAGCCGGAAGGTACTTATGAGGCAATTGGTAAATTACTACATCCGTGTAGTGGTGAGTATTTAGCCGAAGACATTGAGCCATTTATATTTGACAAGCCGTAAGCGATAAACGGAAGCCCAAACTTGTTTGGTTAAAAAAGTAAAATCAAACCCAGCATTGGTTTTGTTTAACTAATGCTGGGTTTTTTCTTGTGTCCCGAAAAGCCTTATCAAATTTTTGCAGGGAAGGTAATACCCGAATGACATTTGATAAAAATGAATTGACTTTTTAAGTAAGGTATGTTAAAATTTAATAATAAAAGATTTGTAATTCTCCTTTAAATTTAGTTTGAGAGATAATTTATTATGAAACGCTCATGAGCCGTAGTCTCACAAAGAGGGATGAAAATTAAGGGGATTTTTAGATGAAGTTTATAAAGTATAAAGTTTATAAAGTTAAAAAGCAAAAAGAAGAGGAATATAACTTTACAAATTTTATGAACTTTGAAACTTTACAAACTTTACAAACTTTACAAACTTATAAGGGGATTTTTAGATGAAACCCACATGAGCCATTAGTCTCACAAAGAGGTATGAAAATTAAGTTGAGCATACTGCTTTTTTGTTTGCAGATTTGGGATACAGCATGCTATAATGTATAGCATGATATATCTGTATATCAAAAAAACAAATTA
>JBDRHR010000200.1:0-4655 GCA_043816605.1 Nitrospirota bacterium
TTCACAATACGAAATCTTCAACTGGCTGAACGGTTACAAAGGGAATTGGGAAATAACTATCAGCCTAAATTGTCCAGCAAAAGATGTGGGACATGCTAAGTCTTGGGAGGGGTTAGGGGTGGGTAAAGTTCACTCCGTTAAAGCAGAATATATCTTCTCCGGAGTAATTTTCCCCCGAAGACTGACCCATTACTAATATTTTAGCCATTACAAAATTTTAATTTTTTTTCTTAACTTGAGTGATTTTTATATGGTATAATTTTCATCAGACAGGAAATTATAGAGTAAAAATATGCTTTTAAGGGCTAAAAGCAATGTATGAAACTATTATGAGGATACTTTGGTGGATATCTTCCACCTTTCCTGAAAATCAAAATTCCTATCACTAATTGTCCTTAATAGTGAATTGTGGGACTTTTTTTCGTTTGATTTTAGCCTGAGCTAAAGCGGTAATTAAAATAGGTAAGGCAATGGTAGCATCCACATGAACGGTTACCATCTTTGCATCCTTAGCAATCTTTCCCCAGGATTGAGCCTCCTCAAAGGTGCAACCCGATAATCCACCCCACTGTGGTGAATCCTGGGTGAATTGAACAGCATATTTATGACCCGGGGCAGGAAGCCCAAGACAAGAGGCAACTACCTCCGTTTGCTGAATAAAATTCTTAGGCGTTCCACCACCAACATAGATGACTCCAGAACTGGGCAGGGTAGAAGCGAGAATAGTAGTCTCCTCAATATCTTTAACAATATCAAAATTTATTCGCCGACCTCGCTTTTTTACCATGTCGGTTAAAGCAATGCCAATTGAGGAATCACCCAGAGCTGGACAGTACACGGGGACATTATAAGAAGCCGCAGTATTCAAAATTCCTGGCTCGGAAAATTCATTTAGCCGTTGACCCAAAAGATAGAAAAACTCTTTTGTTGAATAATTCTTTTCCTTTAAAGTATAGGCAAAATCTCCAATAAAGTTGTCTGTTTGAAGGAATTCTTTTTCACTGGCAAAAGTATCGTAAATACGGTCAACCCCTTCTTTTCTTAAGCAGATATCGTTGATGTTGCTTGTTCCGAGATAATGGTATTGTCCTATGATTTCATGGATATCGTGGAAGAGATTGGCACCGGTCGAAACTAAGCAGTCGATATAACGATTTTTGATAAGATAAACAATAATTTTACGCATCCCTGCAGGTATCATGGCACCTGCCAGACCTAAAAATATCATTGTCTCATCTTTAAGCATCCGCTCCCAAATCTTTAAAGCTAAAGATAAATTTCGTCCCTGAAATGAGATATCTCCCATCCGATTAAGCACCTCGTAGATGGAATCATCCGGTTTAATCTCAAAAGGGCAGGTAGGATAACGAAGAAACTTGTTCCGTTGAAACTTATTCTGCTCTTCTGCTCTTCTGCTCTTCTGCTCTTCTGCTCTTCTGCTCTTCTGCTCTTCTGCTCTTCTGCTCTTCTGCTCTTCTGCTCTTCTGCTCTTCTGCTCTTCTGCTCTTCTGCTCTTCTGTATCGTAACGCTGTCCCTCATTCCCCTGTAATTTACTCATGGTAACAGCACCGCCGTGGCAACAACAGTAGTCCACCAGCCACGCTTATCACCAATGGCTGTTTGAGTAATATGAAGGGTTCGAACGATTTTGTCTGAAATCTTCCATGTTTCTTTACGCTCATCATAACTTGTTTCCGGGTCAAACTCAACGCCCAAAGTAGTTGCCAGCATCGTTGCCGCTAAATCCTCAGCATAATCTCCTGCCTTTAACTCTGTTTCACCAAAGGAATGATATTCAGAAAGGTAACCGTGTTGATTTTGTTCTTTGGGTACAGCCAGACCGATGGAGGCGGCAAGGAGTCGATGTGGTTCATTAGTAGCATTTTGACTCATTACACAGAAAACAATCGCACCAGGTGTTAGATAAGATAATCCTTTATTGCGAGATACGATTTTGCAATTAGGTGGAAAGATACTTGATACCTGGACAAGATTAACCGAGGCAATTCCGGCATCTCTTAGTGCCGCTTCAAAACTGGTAAGTTTATCTCTTTCCCGACCAACTCCCTTTGTTAAAAACACCTTTTTAGGAACAAACATTTTATTACCTCCCTAATATCAATTATATGTGAACCATTAATTAAGTTGACATAAAATATTGCCACAGATTCACAGATTAATAATATAAAATATTCTAAAAAAGAGATATTTCTTACAATCTGTGGTAATCTGTGAATCTGTGGCAATATTTATATTATCTGTTTTTACTGTATGGTGACGCTTGGGTCAAATGTCAACAAATTTTCTGGTTTCCATATATTAATTATTTTACTATAGATTTAGGACTTTGTCAACAAAAATTTTGCCGCAGATTTTTTAAAATCCTCCTTACAACCAAACAAAAACCTTTAATATCAATCCAAAAATAACGGCAAGAGCCGTACTGATTATACTGTCAAACAAACTATATTCTTCCTCTTTCACCCTGGAAATAGACATACGAGCAAATAATACTGTTGGTATAAATAAAAAGGATAAACCCGGCATAAGAATTAAAACCATAACCAATAACCGCTCAATTATTCCATAGCGTTTAGTGCTTAATGATTGACTCATATATCCCTTAATAAACATCTTCTTTAAATAATGAATGAGTATTGCCCCAAAGTAGCCGGCGGCAATAAGCCCACTCATAGTTAAAATTACTTGTTTATTTTCCAACACACCCCTTATAAAATCAGGCAAAATGAATAATGGTGGAGAGATAATCATTAGACTAACAAACCATACTATGAGTATATGCAAACCCTGGTCTAATAAAAACATCCAGAGATTGTCTAAATTAGCTTTTTTGCTAAGGACTACCCTTGTCCAATCGATTATAAAGTGCGAACATATTAAAATAATGATTCCACACCACATCTGCATTGCAAACACATAAGGGACTAAAAATAGTACTGAAATCATTACAACAATCGCACAATGTAGGAGCACTCCCCACTTACTCTTTACCTTTAATTTAAATATTTCATTAAATTGTAAAGGGAAGTCTCCAATTAAATGAGCTAATAGCAATTGCCAAAAAATCATCTTTTCTCCTCATTATTAGGTGTTTAGGCTGTAGGCTTTTAGGCTGTAGGAGGAAATCATACCTACAGCCTACAGCCTATCTACCTGAATTAATCCATCCTCATAAGCCTTTAAAAATGCGTCGGCTATATTGGGGTCAAACTGCCTGTTAGCTTGCTCTTTTATCTCCTCTAAGGCGGTTTGATGAGGCAACCCTTTTCGATATGGCCTATCCGATGTCATGGCATCAAAGGTATCGGCTACAGCCAGAATCCTACCCAGAAAGGATATTTCCTCACCTTTTAATTTATGGGGATAACCTCCTCCATCATATCGCTCATGATGCTGCCAAACGCCAGGAATTACAGGTTGTAATTGTTTTATTGGCTTAATAATTTCGGCGCCGATAGTCGGATGTTTCATTATTTCTGCAAACTCCTCATCTGTTAGTCTGCCTGGTTTTCTAATAATAGCCTCATCTATCCCTATTTTTCCAATATCATGAAGTAATCCAGCCAATCTAATAGTTTCTTTCTCATCATCAGACAAATTTAATTTAGAGGCTATTGCCTGGGAATATTTCATTACCCGTTCACTATGTCCGCGAGTGTAAGGGTCTTTTGCCTCAATTGTGGTAACTAATGCCTTGATGCTATTAAAAAACAGGTCTTTTAAATCCTCATACAATCTGGCATTCTCAATAGCAATCGCCCCTTGATTAGCCAAAGCCTGCAATAATTCCAAATCATCCGGTGAAAATCCATTACCAGGTGCACCTGCCTCATCAATTTTATTAAGAGCCTCTACCACCCCAATTATCTTATCTTTAATTAATAATGGAACACATAGAAGTGATTTACTGACAAATTCAATCTCCTTGTCTATCCTTTTACAAAATCTTGGGTCTTTACTCACATCTGGGATGGAAATTGGCTGTTTATTTTTAGCCACCCAACCTGCTACTCCATCACTGATAGGCAATCTAATCTTTTTCAACTCATCTTTTTTCTCCCCAATAGCTACCTCAAATACAAAATACCCCTCATCTATCAACATTAATGAAGATGCCTCTGCCTTCATCAGTTTAGTGGTAAGTTCCATAATTAGAGGCAATAATTCCTTTAATTGCAAGGTAGAATTAACAATCTGGCTAACCTCAATCAATGACTCTAATCTCTCAACCTTTTGGCAGATAACTTGAAAGGATTTATTAAATGCGTAAAATTTTTCGCTTGTACCAATCTCTTTCCCTAATTCTTCTAATTGCCTTTGGGCTAATTTTAGGTCTTCTTTCATAGCGGATGTGTCCTCTTTTTGTAATCGCATTTTGTAATCGCAAATTTTAATTTGCGTGCATACACACTAATATAAAATCAGCGAATACAATTATCTCAAATCTTGCTCCATTATACTTTAAATTCTTTCCAATGTCAAGTTGTATGTTGAAAAACTGAATATTCGATAAAACAAATTCGAGTTTTACATTCCTTTATAAAACTGTCAATGAAATGGTGTCCAATGGGCAAGAGAGCATGTGTTTTTCATTCTATGAAGGTAGGGATGTTTCATTTTGAGAGTAACAGAA
>JBDRHR010000201.1:0-6721 GCA_043816605.1 Nitrospirota bacterium
TGGCATGTGGACCTAAACTAAAGACGACCCTGCTCCCGTATCTCTTGCTTTCCTCAAAAAGTTTCTCATTCTCCTTTATCTGCTCTTTGGCTTTCTCTTGATCAAAGAAGTCGATAAAGACGGCGTTGATTGAGGCCCGAAGGCCCATCTCCTCCACAGCCCGGGCGGTGCCGTGCCAGTGCCAGTACATATCATTAAAGAAGGTCGTGCCGCTTTTGATCATCTCTAAACAAGCAAGTTTTGCCCCCCAATAGACATCTTCTTCGGTCAGCTTTGCCTCTAAGGGCCAGATCTTGGTCGTAAGCCACTGCTCAAGCGGCATATCATCTGCATATCCCCGAAGCAGGGTCATGGCCGCATGAGTGTGGCCATTCATCAAGGAGGGGAAGGCTGCCATATCTTCGGCCTCAATGACCTTGTCTGCGGAAGCTGTGATGTCATCTTCTATCTTCTCAATTAGATTTCCGGCAATGTAGATGTCTTTCTTTTTGCCTTCTAATAAGGCATCTCTGATTAAGATACTCATCTTAACTCTCTTGTGACCTCCTTTGTTAAAGAGATAATTATTTCCTGATTCCTTTTGGCTGCCCCTACAATCTGTTCATTCTCCAAAGGCTCCTCTATTAGGCCGTGGCCGTAGTTATCGACTGAACAAATGCTGGCGTAGCTTAAGCCGAGTTCCTTGGCTGCCGTAGCTTCAGAGGCCATGGTCATCCCTACCAGATCACCAAAGCTGCTTAGCATCCTTATCTCAGCCCTGGTCTCAAGCCTGGGACCCGGTCTCTGGATGTAAACCCCGTTATCGATAATCTCCAGCTTAAGTTTAGAAGCAGACAAAATGATAGCCCTCCTTAAATCTTCATCCAAGGAAGGAGTGATGTGGACTATCTTATGATCATAAAAAGTTCCAATCGGCCCAAAATTGATGTAGTCATCCGGAATAAGAATAGAGCCGGGCGGAATTTCAACCTTTAAGCTGCCCGTAGAATTGATTCCAATGATCTGCTTTACGGCCAGATCTTTTAAGGCAGCCAGGTTGGCTTGATGATTAACCTTGTGAGCAGGAATGTTCTTATCCTTTCCATGCCTGGGAAGGAAGATGAGGTCATCCTTAATCAAGAGAAAGGCAGAGCCGTAAGGTGTTTTGATCTCCTTTCTCCCGGCCCCTTTAAAAATCTCTGCCCCAAAAAGGGCTGTGCCGCCAATAATGGCTATTCTTTTCATCATCTCTTGGTAGCCTCCAAAGTTATAATAAGTCCTTAATTGCTCATAATGTTGTGGAAATATATTTAGCCACGAATGAACTCCAATTAACACTAATAAAATAAGTCAACCTGTAGGGGTTCGATTTATCGAACCCGCTTCCTTTTGGGTCGGATGAATCCGACCCCTACGAATATTCCCCCGTCTCCTTTTTCCTTCTTTTCCTTCAGGTTTGCTAATCTCTGTATTTCATCCATTGACATTTACCTTCTTCAATATCATCAAGGACCTTATCGGTCCAACGAATAATCTCATTTCGTGACAGATCGGCTCGCAAATTATTTCCTGGTGTTCCCTTTTTCCGCAGGAGGAAAGGGATAGCTTTATTATCAATTTCAAAGAAGAAGAAAAGTAACCGATAGTCCGCCGCCCGAGCCCGGATGCGAATTTTTATCAGTTTGCTTTTAGATATGGGAGAGTGGGGCAGTTCTACTTCACCTTTTCGCCGGATACCGGAAATATAACGGAAAATATTTCGTGCAATGTCTTCTTTGTCAAGTGATTGCTTTTTGCAGACCCTGGCAAACGAATCGGCAATGATGATTTGAATTTGCATTAGATTTTACCTTTGTATTTCAAATCGGCCATCCGTTTGGCTATCCGCTCGCCTTCGGGGCTACTAACAAATGCCTGCATTTCTCCTTCAATATAACAGTCATCTTCTTTAGTGAATGTATCTTCCTCCTGAAATAATTCTGCCATGCGCTTCAATCTTTGATAATCTTTAAGTGATAATAAGACATTTGTCTTGCGGCCATTTTCATCTGTCACAAAGTGTTCTTTAATTACAAGGCTCATAATTGTCCTCCTCCTTCTTTTAGAGAATATAGTTAGTGAATTAGGGCCGGAGTTGAAAATGGTTAATACATTATTCTCCTCACACTTCATTCTATCCCTGGATAAATACTTCCATAGGTCACCTCTTTGTACATATTTTATCTGTAACTTCTTGGCTAATGGGATGTTTTGTAAGCTGTCCCCCCTTTCCCCTCCAAGCTCATCCTCTATGCGTGTACCCAACTCAAAGAGTTTCCAGCCATCAACACCATCACAGGCAATGTCTATATCACGGGCAGTCTCAGGTGATTCCACAACACTTCCAAAAAGGATCAGTTTTTTTATAAGATAATGTCAGTTAAGTTAACAAGTTAACTCCGTCTCCCTTTTCCTTCCGCTGTCGAGTTCTTTATGAAGAGTGTCCCTTTTTCTTTCTAATCTACTCTGATTTTTTCTATTATAAAGCTACAAATTTTAACAAGTTATATTTTGAACCATCATATATCATCTTACAATCAAAATAATTAGAAACTTTTTTAAAAAACATATTATCGATTATAGCAATATCACTCGGGGTAATATTTTTAACTGACTTTAACTTAGAGATTGTGAACCATTTACAATCATGTTGACTTAAGGCACTCTTATTAAATAAATGAAAAACATGTATTATGTGATGTCTTGTTAATTTATCAGATTCATAAACTTTCTCAGAAACAGTACCTAAATATTCTTGAATTGTACATTTAATGCTAATTTCTTCATCAATTTCACGAATAATCGATTGAGACAAGTATTCGTAAGACTCTATCTTTCCACCTGGAAGGCTCCATAAGTTTTTGAATGGTTCTTTATCTCTTTTTATTAAAAGTATTTTACTGCCCGTTGAATTAGTTATCAAACCTACTACTGCTGGTATAAAAGCAACACCCATATCACACACATAGAACCTTTTAAGTTAAGAATTTACAAATATTTAGTGAGTTTATCCTTTAAATCTGTAAAATTATTAAAACTATATGAAATACATTCAAGACCTTTTAAATCGACAGGGACTTCTTCATTTTCTTCTTTTAATAAAATAACATCCCTACCCAAACCATATAAAAGGCCAAGTTCAAAAAGTACATTAGCATTCCACTCAGAAACATCTATAATAGCATATTTGCTGGACTGAATCCCTTCACATACTTTACACATAATATCGATATTTTTAAAAATTTCATTTGCTATCCATGATTCAAAGTCTTGTTCTTTCAGCGTAGGTCCAATGACAAATTTGTAAATGTTTTTATACTTATCCCTAAAAGGCATACCGATAAATACACGTTTAGGGTTACAAATAATTTGGTCCTGTTTTGCACAATTAGTGCCAGTTTTAAAGCATCTCATCATATAGCCCTCCAGTTCAATAAGGTAATGTTTAGGTTCAACGAAAAAAATTCTTTCGTCGCACTCATGTACAATCATTGGATAAAAATTACAAGATACGGGATCAAAATATTTACCTTCTTTCTCAAGCAAATTATCTAATTCAGAAAGAGGTAACCGCCTTATATCCCTCAATTTGAACCAAAATGGAATGGAGTATTTAAGGTCGTGATAATAATGAGGTGTATGGTCATGATTACGAAAATCTGATTTACCAATTTCTATTAATTGACCAACATGTAAGGTAGGTGTAGGATTGTCAGGACAATATAAATATAAATGCGTTTCTAACCCTTTAAGAATTTGTTCGTTTAAACCTTTTGCATTTTTATCACTTATACCAATCTTACCAGATTGACTAACTTTGCCCCAATAAACATACTGATCATTTAAACCTGAGGAAAAAGTTTTTAAAATCTCACAATGAAGTTTAATTGTATTTGGGGCATCTCTATGAAATCTATATTGGGGATTCCATTTTAATATTAAATGCTGTGTTAAAGAGTCTGATGTTTTCATAATGCCTCTGAAAGATATCAACTATAATCTTGTGAATATTTCAAAAATATCACCTGATAACTTACGAGTAAATAAGGCCTTATTAATTAATCCAATTGGAGTATAATTATAATCATCAAATAAAGGTAAAGGAATCTGGTTGATATCGTCTGTCATTTGATTAAATAATTTGCGATAACTAAAATGTGAAATAACAAATATAGGTTTAATTTGAATCATTTCCGCAATTTCATGCTCAAGTCTTATTCGATTTTGTTTATTAAACCGAGAATTTATAAAATCGATTTTATAAATTCTAAATATTTCAGGATGAGAAACACTAAGAGCCTTAAAAAAAAATTTCTCTAAAAAATTTTCTACAATTTTTGAGGCATCTTCATCGCGCAATAATTCCTTAAAAACATCTCTATCAGTCTTAGATAAAAAATGATTTAAATCTTGGCAGTCGTCATAAGTAATTTCTAATGCACGAGTCAACATAGCCTCAGAAGCTAATACATCACTAGTATATATATATTCCTCATAAGCTTTCTTTTTACGGGACCAAAAAGATACTAAATCATCTACATCTTCTGACTTTATGTAAAGTCTATCATCTTTTTTGGTGAAACCATTTAAGAGTGAGGTTGGGGAGAAATGATCCAGCCCAAGAGAATAAAGTAATCTATTAGTGCCATCAAGTTTATCGCAATTAATAGAGCAAAAAAATATGTTGTCTAAGATTGGATCCAATGTCTTATTGTTTAACAACAATTTTGTAACAGCTTCTTTTACTTCATCTGAACGATGGGAAAGTAGATCTGACAAACCTAAAGACTCAGAGAATAACCTTGTGTTATATCGTAAATATGAGTTTAACAATCCTTCATGGTACTTTCTCTTTTTTTCTACTAGAAAAGTTTCTGAAGTGTGTGAAAAAGGAGCATGACCAACATCATGTAATAAATAAGCAATAACAAGGACTTCTCTTTGAAAACTCGTCAAACTTAATTTATTAGAAAGCTCCAAAGCGAGAAAAGCTGCACCGAGCGAATGATCATATCTCGAAGATTTATGTTTTAAATTATATATGTAGTCCATTGTAGACAAAAAACTTATACCCTTTATTCTTTGTACAAAAGGATTATCCACTATATCACTAAATCCAAATTTTAACAATATCTCTTCATATTTTGAAGTTTTGAAATAAGCCGGAATTACCATAGTTATATCACACTACAGGATAATTATATTTGAAAAATCTTTACCAGTTTCTAAGTACCTAACCGGCACTTGGGTTACATCTTCAAGTTTCTCAATGAGCTTCCAAATTGGATATGTAATTTTATCTCTTTCTTTAACATTTTCAATCTTTGGATCAAACTGATCACAATAAGTGAGCGCAATCTCAGTCGGTCCATTCACTTTTACAGAATAAGAAAGTCTCTCCCAGTCAATACAGCTTGAACGTCTTTTAAAACGACCTGTATTTACACCATATTCATCTAAATTCCTTGATATAATTTCCTCTTTTGTCATTTCATGTGGGAGATAACCTTTGCCAACGCAGGTAGGAAGACATTTAACTAATAGAATCACTTTCTCAATTAATTGCCAATTAAGGCTTGCATCATCAAGAAATGCTGCTGTAGTACAATTGTCAGATGTGACGTATGGATATCGATCAGAGGCATACAACGAAAGGAACGTTGCCTGTGAACCTTCTATAACCACAGTCGAAGTAGTAGCGCAATCATTAATTTCAATTATACTGTCTATTAGATAATCAGAAAGTTCAACAATATCTTTTGCCTGCTTTCCTTTTCTCATAATAAAATCGGCTCTTGCCTTGCCAGATCCACTTTTTGTTGAATCTATGAAATTAAGAATCTCATCTGTTTGTTCAAATTCAATATGCTTTTTTTCAATTATTGGGCAACGCCAATCAACAAAAGCCCGCCCATTTAAATTATACTCTCTTATTTCATTAAGGAAAATTTCAGGGTCAACTGCTACCCCTGAACTTATTAGAACTTTAGTTCCTTCATTTATCCACCCAAGGGGTAACATCTTACATTTAATAAATTTATCACCAATGAATATACTGTGACCTGAATTTGTACCAGTGCCTGCCCTAACTGCTAATTTAGCATTAAAAGATTTTGAGAGAAAAGCACAAAACTTTCCTTTACCAGCATCGCCCCAGAAAGCGTCAACTATAATAAATGCACCCATAATAAAATTGATCCTTAGGCAAAAAGTCTAAAAACCGTTAACTCATTGAAAAATATACAAATAATACGAGAGGAAAAAGGGACATCCATAAATAAATAGGAGCTAAATAGGGGGACAGAGTTAATTTATTAACTTAACTCCATTTTCTTTAGCAAATTCCTCTCCTTGACTAATTTCCCCTATGCCCCCTTTTTCCTTGTATTTACACTTTTGTTATTCATTTTCGTGTCTTTCGCGTGTTTCGTAGTTTTCTACTTTAAACCGATTTGCAAAATCACTATTTATAAGCTTGTTTTAAGTATAGTAACTCATTTACTAAATCGTTTGTCAATGTATTCAACTCTTTCATTTTTATAGTTACTTTCTTGTGGTTGTTATCCTCTTGATATTCTCCTCATAAGGCGAACGGATAATCCCCTTTTCAGTAATAATGGCTGTCACTAATTCATTAGGGGTAATATCAAAGGCCGGGTTTAGAACCTTAACATTCTTTGGGGTAATCTGCCGGCCCAATACA
>JBDRHR010000202.1:0-5100 GCA_043816605.1 Nitrospirota bacterium
TACAATATGTTGTCCGTATTCCGTAGGGACATCCCCTTGTGGGTGTCCGTCTGTTGATTATCCGTTGCATTTGTGACCGTTTGGTGCGTTTTACGGACAGGGACGAGCCCTGTCCCTACGACAATTTTAGTTCCGTAACAACCTGTCGAACATTTTTTAATATCATCCCTAACACAATTTACTCTTCCTGCCTTAATATCTTCTAATCCCTCTTTTATCTCCTTAAGTAACTGGGAATCTGAAAGAGTTTCACAGGTAGCTTTCCAGGAACTAATAGCCCTTTGAATATTTGTGGAAATAAATTTTTTCTTTACCTGCACAGCCATTTTAAACCTCCTAATTTAGTGTTTCTGCCAATTTCTGGCATAGCAGCCGTGTTAAAAAGTCAACATCCTTGCGTAATCTTTTACTTTCTTCCTTTGTCTTGACTAATTTTTTAATAGATGGCCAATTGCCTTTAAATGTATCTCTTGCCTGCCATAGTTGTTGACCTGTTTCAACATTAATCATCCGCACACTAATTCCTACCTCAGCCGATGGTTGAAGAAATAAAATATAGATAGCCCCCACAACAGTAATTACCGCTCCAACAAAGATAATCGTATCTAACAAATCCCCTTCTTCTTCTTTCTCTTCCTTGTGAGAGTGTTTATCTCCTATTATCACAGGAACTGATACAGGTTGTTGTGTCTGGGTTACCTGTTTCTCCTGCCCATAAGACTCATATTTAGTAATTACCCCTAAAACAACTGCATGGGCACCAAGCATCTTACCTATTTTAACCGCGGTTGCCTCATCAATTCTATCTTTGCGAAAATCCTGCTCTTTAAAAAGCTCATCTATCTTTATCCGCTCGACTAAGTCAAACTTACCGAGTTTGCCTAATTGTAGATTAAACTCATCTGTAACCAAGAAACAGGCTTGTTTATTAGCGGTTAAATTCTCAAAGGGCAAAACGGCTACCCTTGCCTGCTTTAATTCATTTATTGAATCAGCGATAAAAAAATTACTTAGACGATATGGTGTTCTACTTGCACAACCTGTCAGATTAAGCAAAGATAAAATGAGAAGGAAACTTAATGGTTTAAAATGGATTTTTTGTTTGTGATAAAACATATTATTAATCATTTAGTTTTTGTAAATATTCAAATGTCAGGTATCAGCAATCAGGTAAAACTAACCTGCTACCTGAATGCTTGTCTATAATTATACATAAAAATAAAGGAAAGTCAAGAAAAATCTCACTTCGGGAGTAATGGGTCAGTTATCAGGGGGAGAAAAGGGGTCCAGGATTCGAGGGTTCAAGGGTTCGAGTGTTTGTTTTTCCTTATTCCACTTGACCCCTTTCACCCTCGACCCCTTGAATCCTTTTGATAAATTTTTCCATGTTTCCCCTAATAACTGACCGATTACCTTCGGGATGGGTGACATAAAAAAAGGTTACTTCCTCCAAGCAACTCAGATAAGAATCCTTGGAAATATAGGTGTTACTTGATTAATTTTAGTGCCAGGCTTTAATAATCCCCATTGGGTTAAACCTTTAGTTCCAAAAGAAGAGATAGTCTCTTGAATTCCTAATTGTTGCCATATTTTTGTGGCTGAATCCGGCATAAATGGGGAAATATAGATAGTAATAAATCTTATTGCCTCAGCTAAATTATAAAGGATAGTATTTAATTTGAGCCTGTCTTCTTTTAATGTCCAGGGTGCGGTTTCATCAACATATTTATTGCATCTACGGACTAATTTCCAAATATGGTCCAGGGCAACATTAAATTGTAAGTTGTCAAACGCCTTATCAACTTGATTAAAAAGTCCTAATGCAATCTCTTTTAATTCTTCTGCATCACTTGAAGGTTCTGGAACTATTCCCTCTACATACCTCTGAATCATAGACAGGGTTCTTGAAACAAGGTTACCGAGGTCATTAGCTAAATCACTGTTTATTCGATGAATTAATCCCTCATAAGAGTAGTCACCATCTAAACCAAATGGCATTTCCCGTAGTAAAAAATAGCGATAGGCATCAACCCCAACCTCATCAATCACCTTATTAGGGTCAAATACATTCCCAAGTGATTTTGACATCTTTTTACCATCTACCGTCCACCAGCCGTGGGCAAAGACTTTTTTAGGTAAATCTAAACCAGCCGCAAGGAGCATAATTGGCCAAATAATAGCGTGAAATTTAAGGATATCCTTACCAACGAGATGGACATCTACGGGCCAGAGCTTTTTAAACCTTTCCTCATCGCTAACATACCCTGCGGCAGTAATATAGTTTATCAATGCCTCAAACCAGACATAAATTACCTCATTCCTGTCAGAGTTCTCATCAGGAATAAGAGGAACAGGTATGCCCCAGTCAAAGGTAGATCTGCTGATATTCAGGTCTTTTAACCCACCCTTGATGATATTGATTATCTCCTGACGCCTGTTTTCCGGCATGATGAACTCAGGATTTTTTTCCAGATACTCAAGCAAATCTTGAGCATAGTCAGACATACGAAAGAAGTATCCCTCCTCTTCAAGCCACTCTAACTGCCGGCCACAGGAGGAACACCTTTGATTTTCAATCTGCCCCTCCGGGCAATATGTTTCACAGGAGATACAATACCATCCTTTATATTTGCCCCGATAGATACTTTCCTTATATTTGCCCTCTTTATGTATCTTAAGGAAAAAGGATTCTACTGCCTTTTGGTGGCGTTCTTCAGTCGTTCGAATAAAATCATCATTGGAAATGTTAAGCCTTTCCCACAAATCCTTGAAATTTTTAACCACCCTATCTGCCAACTGCTGAGGGGTTTCACCCTTTTCATTAGCAGACTTTTCAATCTTTTGCCCATGCTCATCTGTGCCTGTGAGAAAAAAGACATCATATCCTGTTAAGCGTTTATATCTGGCTAATGTATCTGCGGCTACATTTGTATATGAATGACCAATATGCGGTAAATCATTTACATAATATAGTGGAGTAGTAACATAAAATTTCATTCTTACCTACCTCTTTGAGAGAACTGGTAATCGGTAATCAGGTAATCAGGTAATTGTTTACCGATATTCCTTATTACCTGATAACCGATTACTGATTACTTCTTCCCTATTCCCTCTTCCTTACTAACCAATTGTATTTCGTTTAATAAGAAAGGCAGACAGTGACCATCTTCTAATTTGACCACAACTTGTTCTTTAAGTGGATTTATTTCATGAATTACGCCCGGTCCCTTTTTAGTAATAACCTTTGTTCCGCGTCTGGGTGCCTTTTTACGGAAATTAGCATAAGTTTTATATTCATAAGCCAAACAACACATTAATCTGCCACAAACTCCAGAGATTTTGCCTGGTGTCAGGATAAGATTTTGCTCTTTAGCCATCTTGACTTGCACAGACTCAAATCCCTTTAAAAAGGTAGCACAACACACTTCACGACCACACCAACCACAACCACCATATAATTTCAACTCATCTCGGACTCCAATCTGCCGTAATTCAATTCTGGCTTTAAAGTGATGAACTAAATCCTTTACTAATTCGCGGAAGTCCACCCTTTCTTCAGCCGTAAAATAGAAGATGATTTTTCCACAATCAAGGGTATAATGGACATCAACTAATTTCATATTTATATCACGCTCCTGGATTTTTTTTAGACAAATATGAAAAGCCTCTTTTCCCTTTTTGTTATTTTCTTCTACCTTTTTCCAATCTTCCGCATCAGCAAGTCTAACCATTTTAAGTATAGATTTACTGTCTTTAGGCGCCTCAATAGTTTTAGGAGATTCTGTTACCTTGGCTAATTCTATCCCCCTGTCTATTTCTGCTATACACCAATTCCCACAATGCAACTCTATGGTTCCTATATTCATATAATAAACTTTAAAATCCTTTAAGAGTTTTACTCCCACTACCTTTATCATTTTAGACACACCCTCCTATAATTAAAAATTATTAATTAAAAATTATTTTCTCATTCCTTAATTTTTAATTTCTACACTCCTTTAGTTTAATAAACATTACCTCCATAGCTAATTGTAGATTTGCGTTTTGAAACCGTATTATTTTTTGGGTTTCAATTACAATATCAATTGCCTTATACAAATTTATGAAGTTCAACGAAACAAGTTTCACTGATTGTTTCAACCAGACTGAAAATATTTCTAAAAAAAGCTCAATATTTTCCTTTTTATAGTAATCTACTATTTGAGTTGCGATTTTAGAAATAAGTAAGAATCCTTCATCACTTTTGAGGCTTGCCTCGTTAAAGATATTCTCAAGGGAAGCCGACAGTTTATCTTGATGTTCAAAAATGCCCTTTTCTAAATATTCTTTTGCCCTTCCGAGGCTACCTCCAGAGGCTTGTGCCAATAAATGAAATTTTGAAGGTTCAAGCCCCCATTTAGAGAATATCTGGGTTTGAATCCCTTCGGGTATTAAATTAAATCTTACCGGCCGACATCTTGAGGTAATTGTAGGTAACAGTGTCTCAAGACCACTTGTAATCAGGATAAACATGGTATTGGAAGTAGGTTCTTCCAAGGTTTTAAGAAAGGCATTAGCGGCTTCTTTAGTCATCTTATCTATTTCGTCTAAGATATAAACCTTTTTTTTGCCTTCAAAAGGGGTAGTATATACCTCTTTTTGCAAATTCTGAATTTGAGAGATAAGGAAATGAATACTTGCCGGTTTAATCACCTTTACATCCGGATGAATATCCTGCTCAATTTTATAGCAGGAAGAACAAACACCGCAACTATCCTCCTGTTGGACATTCTGGCAATTACACACCTTTGCTAATTCTTTAGCGGTTTTAGTTTTGCCTACTCCGTCGGGTCCAGAAAATAAATAAGATGACCCGAGTCGATTCTGCTTAATTGTCTTTTTTAATATATTTATGGCAGATTCCTGCCCTAAAATGTCTTTCCACAAAATAGTCTCCTTTTGAGAAAAAGTGGGTCAAATCCAATACTGTTCGGAATGATTTAGAATCTATGATAATAATTACACCCCTTCGGGGTTAAAATATTAGTGCATTACATTATTAGCTATAATAATACCAGCCCTTTGGGCTTCAAGAACAAGAATAAACCCGAAGAATTGATA
>JBDRHR010000203.1:0-3767 GCA_043816605.1 Nitrospirota bacterium
ACCAAAACTCATTGCTGAGATATCAAAAAAAAGCCTTTTTTATAAATTAGCCCGTAAGGCTTACTTTTCTTTTTATCTTTCCCCAGCGTGGGTAATACAGAAAATTAAGAGATTTTTTAAAAATCCCAGAAGAGAAATAAACAAATTTTTTTCAGGCCTGCAGGAATTCTTAGATAGAGTAAGAGTAAGGGAATAATTTAAATAGAGTCAAATGCAGAAGAATACTTAAATATCCAAATCGATAAATAAAAAAGTTTGCTATGAAAATTTTATCCAAGCCATCTAAAATTGAGGTTTTACTCGTTCATCCATTGCCCGATTATACAATTCCAGGGAGATATACAACAACACCTCTGGGTTTATGCTGTCTTGCTGGTTATTTGGAAAACAAAGGTATATCTACCGAGATATTAGATATGCAGATTTATTCTCATCCCTATAAATTGCTTGTTCAGATTCTCTCTCAAAGAAGGCCAAGGATAGTAGGAGTCCCTTCTTACTCTCCCAACTTGCACATAGCTTACGAGATCGTTCGGAGGATTAAGCAGTTGGACTCAAAGATTATAACCGTTGTAGGAGGACCTCAAGCCTCAGCATTGCCTGAGGAGACAATGTATAATTGTAAGGATATTGATTATTTAATATATGGTGAGGGAGAAGTCACTTTATATGAGCTGGCTTATAATCTAATCCACGATAAAGATGTAAAAGAAATTAAGGGAACAGCGATGCGTATAGATAATAGACTTAGAATTAATCCACCACGGAAATTAATCCAAGATATAGACTCTTTACCTTTTCCTGCAAGAGAAAAGTTAGATCTAAAAAGATATCGTCCGGGTCCAGTGCAATGCCTTAGATTTCCTACAACTGCTATGTTTACTACTCGAGGATGCCCTTTTAAATGTACTTTTTGTTCCAGTCATCTTATTTGGGGGGATTCTGTACGAATGATGTCTACTGAGAGGGTTTTTCAAGAGGTTGTCCATTGCATGGAGAAGCACGGGATACGAGATTTCTATTTCGTTGACGATACCTTTACTTTATCTAGATCTAGAATAGTACAACTTTGCAATTTATTTATAAATAATAGATTAGACATCTCTTGGAGTTGCTTTAGCCGCGTAGATACTGTTGACTATGAATTGCTGTGTCTGATGAAAGAGGCAGGATGTTTTCGTATACAATATGGCGTTGAAGCTGGAACAGAGAGTTCACTGAAAACAATTTGTAAAGGTACCTCTCTTCAGCAAGCAGAAGATGCTATTCTTTGGACAAAGAAGGCAGGAATTGAGATTTTGACAGATTTTATGTTAGGCCTTCCAGGGGAGACAATAGAAGACATGAAGAAAACCATTGCTTTTGCCAAGAAACTCAATCCTGACTGGGCATTATTTCGACGTTGCTACCCCCTTCCAGGAAGCAAGATGTTTGATGGTCTTAAGGATAATGCTCGGCCCTTATCCACGTATGGATGGGCTAATCTGCTACGCAGGGCCTATATTTCCTTTTATTTTTCTCTCCCTTGGATCTGGCAAGAGATTAGAAAGATTTTTAAAAGCCCACGTAGAGAAATAGAGATACTTTGGAATGCAATTCCTATTTTTCTAAAAAGAGTAAAAGTAATTTTTTCAGAAATGACAGATTAAATAAGGTATTTCCTGAACCAAAATTCAATAGGAATCATCCGTTTTTTAGATGTTAAGGATGTTTTGTAATTCAGAAAAAAAAAAGAATACTTAAATATCCAAATCGATAAATAAAAAAGTTTTCTATGAAAATTTTATCCAAGCCATGTAAAATTGAGGTTTTGCTCGTTCATCCATTGCCCGAAATTACAATTCCAGGGAGATATACAGCAATACCCCTGGGTTTATGCTGCCTTGCTGGTTATTTGGAAAACAAGGGCATATCTACCGAGATATTAGATATGCAGATTTATTCTCATCCCTATAAAATGCTTGTTCAGATTTTCTCTCAAAGAAGGCCAAGGATAGTGGGGGTCCCTTCTTACACTCCCAATTTGCACAGAACTTATGAGATCGTTCGGAGGATTAAGCAGTTGGACCCAGAGGTTATAACTGTTGTAGGAGGAATGCATGCCTCAGCATTACCTGAGGAGACAATGTATAGTTGTAAGGATATTGATTATTTAATATATGGTGAGGGAGAAGTCACTTTATATGAGCTGGCTTATAATCTAATCCATAATAAAGATGTAAAAGAAATTAAGGGAACAGCGGTACGTATAGATAATAGACTTAGAATTAATCCACCACGGAAATTAATCCAAGATATAGACTCTTTACCTTTTCCTGCAAGAGAAAAGTTAGATCTAAAAAGATATCGTCCGGGTCCAGTGCAATGCCTTAAGTTCCCTACAACTACTATGTTTACTACTCGAGGATGCCCTTTTAAATGTACATTCTGTGTTACTCATCAGATTTGGGGGCATTCTGTTCGAATGATGTCTGCTGAGAGGGTTTTTCAAGAGGTTAATTACTGTATAGATAAGTATGGCATCCGCGATTTCTTTTTCTCTGACGATACCTTTACTTTATCTAGATCTAGAATAGTACAACTTTGCAATTTATTTATAGATAATAGATTAGACATCTCTTGGAGTTGCTTCAGCCGCGTAGATACTGTTGACTATGAACTGCTGTGTCTGATGAAAAAGGCAGGATGTTTTCGTATACTATATGGCGTTGAAGCTGGAACAGAGAGTTCACTGAAAACAATTTGTAAAGGGACTTCTCTTCAGCAAGCAGAAGATGCTATTCTTTGGGCAAAGAAGGTAGGAATTGAATGCTATGGGAGTTTTGTATTAGGTCTTCCAGGGGAGACAATAGAAGATATGAAGAAAACCATTGCTTTTGCTAAGAAACTCAATCCTGAATGGGCAGAATTTCGATGCTGTGATCCCCTTCCAGGAAGCAAGATGTTTGAGGATCTTAAGGATAATGCTCGGCCCTTACCCACGCATGGATGGGCTAATCTGCTATGCAGGGCCTATATTTCCTTTTATTTTTCTCCCCGTTGGATCTGGCAAGAGATTAGAAAGATTTTTAAAAGCCCACGCAGAGAAATAGATATACTTTGGAATGCAATTCCTGTTTTTCTGAAAAGGGTAAAAAAAGACTTTTCATAATGATAGCGAGAGATGGATTAAATAGGGATTTTTTTGGACTAAAAATTTAATAGGAACCATTCTTTTTTCAGATGCTAAAGATGTTTTTATAATACAGAAAAAATAAATCCAATTATTTTTAATAAGGAAAATTATGATAGAATTTAAGAGACACAAAAATAATTTATATTATTTGTTTATTATAATAATGCTAAAGAAGACTTAGGAATTCAGTATCTTTTAGAATACAAACCAACTAATTTCCTATTAGGGGGATAAAACAGAGTCTTAAAGAGTTATTAAAAATATAAGGAGAAAAGTAGATAAATTCTGGCGAGTTTGGCAGATTTTGCAGGTATTCTTAAGGACAATGAGAATAATCTAAATAGAATCAAAATGCTAAAGTGCTTAAGGGAAGTTTCTAAAATCGATATTTTATTTCTTCATCCGCCGCATGATTATAAGATAGTTTGGATAGCTCTCCCTCCGGAAGCGCCCCTGGGTCTAGCCTGTTTGGCCAGCTACTTAGAATCCAAAGGTATCACTAGCGCGATATTGGACATGCAACTTTATCCTAATCCATATTCACCTTTAAGAGAGGTATTATCTAAGAGAAGACCAAGAATAGTAGGGATTA
>JBDRHR010000204.1:0-7031 GCA_043816605.1 Nitrospirota bacterium
TAATCCCGAAGGGATGACATTATTATAGCAATTGTTAAACAATTACAATTAAACCCCGAAGGGGTGGCATTATTTTCATACCTTATTAGGCAAAAATTTAGTGAAATTGGTATAATATCCCAATTCAGTGACCCATTACAACGACTTAAAGAAAATACTTGACCTGAATCGTTTTTTATTGTATACTAAAAGTAAGATTTCAGTAATCAGGTATCAGGCTTCATCCTTCGACAAGCTTCATCCTTCGACAAGCTCAGGATGACACCCTGTCATGGTGAGCTTGTCGAACCATTGTCGAACCATTGTCTTCCCTGATACCTGATTACTGAATGCTTACTACTAAAGTTAAGTGTTCCACACAGGTTGAAATTTTGTGAGGAGTAACAAAGTGATTATGGCTAATTGGTCAAAGATAAAAAACTGGATAATTGTTGTTTTAGTAATTTTGGTCTATTTACCCACATTCCTCTGGATGAAATATAAATTTCTGGGTAATGAGTCAAATTATAGCCATGGGTTTTTAGTGCCTGTTATCTCATTATTTTTAATCTGGAAAATGAAGGATGAATTAAAAGAAATACCTATTAGTTCTTTACCTAAAGGGTTATTATTATTTTGTGTTGGGTTATTAATTCATTTAGTAAGCCGTTGTTTTTTAATAGATTTTGCCTCTGGATTCTCACTTATTCCGGTTATCTTTGGACTGTCGCTCTATCTTTTGGGTAAAAGTATCACGCAAAAACTCATCTTTCCCATAGGATTCCTGGTTTTTATGGTTCCTTTACCTGATGTATTTACCTTGTTTTTAACCTTTCATATGAAGATGTTTGCGACATATTGGTCAACAATAGCTATAAATTTAATAGGTATCCCTGCGGTTATGGAGGGGGCAAGAATAAATTTACCAAACGACTTTCTTGAAATTGGAGAACCATGCAGTGGCATTCGGTCTTTAATTACACTGTTAGCCTTAGGGAGTTTATTTGCCTACCTTTCACCTATATCCTTTTTAAAAAAAAATGTCTTGTTTTTATTAACTATCCCTATTGCCCTTTTATCTAATATTGTCCGAATAGTTTTCTTGGCACTTATCACTTATGTTTATGGTCAGAAAACCGCATTGGATGAGCCAGGACACACTATTGCCGGGCTACTTGTATATATAGTAGCCTTAGCCGGGTTAGTGGCATGTGGGAAAATTTTAACCTGGAATAAGGAGCAAAAAAATGAACAGGAATAAAAATTATACGATAGTCATTTCTTTGTTATCTTTTGCATTATTAATCATCATCCTTCTTTCTTTACCTTCACCATCTGCCAAAGACATCGGATTAGAGGATTTTCCTGAAATGGTTGGGCAATGGCAAGGAGAAAACCAACCTATTGACCAGAAAATTTATGAGATGTTACCGGAAAGCGATTTACTTCTCAGGGTCTATAAAAATATAAAAGGGGATGTCATATCCCTTTTTATCGTAGCCAGTAGTAGCAATCCGGAGGCTTTTCATCCACCAGAACTTTGTTTGGGAGGGGCTGGAGCCCAATTTCTAAAAAAAGATACTAAAAATATCTCGTTTGGTAAAGAAAGGATTAAGGTTAATAAACTTTATATTAAAGAAAAAAATAGAGAAGACCTGACACTCTATTGGTTCAGGGTAGGTGTAAAAACTACCCATAGTTTTTACACCCACCAGTTAAATATGATTTTTGACCAGATAATGCGAAAAAGGAGTATTTCAGCCATGATTAGAGTGATAACTACTGTTAAAGATGGAAAGGTAAATGAGGCATTTGAACTGGAAAAGGGCTTTATTGAAGAAATATCGCCGATGATTGATAAATATCTTAGGTAAGCATTCATCTGTCATACTAATTTGCAACCAAAGGTATATTAAACAATTCAATCAAAATCTGTTATGCTGAAATTAAAAATTAAATATAAAAATGCAAAATGACAAATCAAATATCAAAAATATTGATTTCGTATCTTTCTGTTTTGTCTGCCGATAGGCAGGTAATAGGCAAATTTCTTTCATTATTTCACAAATAATTTTGCATTTTGCTTTGTAATTTTGATTTTTACATTTTTATATTTGCATTAAGTAAGGAATACCACAACAGTTTGCAAGATTATTTTATTTTTGATTGCAACTTGGTATCAGGTGTCTGCCACCCTATGGATATTCCTTTCAGAATGCCATTTTTATCTGTCCACCGGATTTTACCCCACTTACATCCGTATTCATAAAGTTCTTTGGTCAACCTTACATCTTCTTGACAATACCGGGCAATTTTGTTAATCTTTCCCTCTTTGGAAGGGGAATCGATGATAGGAAATTTGATTTTTGGAGTTGATGGAAAAGATGACCTGAAGTATCTTCCCGGTGATTTACAGACCCCTTTTTACCACAAAAAGTGTATTTCATTCCTCTAATCTCCTATCCAAATTATGTTTAACGGCAAAAATAACCAGCTCCTTGTCAGGTTCATTTTTTTTGTTAGGCTTTGCTTCGCTGTCTTTTTTTCTTTTCTTTTGGTTTACCGAGCTGTTGTGAATTCAATATTCAAGGGCTGTACCTTACTCTCTCTTATCTGATGAATATTATACCTTATAAAAACTACTCAAGTCAAGTAAAAAATTAAAATGCTTGGAGAAATTCATTGGGAAATATGGGATGTGTCCCCCTGTTTTTCAAAATGGCAATTTATTTTTTTGACAAGTTTACATCATCAAACATCAATGTTGTAAAAGAACAATTTTCCGGACTTTCCGGCGAACCCGTACCAATTATAATCTCACACTCAAATTGAAAGGAATCAGCAAGTTTTTTATTTCCGCTGTTATTAGCATTTCCAAACTGAGAAAACAACATAGTAACGCGGTTGCTTTGTGTTGCGGGAATCTCAGCAAATGCTCCCACCCAATCAGAAGGGAATAAAGGGTCAGACCCTTTCTACTCCCTGAGGTATCTACATCTTTATGTCTGAAAATGAAACATTATAACCAAATAACGAGTTATCTTCCTTGTTGTAAAGAGAGTATCTTAAAGCAACCATAAAAACAGAGCCGATACTTTTGCTATCGGTGTTATTGTTAAAAATAAGAACAATATCACTATTCCCTTTAGGACTTAAAGTTAGCCCATTGCCATTGGAAAAAAAAACCCCTAACCCTGTACCCCAACCAGAAACAGGAACACATCTTCCATCATACGAAAAACTATTTCCTTTGTCATCAAGTAGTTGTGGATTTTGTTCATATGGTATTGCCATCATGAACACCTTATCTGTTTGGCTCAAAAAGTCCAAGGATACAATAATCTTATCTTTCGACACAACTATCTTTTTCATAGATATAACCATATCCCCAATCTTCTTGGAATTTGGCTTACCAATAAAAGGAACATGCTCTGAAACAGCAGGCTGAGAATTAGCACTATTCTGACCAAAAGGCTGTCTTGTTTCTATTCCTCTTGCAAGTAATTCCTCTATTGCCTTTGTCTTAGCAATATCTCCCTTTGTCGCACCAATTACCTTTGCTGTATCTGTTAGTATAACCTTTGCAGACAATCTGATGCTATCTCCAAATGGGATAACACAGCCTGTTATGATTGCATCAACGCCTGCAATCTGACCTAATTGCTTGATAGTTTTCGGGTCAACAAGACCTGAAAGGGAAAGTTTATGTTCAGCCATAACGCTATTAAGATTGTTTCTATCTATAACCTCAAAGCCTGTGGCTATCGTTATTAAATCAATAGAAAGTTCCTCTGATAGAAATCTTCCAAGTTCTGTGACATTTCCCTGAAGGTCAGTGAAATCAACAACAGCTATCGTCTTTGTGCCAGATGTAGCAATACTCTTTGCGATGGTTGAAGATATCTCTTTTATCTCCTTTTCATACGCAAGTCCAGACTGAGAATTTGATAAGACAAACAATGTTGCCACGACAAAAATAACCATTCCTTTTAGACTACCTGTAAGAAACATTTTTTTACCCTCCTGTGGTTGTGTTAAATTTTACCACAAAAGCACAGAATTACAGAAGCACGGAATATTTAAGGTTATTGGTTGTTGATTTTCAATTATACCAATTACCTATTTTTCCGTATTTCCTTTCTTACTGTGTTTCTGTGGTTTTTCATAAAACTTTTGATACTGCCGACGACTCTTATTTCAGCTATCTAATAATCTTAGCGGCTCTTTTTAGTATATTTACTGTTGCCTGCTCCTGACTCAATCCAAACCCTGCTGTGCTGATTACATTCTTCTGGGCGAGTCTCTCCTTTGTCCTAAGAAAAATTACCTGCCCCTACATTTCTTTATTTCATAACTAACAAAACGATAAGAAATTGCACAAACTGTTATCCTTATTGTTGCTAACTTATGCTGCTTCCAAATAAATTTTCTTGCTGGATTGTATCGAGTTAGCATAAAGTTTTGTAATAGATGAATCATCTATAAATTCTTCCTGACAATTTTCACATATCCAGACTGAAATATCTTTGATTTCTTTATTTTGTGATTCTAATAGTATATTTCTTTTTTCTTGCCTGAATTTATCAGAACCACACATACGACAAAAATCTCCTTTCATCTTTCACCCCCATAGGTTGCTCTTTTTGCTGAAATAATAATATAAAAAGTTTCTTTATTCTTTAACTCTCTAATTACACCCTTAGTATACATTAAAATTCCATTGTAAGTAAAACTTTCAATAATATAAACCTTTTCTTTTAGGCTTTAATTTATCCTTACTTGTTGAATTTTTCCTTCTTATATAACCTGCGTTAAGTATGGATTCTATGGCATCATCTCTTATCAAACCATTATTTGCTAATTGAATTTCTGCTGATAATCTAAATTCATAAGTCCCTTTGAGAATTAATCGCTTAATTTTAATTAATATATGATCCATATTCGCTCCATAGTTGATAGTGTCTTAGATATCTGCGAAAATCTGCGTCCTAAAACTTATGCTTTTGAACTATGCCTACGATTCTTATTCCATCTGCTCAATAATCTTCTCAGCAATAGTCTTAGCGGCTCTTTTTAGTGCATTCACAGCCGCCTGTTCCTGACTCAAGCCAAATCCTGCCGTCCCAATCACATTCTTCTGAGCAATAATCTCACCTGTTTTAAGAGATATTACCTTAATATAGGCATCTGCTACAACTGAAATCATATTGTATGGATTTTCTACCCCGGGACGAGTAGAACAATTCCCACTAACAATAAAATCGGCTAACTTTACATACTCATCCTTAACAGAAAACAACATATCTTTTTGTAAGGCTTTTTCCAATTTTTCTACATTTGTTTTACTAATATCCTGAAAACCAATTACCCTGTAACCAGTTTCAATAAGTCTGCTTGAGAGTTCATTTCCTACAATGGACTCATCACTTTCTTTTCCCAATATTTTTTCTGAAACAAGGATTATTACCTTCACATCCTTTATAGGAAGTTTTTCCACGGATGTTAAAGGATTGAGCGTTTTCTCTCTTAACTCCTTTATTTTTGCTGAGGCTTCCTCTACTTCTTTTTTGGGAATACAAGCCTTGACATAAGCCTTCCAATAGGTATCAACCAGAGTCCCATCAGTCCTTTGAACTTCATATCGTTCAAGATACCAATTTTGTACCTTGAACTTGCTAAAAAAGGCTTCTGCTAATTCTTTCTGTTTTTCATCAAGAGCCATTGTAGGGTCAATTATTTCCGTTGAAAGGTTGTAACTTGCCTTCAAAGACTCATAAATAACCGAAACCTCAACGCCAATGTAATTGGTAACCTTAGCTATGCCATCCTTAAAGGCACTATAACGGGCATCTTTCTCGTTTTTGTGATTATCGGAAATACCTGTGAAATAGTAATATATCTCGTCGCTTTCTATTTCTGTGTATATCCATGCCGGTGGGGTTTCATGGGATGACCATACCTTTACTTCTCTGGTGGCTAATGAGATAGGTGGTGTGGGTTCTTCCTTAACAATCTTTCGGGATGAGGCACAGCCTGCTATAAATAGTCCCAACAGGAGGTAAATAGGCAACTTTTTGTTCATTGTATCCTTCCTTCTTATAGAAATTCGGACAGGGACAAGCCCTGTCCCTACATTAAGGATTTGTAGGGACAACCTGCCAGAGATGCTAGCTCCTTGTGGTTGTCCGTGTCTGGATTGTCTCTACTAATTTTTATTCCGCAGGGGTAAAGCCACGCTCATTTGCTTCATCAAAGGCATCCATGGCAGATTTTAGTTGTTCCTTTGCCTTCGCATCCTTTGCCATTTCGTACTCTTTCATTAATCCCTCTTTCGTCTGTTCAGCAACATTTTTATAAATTTCATCTATTGAGCTAACAGGTACTTCCAAAAGGGCAAATGCTATCCAGTAATCCTGTCCGGATTTATCCTGTCTTTGTTCTTCATAGTATTGTTTTACCCTTGCCTTCTTAATCAAAGCCTTTGATAATTGTTCTTCAAATTCGCGGGAAACGGTAGTTCGGTCTATTATCTGGCTTTCAACATTATGGTTGGCGAGAAGTTTCTGAAACGAATTCCCAGCAAAAGTATTTATGTATAGACCTGCCTGTTTAATCGCATCCCGATATGCGGCATCCCTTGCCCCTTTTTCTATAGCAAACTTCTCTGACTGACCGACAAAGAGATAATATTCTCCTTCTGTTCTTGGTGGGGTTTGTACCCATGCAGGTCTTTCTTTATGGGTACTCCAGAGCATTTTTTCTCCTTCAATCGCAGGTGGTGGTGCTATCCCCTTTTCCACTTTTTTCTCCTTGCACCCCTAAAGACATAAAGAAAATATGCCCACCATCATTCCTACTAAAATTATACTTCTTTTCATCTTTTATGTACCTCCTCGTATAATATGTTTATATTGATAGTTATGGTTGAATAACTATCTAACGGTGTAGGAGGGCGGTTGGTGGAAGATTAGATGGAGCGTAGCGACATCCCAACTTCCACCAACCGCCGTGCAAATAAACACCAATATCTATGTTATTTTTCTTTCTCTGCT
>JBDRHR010000205.1:0-4768 GCA_043816605.1 Nitrospirota bacterium
CTCACTACTTCCAGCGCGATTATAAAACTAAATTATCTATTATCGACACAAAAATCTTAAAACTTTAGAAATTTAACTGTCAAATTGAGGTTTCAAGGGAATATTTTCAACTATATATTTTCAGGCTCTGAACCACAAGGGTCATATAAGTTAGGGACAAAATTATTAAATTATATTAACGGGGATATTTTAAGTGAGGATTTTACTCCATTTACCTTTGGTACTATATCTAACCTCACTTTTAAAGGAATAACTTATGGTTGCTGGTCAAAAGATGAATATTTGGGAATAAATTCTGATGTTTCTTTAGATAATCTAAAAAAGACAGGAGCTAATTATGTCGCTTTGCTTGTGACCCAATACATGGATACAGGAACATCAAATATCATTTATCCTGATGAGATAAAGACACCAATAGATGCTGCCGTAATTGAGGCTATTGCAGATATTCATAATCGAAATATGAAGGTGATGCTTGACCCTTATTTTGATTGTAAAGATGGTACATGGAGAGGTGAAATTAATCCTTCTAATACAGATACTTGGTTTAATAATTATAATACATTCATTACACATTATGCACAAATTGCTAAAGATAATAATGTTGAACTTCTCTGTATAGGTAAAGAATTAACATCTATGTCAGGTACTTACACTTCAAAGTGGAATTGGATAATCGACAATGTTAAAAGTATCTACAATGGTTCATTAACCTTTTGTGCCAATTTTTATATAGAATATGAAAAACTGCCTTTTTGGGACAAAATGGATATTGCAGGTATCAATACTTATTGCGATTTAGTTGATGAAAGTAATCCAACACCTTCGCTTAGTGAAATAGTAGATGGTTGGAGTAATAGTTGGAATGGGCATAATTGGATACAAGAATTTGAGAATTGGCAATCTACCATCCAAAAACCAGTGATTTTTACTGAAATTGGCTATTGTAGTGTTGATAAAGCTGCTTATAAACCATGGGATGGACCAAGAGATTATCCCTATAATGGCGATTTACAAGCCAGATGTTATGAGGCAGTTTTTAATGTTTTTAAAAATAGAGATTGGTTTCAGGGAATGTTTTGGTGGGTTTGGATAACCGATCCCAATGCAGGTTCTGTTGGTAATTCTTACTACCGGGATTATACACCCCAAAATAAACCAGCTGAGGATGTAATTAAAAGTTGGTATACTGATTAAAAAAAAGGAAAATTATTCTGAAAAACCAGTAACCTATCCAAATCCATTCAAATAACATGAAAAAGGACATGAGTATATTACATTTTCATGGGGCAAAAAATTGATTCCAGACGCTACAATCAAAATTTATACTATTACTGGTGAATTACTTAAAGCTCTCACAGTAGAATCTAACGATCTTTATCAAAAAATATGGTATGTAGACAATGAGGTTGGTAAGAAGATAGCCCGTGGTATCTATAATCTATTTAATTACTAACCCTGCTGGTAAGAAATACACCTGTAAGATAAAAATAATTAAGTAAATTTTCGTAATGGGTCAGTCTTCAGAGGGAAACATGGAAAAATTTATCAAAAGCATTCAAGGGGTTAAGGGGTCGAGGGGGCAAGTGTAATAAGGAAAAACTCTTCACTTGAACCCTCGAATCCTGGACCCCTTTTCTCCCCCCTGAAGACTGACCGATTACACAGCTACTAATATTTTTGTTGACTAAAACTATTATTATGTAGTATAATTATTATAAGGTTCAAGGTTCAAGGTTCAAGGTTCAAGGTTCAAGGTTCAAGGTTCAAGGTTCAAGGTTCAAGGTTCAAGGTTCAAGGTTCAAGGTTCAAGGTTCAAGATTCAAGATTCAAGATTCAAGATTAGAGGTTAGAGGTTAGAGGAATTATGGTTTCAGTAAAAAATATAAGCATTAAACAAATATTTTCCTGCACAGTTGCGCTTCTTTTAATTATCTTCTCCAACGCACAACCTATTCCTTTTTTAATCGGGGTAGTGATAGTTTCAGTAGGAGAAGCGATTCGGTTTTGGGCCGCCGGTCACCTGCGAAAGGACAAATCTCTGACCATCACAGGACCTTACGCCTATGTCAAAAATCCACTTTATCTGGGCACACTCCTTGTGACGGTTGGTACTTGCCTGTGTGCCTACAATTTCATCATCCTTGCCTTTGGATTAGCAATTTTATTCTTTCAGTATCTTCCCTATAAATTAAAAAAAGAAGGAGCTCGATTAGAGAAGATATTTGGTGAAGAATACATTGCCTACGCAAAACAAGTACCAAATCTTATCCCAAAATTAACCCCATACCGTAACGAGATAAGCCTCACAGAAGGCAAAGAGGTAAAAAAATGGAGTTATGAGCAAGTAAAAGGCAATAGTGAACATCTGACATTTTTAGCTATTTTAATGGGGATTATTTTAATCAGTAGGAAGTTATGGTAACTGCTCAATATCTTGTGGAAAGTAGGTAGTCGTTTACAACTCGAAATTGGAAATTAGAAATTAGAAAGTATGGTAATGCCTCAGTTATCAGGTGTCAGGTAGGAAGGAGAGAGGAGAGTTTTTCTCTGATTCCTATTCCCTCCTTACCTGATACCTGACACCTGATAACTGAATGCTTACAAATAAATGGTAATGGGTTAATCAATGGTGGAAATTTGTTTGTAGTAACCCGCTTTAGCGGGTAGATTCAAGGCAAATAACCGCATAAATGCGGTTACTACAAACTCTACCCCCCTATTGACTGACCCATTACAATAAATGAAAAAAAGTAGTTGACAGGATTAATCAGCACTGATATAATTGAAAAAGATGATAAGGAGAAAGGCAGGAGGTAAATTTTAAATGGCTGAAGATAAATTTAATGAAATAAGAGAGGTATTAGCCGAGATAACTCAAAGGCTGAATAATGTAGCCAGGGAGCATGAGCTATTTGATAAGGAGATGCGCAAGATACAAATTTCTCAAGAAGAACTCCAAGCCTCCCAGAAGAAGACTGATGAACAGCAGAAAAAGACCGATGAGCAGCAGAAAAAGACCGATGAGCAGTTGAAGAAGACATCAAAAGAACTTGGAGGAATAGGAGGGGGTTTAGGTAGAGCCGCAGAAGGCTTGACCGCTCCTTCTGTCCCAAAGGTATTTAAGAAATTAGGGATAACGGTAGAGGCAGTGCATCAAAGGGTCAAAGCACTTCACGATGGCCAGGTTAAATCCGAGATAGACCTTTTATGCCCTGCAAGAAGAAATGGTTCATCTCTAATTTTAGTTGGCGAGGTAAAGGCACATCTGACTAATGAGGATGTCAAGGATTTTCTTGATGAATCCTTAATCTCATTTAAGGAGAATTTTACTGAGTATAAAGATAGGGAAGTTATTGCCTTTGTATCTGGACTTAATGTCCAAGAAAATGTAATAAGGTTTGCTCAGAAGAGCGGGCTTTATGTCCTGATTCCATTTGGAGAGACAATGCGTATCGCCAATCTCCCTAATTTTGAACCAAAGGTCTGGTAGGATGAAAAGGTAATCCCTCAGAAGGTGTGAAAAAATCGATTTTTAGGGGTAAGCATCTCTCGGGACCCCTTGATTTTACAGGACTTATTTTTTCGAAAATCTTCCCCAAGGGGATTTTTTCACACCTTCTCAGTTATCAGATGAAATTGATTAACGGTTGAAATAATTAGCCTCATAGAGGCAACCTGTTTGTAGAAAAGAATAGAATTAAAATCAAATTAGCTCCAGAGGAGCGATCTGAATATGCCCAACACCTATTCTCAAATTTATATCCAAATTGTATTTGCCGTAAAAGGTAGACAAAATCTTATACTAAAACAATATCGGGAAGAATTGCAGAAATATATCACGGGCATTGTTCAAAGGCGTGAACAAAAGATGTTATCGATATTTTGCATGCCTGACCATACGCATTTGCTTGTAGGATTAAAACCATCTATAACTATTTCTGATTTGGTAAGAGATATAAAAGCAGGTTCATCAAATTTTATTAACGATAATAAATGGATAGGCGGTAAATTTAATTGGCAAGAAGGGTTTGGTGCATTCTCCTATTCCAGAAGTCAGATTGATGAGGTGATTAAATATATTTTAAATCAACAAGAGCATCACCGTAAAAGAACTTTTAGAGAAGAATACATTGAATTCTTGAAAAAATTTGAAATTAAATATGATGAAAAATATTTGTTTGAATGGGTTGAATGATACAGGTCGCTCCTACGGAGCTTTGGGGTACGGGTTGTTTTATTTCTACAAACAGGTTGCTCCTATGGAGCAAATTAAAGAAGAGAAAAAATGGAATCAAAGTAACCAAATGTAATTCGTAGCTAAACGATGTGATGGTAGGAATAAATAGTCTAGTAGAGGCAACCTGTTTGTAGAAAATAGAATCAATATTAGATACCATATTAGCCTCGTAAAGGCAACCTGTTTGTAGCATGGATGATGTTACCCAATTGTTCCTTTTACATCTTTACCCCTTACCGCCGCAGGCGGTCGGAATTTTTTTAGGGAGCGTAAAAAGAGTTGAAAAAGTATTGACAAATGGTATTCTATTATGGTATTCTATTTATAGAGTAAATCGGTAACAGTTCAGCCGTTAAGGCACAAAGACACAAAAAATGATAAAATCCGAAATCCGAATATCGAAATTCGAAACAAATTCAAAATTATAATGTCCAAATGTTCAAAACTCCTCATTTTTATCATTTGAATTTTGGTCATTTGGATTTATTTCGAATTTCGATATTCGGATTTCGGATTTATAAAGTTATA
>JBDRHR010000206.1:0-9739 GCA_043816605.1 Nitrospirota bacterium
ATATTAAGCAACAATTTCTAATATTTCATTATTCAAGGAGTTGCAAATCTCACTACTTCCAGCGCGATTATAAAACTAAATTATCTATTATCGACACAAAAATCTTAAAACTTTAGAAATTTAACTGTCAAATTGAGGTTAATAAGGATTTCTTTCTCTATCCTGAATTAAGAAATATTATCTTTAAAACTATTGGCGTCCAGGGAGCAATTAAGGATATGCTTTTAAAAGTCAAGGGAATAAAATTTGCCTTTATTTACGGTTCCTATGCTAAAGGTACTCAAGAAAAAGAAAGTGATATAGACCTGATGATTATTGGTGAAGTTGATCTGGATGAACTAAATGATGAAATTAATACTATGGAAGAACAATTAAATAGGGAGCTAAATTATATGGTTTTTGATGAAGCAGAGTATAAAAAGAGAAAGGAAGAAAAAGATGGCTTTTTATTAGAGGTCATTAGAGATAAGAAGATAGTTCTTATAGGAAAAGAAGATGATAGATGAAATCTTAAAGAAGAAAAAGTTAATTGAAGAGAAAATACCTGATTTTAAACAAATTCAGAATCATCTTAAGAGGGCGATTAAAGATATTAGAACAGCTAAAGCTACTCTGGAGATAGATGCCGAATGGACTTATACCATTTGTTATCAGGCAATGCTTCGTGCTGCCAAAGCATTAATGTTTGTTAAAGGATACCGACCTAAAGGGAAAGACCAACATAAAACAGTAATTCAATTTGCAAAAGATTTTTTAGGGGAAGAATTTAAAACACTAATAGGCAAATTTGACAGAATGCGTAGAAAAAGGCATGATTTTATCTACGAACCTGACCAGCCGATTTCTGAATATGAAGCCCAAAAAGCATTAGAAGATGCTGAGAAATTTATTAAAAAGATTATAGAAATTACTCAACTTCAAAATCCACAAATAATATTAATTTGAAGGAAGGATAAGATTTAAGATAAGGGGATTGCGTAGAAGCACGGAGCAAAAAGCACGGAGCACGGAGTAAAAAGGAAAGGTGATTTTTCTCCATGCTCCACGCTCCATGCTCAGTGCTATGACCGAGCCGATGATAAGGTGATGGGGGAGAATTATCAATTAACAATTATTAATTAAGAATTAAGAACCAAACTCAATTGATAATTGAACATAGAGGAGAATTAACAATTAACAATTATCAATTAAGAATTAAATCCAATTGATAATTGAACATTAATAATTGATAATTATACTCTGATGAGAAGATGATGGCGACAAAAACCTACCCCTAACCCCTTCCAAAAGGGGAATAATAGGGGAAAGTAAGAAGTTAAAAGTAAATAAAAGCAAAAAATAAATATTTCTTACTTCTTACTTTTCACTTCTCACTTCTCACTTTTTACTTATAATCCGTATCTGAATTAACCTTTGAGGAATATTTTATGCAAGATATTTACAATGAGTTGGATAACCTTAAGTTAGCTCGATTTAAGTTTGTTTTTAGCGTTTTAGAGAATTTACACTTGCCTGCGTATCTTGGTTCTACATTACGAGGTGGTTTTGGTCATGCCTTTAAACGAACTACCTGCTGTAATCCGGAAAGAGACTGCGGGCGATGCCTACTTAAAGAAAAATGTATCTACTCTTATGTCTTTGAAGGGTTCAGTCAGGATGGTCCCAAAAGATATAAGGGCAACACCCCACACCCCTTTGTAATCGAACCACCCGATGTATCTAAAACGCAATATAATCAAGGCGAGGAAATTGAGTTTAATCTAATTCTCATTGGTAAAGCGATTGATTACCTGCCGTATTTTATCTTTACCTTTGGTGAGTTGGGCAAATCAGGAATTGGTAAAGACAGGGGAAAGATGGAGCTTAAGTGTGTAATGAGCCTCAAGATTAATTCAGATGATAACGGTTTAATCTACGACAACCAGACCAAAACCCTGTTAAATTCTTATCATATAATTACCGTATCGGACATATTGGAAGAGGCTGACAATTATAAGGATAATAAACAGTTAACCCTTAACTTTCTTACTCCTACGCGAATTAAGTCTCAAGGCAAACTTACCTCTAACCTCAAGTTTGATGTCTTAATTGGCAATTTAATCCGTCGGTTATCATCGCTTTTATATTTTCACTGCGGGCAAGGTCTAACCATAGATTATGATAATCTTATAGAAAAGGCAAAATTAATACAAACTGCCTTATCTGAACTCAGGTGGTATGATTGGGAACGGTATTCATCCCGACAGAAAACAACAATGATGCTGGGTGGGTTTATAGGCAAAATCACTTATGCGGATAACAGTCTGGGAGACTTCCTCACCTTAATTTTAATAGGACATCTTATTCACCTCGGTAATAATACTACCTTTGGACTTGGAAGGTATGAAGTGCTATGTAACAATTAATAATTGGTAATTATGTAGGGGATTGCGATAGCAGGATAGGTAAAACAAAAAATATAGCAATTATATGCAATCCATTAATTAAGTTGACATACCTCGTAGGGAAAATCCACCCCCCTACCCCCGCCAGCGGGGGATAGGCTTGTCCCTATCCGAAAAGGCAACGAAACAACGGACATCCACGAGGCTATCCCCCGCTGGCGGGGGTAGGGGCCCTTGACAAACTCACTTTTTTGTGGTATAATAGGCTATCCCCCGCTGGCGGGGGTAGGGGGGTGGAAATACAACTATTATGTCAAGTTATTTATCAGATTGCATATAAGTTGGTTAAAGATTGTTGTGTTGAATAAAATGGCTATTCTGTTTGAAAATGAAGTAAATAGAGTGGGGGTGTAGAAAAATGACTGAACAATTTGAACCACAGATAGTTGCATTTTGTTGTCATTATTGTGCCTATGGGGCGGCTGATTTGGCCGGCTCAATGCGGCTTAATTATCCGGCAAATGTGAAGATAGTTAAACTGCCTTGCACAGGCAAGGTGGATATTATTTATCTGCTCAATGCGTTTGAGGATGGGGCTGATGGCGTGTATGTCGCCGGATGTCTTGAGGGTAATTGCCATTTTACAGATGGCAATATTAAGGCAAAACGCCGGGTGGCACGGGCAAAAAAACTATTAGATGAGATTGGGATTGGCGGGGCGAGGCTTGAGATGTTCAATATGAGTGCCTCTATGGGACCTAAATTTGCTGAGGTGGCAAAAGAGATGACGGAAAGGATACGGGAGTTGGGACCAAGCCCGTTAAGGAGAAAAATATGAGGAATGAAAATCTTGATTCAAGTATTCACCCGAACCCCGAACCCCGAACACCGAACACCGCATTTTCAGATGAGGAATGGGAGAAGGCTTATGAAGAGTCTGTGCTTTATTCTCCAACACAAGAGGATGAAGAGAAACATATTGAGGGGCTAATCAGGTGGCTGTCCAAGTTTCCAGTTAAGAAAAGATTGCAGATTGGCTACATGCATACCCTTGCCGCAATTAAATTTAGCAAAATGAAGGTGGTGGAAAGATGACAGACCCGGTTGAATTTATCGATGCCATCCATAAGGCTGAAATCAGGTATCTCCTCATAGGTCGTCAGGCAATGATTGCCCACGGTATACCGGTTCAGACATTTGATTATGACCTTTATATTGATGGAGATATAGAAAACGAAAAAAAATTTATAGAAATAGCTGAAACCTTTGACCTTTTTCCATCAAAACCTTTGGAAAAACTTCATCAGTGCTTTATGTTCAAATTAGAGAATGATATTGTTATTGATGTCTTTCGCTGTAAGAATATAATCAATCAAGAAGAAGCGATTATTTCGTTTGAAAAGTTGTATGAGCGAAGAGAAACTATTAAAGATGAAACGGGATTTGTGGTAAATGTTCCTTGTATTGATGATTTGATTAAGTTAAAGAAAACAGATAGATATAAAGATAGCGTGGATGTTCAATATCTTGAAAAATTTAAGGAAATGCAAAAAAATGGGATGTTAAAAAAGGAGGAATAGTCAATGATAGTTGCAGAACAAAAACCAATCCAGGAAATAAAGGCAATGATTGCCGGCTATCAGAAGATACTGGTAGTTGGCTGTGGGACTTGTGTTACGGTTTGTATGGCAGGTGGTGAGAAAGAGGTGGGGATTATTGCCTCTTGCCTGCGTATGGCTTTAAAATTAGAAGGGAAAGAACCTGAGATTATTGAGGGATGTATTCAAAGGCAATGCGAGTGGGAATTTATAGATGAGTTGAAGGAAAAGATTGAAGGTGTCGAGGCGGTGCTTTCTTCTGCTTGTGGAGTAGGAGTGCAGGCATTGGCTGAGCGGTTTGGAAATAAGCCGGTCTACCCAGCTCTCAATACCAGTTTTATGGGTATGCCCAAGGAACATGGGCTATGGGTAGAGAATTGCCGCGGGTGTGGTAATTGTGGTCTGGGCAGGTTTGGCGGGATATGCCCGATTGCCAGATGTTCAAAGGGATTACTCAACGGTCCCTGCGGCGGCAGCCAAAATGGGAAGTGCGAAGTAAATAAAGAGATGGATTGCGGCTGGCAATTGATTTATGAGCGACTAAAAATATTAGGACAGATTGACCGGGTTGAGGATATTTTACCACCCAAGGATTGGTCAACTGATAGAGATAAAGGACAACGAAGAATTTTACGGGAGGATGTTTATTATGAAAAAACCGTTTAAAGAGGTATTAGCCTCAGGTGAGTTTGTAATTACTTCAGAGATAGGGCCGCCAAAAGGCACCAATATTGAGAAGATGGTGCATCATATTGAGCTATTAAAGGACAAGGTGCATGGGCTAAATGTAACAGATAACCAGTCATCGGTTATGCGGCTTTCTTCATTAGCTGCCTGCCACATTATCAAAGATAACGGTGGCGAACCAATCCTGCAAATGACCTGCCGGGATAAAAATCGCATGGCATTGCAGTCAGATTTACTCAGTGCTCATGTGCTTGGTGTCCATAATGTCCTTTGCCTGAGTGGTGACCATATCTACCTCGGTGACCATAAAGGTGCTAAACAGGTATTTGACTTGGATTCGGTTCAATTGATTGCCGCAGTCAGAGGTTTGGAACAGGGTAAGGACTTAGGTGGAAATGTTCTTGATGGGGCTGTAGAGTTTTGTATTGGTGCAACCGCAACCCCAGAGGCTGACCGTATGGATTCGCAACTGCTGAAATTTCGCAAAAAGGTTAAGGCAGGGGCTGAATTTTTTCAAACACAAGCGGTTTATGATATGGATAAACTGAAGACATTTATGGAATATGCCAAACAGTTTGAGGTAAAGATTTTAGCCGGGATTTTAGTCCTTGTCTCAGTTGGCATGGCAAAATATCTCAATGCTAATGTCGCCGGAGTAACCGTGCCACAGGAACTTATTGATGAGATGTCTGGTGTGGAAAAGGGTAAAGCCTTGCAAAAAGGAATAGAAATTGCCGCTCGGCAGATTAAACAGATAAAAGATGAAAAAATCTGTTCCGGTGTGCATATCATGGCAATTGGTAAGGAAGAGATAGTGCCGGAAATACTGGCTATGGCTGGGTTATAGGTAATTGTTTAACTGGTTAAAGACTTTGTGGTGTGAATATGAATAACTGTAAAATGGGTACTGTAAAATGAAAAATGTAAAATGAGAATACTTTTCAATTTTTAATTATCCATTTTACAGTTTACAGTTTTTACAGTCCCTTATTCTTTATCTTTGAATGACCTGAACGGTTACATCTCGCTTAATCCATCTCCTCTACCATTTTCTTTACGTATCTTGCGATAGCTGGTGAGGCAGTCAATCCCGGGGATTCGATGCCGACAAGATTAATCAAGCCAGGTAACCCCAAATCCTCTTCACGGCTTATCACAAAATCCTTAACAGACTGTCCGGGAGCTTGAATTTTTGGTCTAATACCTGCCATATCAGGACTGAGGTCTTCCTCCTCGACAAATGGAAAAATTAGTCTAACCGATTCCAGAAAATCTCTTTTATGATTTTCCTCTACCACATAATTAATCTCATCCACATAGAAGGCGTTTGGACCTAATTTCACTCGTTCCTGCAAATCTAAAACAATATGTATGCCCAAACTAATAGCTGTAGGCGGAGGATAAATAAGGTGATGGACAAGTTTATGTTTGCCTCCACCAAGATTAAAATATTCCCCCTTGCAATAGTGTATCCTGTATCCAACCGCATCAATATCAATACCAGCTAATGCGGCGACTTTATCCGCATAAAGCCCTGCGGAATTAATTACTACCCGGCTCAAGAAGGAGAATCTTTCCCCATCCGCATCCCGAATGCCTATCTCATATCCACAAGACCTCTTCTCAATGGATTCTACCTCACATCCATAGGCAAAATCCACACCATTTGCCCTTGCGGCTGTTTCAAAGTATTTCATCAGACTATGGGTATCGATAATTCCTGTTGAGGGAGACCAGATAGCGGCTTTAGTTTTGATGTGTGGCTCGATTTGCTTTACTTCATTAGCAGAAAGCAGGCGAAGGTCATCTACCCCATTTTGCCTTCCTTTGTCTAACAGTGCCTCAAGCCCCTCAACTTCTTCGTCGTTTAAAGCCACAATCAATTTGCCGATTCTTTGATGGGGAATTTGATGACTACTGCACAGGTAATAAAGGAGTTGGTTGCCTTCAACACATAATTTAGCCTTTAATGAATCTCTGGGATAATAGATGCCGGAGTGAATGACCTCACTATTTCGGCTGCTGGTTTCCTGACCAAACTGCTCATGCCGTTCGATGACAATTATTTCCTTACCGGCATCGGCTATCTCCGCCGCAATAGCCAGTCCAACAACCCCGGCTCCAATAATGGTTATTTCTACTTCTTCCAATGAATTTGACTCCTGTGGGAATTTTAGATTTTAGGTAATAGTTCCCCACGAAAAGACACGAAATATCACTAAAAAGAAGGACAAGCCACAGATTACACAGATTTTTGGAATTTAGGCTTTAGCCTTTCATAGAGGTTTGCCTCGTTGATGAAACTCTAAAGAGTTAATTCCTTCAGTTTTTTTATCTGTGTCAATCTGTGAAATCTGTGGATATATTTTCCTGATTTTTGATTGCACGGGTCGAAAGATTTCAATCCAAAATCCAAAATCCAAAATTACAAAATGGGCAGAAACTTTTCTAATTCATACTGAGTTACCTGAATGCGATATTCTTCCCACTCCCATTTTTTCAACTGAATAAATCGGTTAAAGACATGTTCGCCGAGTGCAGTTCGAACTAATTCGCTATTTTCTGCAAGACTAATTGCCTCTCCAAGACTATGCGGCAAGGATTCGATACCAGCCTCTTTCCTTTCCTCATCAGTCAGGTGATATAGGTTTTTATCCATAGGCTCAGGCAGTTCATATCCTTTTTCAATTCCATCTAATCCGGCGGCAAGCATAACCGCAAAGGTAAGATAGGGATTGCAGGCAGGGTCAGGACATCTCAACTCACAACGGGTGGCTTGCTCCTTGCCCGGATGATAAACAGGAATTCTGATTAAAGCTGACCTGTTACGCTGTGACCAGGCAATATACACCGGTGCCTCATAGCCGGGGACAAGCCGCTTGTATGAATTTACCCACTGGGCAAAAAGACAACTTATCTCTTTGGCATGTTTCAACTGACCGGCAATAAACTTTTTGGCAATATCACTTAAATAATATTTATCGTTTGGGTCAAAGAAGGCATTTTTGTTTCCTACAAAGAGTGATTGGTGGGTATGCATGCCACTGCCATTTTGCCCAAAGATTGGTTTAGGCATAAATGTAGCATAGACGCCGTATTTTTGGGCTATCTCCTTAACCACTAACCGATATGTAACCACATTATCTGCCATTAGCAAGGCATCAGCATAACGCATATCTATTTCATGTTGAGATTGTGCCACCTCATGATGACTGTATTCCACATGAATACCTACTGCTTCTAAAGCAAGTGTTGTCTCTCGTCGCAGGTCTGAGCCGGCATCAAGTGTAGTTAAATCAAAGTAACTACCTTTATCAAGCACCTCAGTGGAATCTGATGATTTGAGGTAGAAATATTCAAGTTCAGGACCTATATAAAAATGGTCAAATCCCATATCTTTGGCTCTTTGCAATGCCCTTTTTAAGACATAGCGTGGGTCTCCTTCATAAAGCTTGCCTCCCGGCTCTAAGATATCACAGACCATTCGTGCCACAGCTTTTTCCTTTGGCATCCAGGGAAGTATTTGAAAGGTTGAAATATCCGGCATAGCAATCATATCACTTTCTTCAATGTCCTGATAGCCGGTGATTGATGAGCCGTCAAAACCCATCCCATGTGCAAGTGCATTTTCTAATTCCACATCTGTAACAGAAAAACTCTTTAACTGCCCTAAAATATCTGTGAACCACAGATGAATAAACTTGACATCGTTTTCCTTAACTAATTTGAGTATATCTTCCTTAGTTTTTACACTCATTTTTTACCTCCTCGTATATTTTTAGACTGTAGGCTGTTAGGCTGTAATGCCTCTTGACATTTAAAATTATGAGTTCATTTATAATAACTGTAAACTGTAAAATGGATAATTAAAAATTGAAAATTAAAGAATTTTGCTGTAGTGTACTACTCTTTCATTAGTCTTCATTATACATTTTTCATTTTACAGTATCCATTTTACAGTTTATAGTTATTTGAACGGTTACCCTAAATTTAAAGAGTAATGAGGCTGTAGGCTAATAAAAAGGAAATTTGTGTCCAAGTTTTTGCGACATACAATTTCCACCTACAGCCTAACAGCCTACAGCCTATCCATCTTCCCTTCAATCTCTTTAGTCAAGATAATTGCCTCTGCAATTTCCCGCATAGATTTACGCATATTCATTGCCTGCTTTTGTATCCTTTTGAAAGCCTCTTCTTCTGAAAAATTCTGTTCTTTCATCAATATTCCTTTTGCCTTCTCAACTACTTTTCGTGTTTCCAATTCCTCTTGAATAATCTTAGTTTTAATTATCAAGTTTGCATTTTCAATGGCTATAGCGGCTTGATTTGCTACAGTAGTCAGAATATCAATTTCGCTTTTAGTGAATTTGTGTGGAACAGAGGTATAACTGGTGAGGACACCAATCACCTTACCCTTAACACATAACGGGACACAGAGCATAGAAACCAGTCCTTCTTTTTTAGCCATTTCCTTATATTTATACTCTTTTTCCTTAGTTACATCAAATATCACTTGCGGCTGATTTTCTTTAACTACCTTTCCTGCAATTCCTTCTCCTATTTTTAGATTGGGTTTTTGGATATATCCCTCACAAAATTCTTCACTCAAGAAATGTGTTGCTCTAACAACTAACTCTTGATTTTCTTCATCTAAAAGAGCCAGAGAACATATCTTAGAACCCATTATTTCTGCAGTAAGAGTGGTGATAAGACGAAGAATGTCCGCTAAATAAAGATTAGAGACAACAGCCTCACTTACTTTAGAGACAGCCTTGAGCCGTTGAGCATAAGATGGTTTTGATTTAGTAGCCATTTTACAATGTCTCCACACCTATATATTAATTGTTAATTGTATTTTATCACAAAGTAATGGTAATGTCAAGAAAAATCTTGCTAAATGGGTAATGGGTCACTGAATTGGGATATTATACCAATTTCACTAAATTTTTGCCTAATAAGGTATGAAAATAATGCCACCCCTTCGGGGTTAGGATTTCTTGTTCCGGCTGTTTGCTACAATAATGCTACCCCTTCGGGGTTGTGGCTTGCTTGTCTTAATCGTTTGCTACA
>JBDRHR010000207.1:0-2772 GCA_043816605.1 Nitrospirota bacterium
CAAGGACACTAGTAAAAATTAAACCTGGAAAGATAATTGTATAGAATATGGCTCTTAAAATGTCATCCATTTTTCGGGACTTTCTTCTTTTAAGATTACTGGAGAAACTTTCTTCTTAACTAATCCTAATGCCACTGCAATGCCATAAAGGATAGCTTCAGGGCGGGGTGGACATCCGGGGATGAAGTAATCAACAGGAAGTACTTTATCAACACCACCTAGAACATTGTAAGTATTGTACCAAATTCCTCCGCCAATGGCACAGGATCCAATAGCAATAATCAACTTAGGATCGGGCACAGAATCATACAAACATTTGAGGGCAGGAATAACCTGGCGGGTCACGGGGCCGCAAACTAATAGTGCGTCAGCGTGCCGAGGGGTTCCCACTAATTTGATCCCGAATCTCTCAGCGTCATAATAGGGCGTCAACGCATTAATTACCTCGATGTCACAGCCGTTACAGGCTCCGGTATTTGTGTGATAAACCCAGATGGATTTCTTGAAACATTTATGTAATAGAGTCTTAAACATGATGCTATTCCTTTAAATTAACCGCAAAGTTAGCTGAGTGGTTGTAAAGCATGTAAGTGTAATAAAAACTCAGTAATTTTTGTACCTTCTTTGTGTTCTCTACATTTAAAAAGTTTGTGCTTTCAAATGTGCTATTTGCCAATTTAATACCTAAATATTTTTCTTTATTTTCTCAGTCTTTTCTATACTCAGGCTCATTAAATCCTGACAATTTAAAGTTTGCTTATCGGTTTTTTTATTCACTACGATCATTCGCTCTGTACATGAGAAACAAGGATCGAGGCTGCCGATTGCAATAAGGACATCTGCTATCTGTTCACCCTTAATGATTGCCGGAACAACCTGAAGATTGGGATAGGTTGGGGCTCTTACTTTCCAGCGGTAAGGTTGATTTTCACTACCGGTTAATACATAATGTATGACCTCACCACGGGGGGCTTCTACCACACAGATAGCTTCTTTATTAGGTGGAATCTCTTCCACGTGAGCCATGATCTCTCCTTTTGGCATTTCTCTGAGTGCTTGTCTTATGATTTTTACTGATTCAAATAATTCCTCTAATCGGACTAAGGTACGAGACCAACAACACCCGTCCTGCTTAACTGGAACTTTAAATTGCAGCTTGTCATAGGCAGCATAGGGATGATCCCTCCGAGAATCAATATCTACTCCTGAACCTCTGGCAACAGGACCGACCACACACATATCTAAAGCCTCATCCTTTGTTAGTACACCTACCTTTTTTAATCTGACATGCAAAGAAGTGTCGCCAAGAATTGCATTCACTAGAGCCTTTAATTCCTTCTCAATTTTATCGATTGTTTCATAAACTTTTAGATGTAATTCCATGGGAATATCTCTTCTTACTCCACCTATTAAGTTCATACCGTATGTTTTCCTATTACCGGTAATCTGTTCACACAACCACATCACGGGTTCCCGGATGCGCCAGCTCTGCATCAGAACAGTGTCAAATCCAACAATATGTCCGGCTATTCCCACCCATAAGAGGTGACTTGCTATCCTTTCCAGCTCCAGCATAATAGTGCGGATGTATTGGGCTCGGGGAGGCACTTTTATGTCTGCAGCTTCTTCAATAGCCTGACAGTAACAGCATGAATGCACAAATCCACAAATACCGCAAATGCGTTCAGCTATAAAGCATATTTGGTTGTAGGTCAGGGCGCTTTCAGCAAGTTTTTCTATACCTCTATGATTATAGAATCCCCTATAGTCACTGCCTACGATTTTTTCACCCTCTACAAAGACCTTAAAGTAAGCAGGTTCCTCTAAAACCGGGAAAAAAGGCCCGATGGGTACAACCTTGGCACCTTTAGGTGGTGGTGCTAATTTCACCCTATTTTGAGGTCTGGCAGGAGGTTTGTAGTCGTAAGGGAAATCCTTACATAAAGGATATACACCATCGGGCCAATCATCAGCTAGTACCAATCGACGGGGATCCGGGTGATTCCTTGGATGAACCCCGATCATATCTCGGACTTCCCTCTCAGCCCAGTTTGCTCCCGGGACTAATGGGGTAATAGAATCTATAGAAGGATTGTCAGGATCAACATGTATATGAACACATAGGAATAATTTTTCTTTATCAAGTGAAAAAATATGAGAAATCACATAGTCTCCGTTTAATTGAACCTCATCTGTGCCTACATTAACTAAGAAGCGAAATCCTAATTTGTTTAATAGATAATCTGCCAGAGAAATCAAAGATTTTGGTTGAATAGTAATAAATATTTTCCCCGGCGTATTTTCTTCAGATAAGATAATCTGGTTTTCAAATTTCGTTTTCAGATTTTCTAGTAACTGTTTCCCCGTCAACATTCAATTCTCCTTAAATCCTGTAACCATCATTTTGTCCAGAGGGTGTACTGGAGTAAAACAGCGACCACAGCGCTGACATGAACCCATGTAAAGCTCAACAGATATATGCAAATCTTCCTTGGAGTTGGTTGCTGTCTCAAATTCCTTGGTCATGGTAATCGCATTTTCAGGGCAAACTTCTTCACATCTACCACAATATGTGCACCGTTCCAGATAGAAATCGATTTTCCTCCAGTCACCGTTTAAATCGGTAACGACAATAGCCCTTGGTGTACACACATTTGCGCATCCAGCACAGCCTATACATTTTTCCTTATCTATCTCAAGCTTTCCTCTAAATCCATCTGGAGGTATTGCTGGTTTGAAAGGGTAAGGCAGGGTGACCCTTCCGGCTTTTAG
>JBDRHR010000208.1:0-2949 GCA_043816605.1 Nitrospirota bacterium
TGCTTGGATAACTCCGTTGGAGTTACCCACACTATCCACAATATTACTACTACTATTTTTAGTAATTTTAGGATTAGGAAAGTCCACTTTTAAATCTTAAATCACTAAAAAACAGTCCACTTTTAAATCTTAAATGACAAATAAAAAATTTTACTTGACAAAACTTAATATTATGATTACAATATTATCTTAAAGTAAAGAGGAGCAAGTAGCAAAAGAGAAAAGAATCGGTAATTTCGTCATCTAATTTTTATATTATTGCAAAAAAAGGATAAAGAAATGGATATAACTAGTGTAGTAGGAATTGTAGGAGGCGTTGTCGCATGTATTGGTTGCGTACTACTTGAAGAGGCAGGAATAGTTGGAAGTGGATATCTTAACATACCAGGGGCATGTATTATTGGTATAGGAACATTCTGTGCTACGGCAGCTATGTTCACTCTGACTGAATTAATGAAGATACCTGCCTTTTTAAAGATTACGTTTTTTAATAAGGAAGAAGAGACGGGTGAGATTATTGAGACACTGATTGCCTTTGCCCAAAAGGCTCGGCGAGAAGGATTATTAGCCTTAGAAGCAGATATCGAAAACATTAAAGACCCATACTTTCAAAAAGGAATTCAATTAGTCGTAGATGGTGTGGACCCTGAGTTGATTGACGAGGTTTTAGAGATAGAAACAACTCATATGAAACATAGACATAAATTAGGAGAGGAGATTTTTATGTCAATGGGAGGTATTGCTCCTACTATGGGAATTTTAGGTGCTATTATGGGTCTAACCGGGGCACTTGCTAAAATGGGTGGTGGAGATATTATGACTACGGTTCATTCTCTGGCTATCGCCTTTATTGCCTCTTTCTATGGTGTAGGCGTGGCTAATTTAGTACTTATTCCTATTGCTATGAAATTAAAAAGATTAAATGAAAATGAGGTTTTTGTAAGAGAACTTATTACTACCGGTGTTTTATCTATTCAAGCAGGAGATAACCCACGAATTGTAGAGGAGAAATTAAAGGCATTCTTTAATAAGGCAGAGTATCCAATCAAAGCCGAGGCGGCTGAAAAATAAAATGAAATTCTAAAGAATTAACTCCGGTAAATTTCGGATTTTAGGCTTTAGCCTTTCATCAGAGGAAAAAATGTGGTACAAATCAATAATAATTGCCTTAATTTTAATGCTACCTATCCAAGGTTGTTCTCAAACAAATACTACCCAGAACGAGGCAAGCCTTTCGGTAAAGTCTGAAAATATTCGCAAACCCGCAGTTGCAGGTGCCTTTTATCCTGCTGACCCGCTCGAATTAAAAAATCAAATTGATGGTTTCTTAAAGAATGCGGAGCGTGAGAAATTTGAGGGTCGAATTATTGGTTTAATGATACCACATGCCGGTTATGTGTATTCTGGACAAGTAGCGGCACATAGTTATAAGCAATTAGAAGGACGCTCTTTTGATACCGTAGTAATAATCGGTATGAGCCATTCTGCCCGTTTTGATGGTATTGCCATAGACACAAACGATTATTATCAAACACCGGTTGGATTAGTCAAGGTGGATACGGAATTAGCCTCTTCACTTATCAAATCTAATCCAATGATTAAATCTTTACCTGAGGCTCATGCAGGAGAGCATTCCTTAGAAGTCCAAATACCATTTCTGCAACAGACATTAAAGGAATTTAAAATACTGCCAATATTAATAAGTAATCCGGGTGATTGCCAGCTATTAGCTAAGAGTCTTATCTCAAATACCGGCGGGAAGAAAATTTTATATATCGCCTCATCCGATATGAGCCATTATCCACCGTATGAGGTAGCTAATAAAGTTGATACTACAACACTCGCTTTAATATCAGGGATGGATATTAATAAATTAGTTGACTGGCTTAACCAACCTCAGGATAAATGTTCTACATTACTTTGTGGTTCCGGCGCAGTATTAACATTGATGTTAATAGCAAAGGAATTAGGAGTGAATAATGGTACTATACTAAAGTATGCCAATTCTGGTGATATACCGATAATTGGCGATAAATCAAAGGTAGTTGGTTATGGGGCAACCATCTTTACCCAGAAGGAGGAAAAGACTATGGTATTAGATAATGAGGAACAACAGGTATTACTAAAAATTGCCAGAACTACGATAGAAGATTATGTTAAAAGCAGAAAAATTTCATCAGTAGATGTCAATGATTATCCAGAACTTCAACAACCGGCTGGTGTATTTGTTACCTTGACCAAAAACAAGCAATTGCGAGGATGTATTGGTTATATTAAAGCTATAGCTCCTTTAGCCCAGTCAGTGAGTAAAATGGCGATTGCCGCCTCAACAGAAGACCCACGATTTTCACCCGTTACTAAGGATGAATTAAAGGATATAAAAATTGAGATTACGGTGCTTTCAGAATTAACACAAATACATGATATTAGTCAGATTGAGGTAGGTGAACACGGTCTTTACATTGTTAAGGGATTCAACTCCGGATTACTTCTTCCCCAGGTAGCCACAGAGCAAGGCTGGAATCGTGAGGAATTTCTTGCTCACACATGCTCTAAAGCCGGACTTTCTCCAAATGCATGGAAGGAAAAGGATGCAGAAATTTATATCTTCTCCGGCTCAATCTTTCATGAAGAGTAATGGTAATAATTTATGGGTGAGTAAAGAAAAATGGGGAGAGGAAGATTTTCCTCTCCCTCTACTTTTTCTGCCTGTTATTACAAATTTCTCATATCCTTGCCTACCTAACTCACTATAGCATATTCTAATCACTTTATCAATCCATTTTAATAATTGACTTTCATCATATCTTATGGTATATTTGTTGTGTAGAGTGAAGATTTAGGCACGAAGAAATATAAAAAATACGAAACACGAATATCGAAATACGAAACAATGGAGGGAAAAGGAGGAAAATTTGAAGCACGAAACAAATTCAAAATTCAAACGGC
>JBDRHR010000209.1:0-5796 GCA_043816605.1 Nitrospirota bacterium
GCCGTTTGAATTTTGAATTTGTTTCGTGCTTCAAATTTTCCTCCTTTTCCCTCCATTGTTTCGTATTTCGATATTCGTGTTTCGTATTTTTTATATTTCTTCGTGCCTAAATCTTCACTCTACACAACAAATATACCATAAAATATGGTAGAAGTCAATTGTTAAAAGTAACTCTTTGAGAATAGATAAAATTATCTATTGGAACAGGAAATTAAAGGTAACATAAAGGTTACTTACATTTATTACACGCACCCTCTGCTAAAAAATCCTTTGACTTTTGAAAGAAAATATGATAAAATTATAACTGGCTGAAGGTGGATAGGCTGAAGGCTATTAGGAAACTATAACCTTCAGTCTTCAGCCTAAATACTTAATAGGAATTTCAATATGTATTTCCAAATTTTACTCTCAGCACTAATTGGCAGTTTAGTAAATTTAGATACCTTTGTCGCTCAAACTATGGTTTCAAGACCTCTATGTATTTGCCCGATTTTAGGATTAATACTGGGCACACTCAATGGGTCTGCTCAACAAGGACTACAATTAGGAGCAATAGCAGGGGTTATTTTAGAGTTACTCTGGATGAATACATTTCTGCTTGGAGTCTATGTTCCACCAAATGCTACGATAAGTAGCATAACGGCAGTTTCTTTAATGTGTATTGGTATTATTGGTCAACCGGTTGCTCCTTCAGAAAGGTTGACTTTCCTGATATTAACTATTTGTTTTGCATTCATAATAGGAAAATCAGCCAAATGGATAGATTTTTTGCTATATAAAAAGGTTAATACTGCCCTTCTACATAAGTTAGAGGACGCTATTAAGGCAGATAAAGGACAAAGAATAGCGTGGATAAATTGGATGAGTATAGGAATTTGTTTTGGGGTATATTTTTTACTTTTAGCGGGTATCATCCCTGTTGGATTATTTACTGTTAAATTAGCTACCGGTTTTTTAGCCACGACTAAATTTGATTTAACCATTATTTTACCATTACTATTGTTATTTGGTTGTGGCATAACTATAAGTATATTTGGCATAAGGAAGTATTTTGTTTACTTTGTAGCGGGTTTTCTACTAACAACGATTTTAATTATGATGAAAGGCTAAAGCCTAAAATCCGTAATTTCCCGGAGTTAATTCTTTAGAATTTCATTCGTTAGATGAAAGGCTAAAACCTGAAATCCGGGAGTCTAAGAGGTTGTTATGCTTTCTAAGTGGGATGTCGTCAAGGTATTTTTCAGGTCATTATTTGTGATGGCGGTATTTAATTTTGAACGGATGCAAAATGTAGGTTTTGCGTATATTTTGTTCCCAATCATAAAAAGATTGTATTCTACTCCTCAAGTACAAAAAGAGGTTCTCTTACGGCATTTGGAATACATTAACACTCATCCGTATTTAGTCAGTTCAATTGCCGGCATAATTATTTCAAAAGAAGAGGAGCTATCGAAAGGTAATGAGGGATTGACTCCCGGTGATATTTCGGTTTTAAAGTCATGTTTAACTGCACCGGTAGCTGGGCTTGGAGATGCATTATTCTGGGCAACATATCGACCGCTAATTTCGCTTTTAGGTGTAATCTTGATTTTAACCTTAATGTTTGCAGGAAAATCCATTTTTTGGGGGCTTGGATTTTTTTTAATTATTTATAATATCGTTTGTCTGCCGGTCCGATTTATCGGCATAAAAAAAGGGTATTTACTTAAAGAACAATTGGTAGAGAAAATCGGTGAAATACCCTTCCAGAAAATCAGGTATAGATTAAATACGATAGGAATGATTTTTTTAGGGGCGTTAAGTAGTGTTTTTTGTTGTTTTGAAACCGAAGTTATTAAAGCTAATGGAGCATCCTCTGGTATAATTTGGTTATCTTCAATTATGATTATATTGGGAATCGGAGCGGCAATTAGAATAAAAATTAATACCTTTATCATCTTTTTGCTAATAATTGCCATAGGCATTTTGTTAATTTACCTGAGAACCATAGGGATATGGGATTATGGGATAGGTTATCAATATTTAATCGGGGTAGTGAAATGAATACAACTCAAATTCAGACTAAACATTCATTAAAACAGGAAGTTACTATTATAAACAAATTAGGGCTACATGCGCGAGCGGCGGCTGTTTTTGTTCAGGCAGCAAGTAAGTTCCAATCAAATATTCAACTTAAAAAAACTAATAATTTTGCCGGGCAGGATTCTTTGAATTCTACGAATTCTTTGAATTCAAACTGGGTAAATGGTAAAAGCATTTTAAATGTAATGACATTAGAGGCATGCATAGGAAATCAAATAGTAATTAAGGTAGAAGGTCCTGATGCCATAGATGCTTTGGATAGATTAGTAAAATTAGTTGATGATAAATTTGGAGAAAAGGAATAACATGATAAAACTTAAAGGGGTATCGGCTTCACCGGGAATTGTCATTGGTAAGGCTTATTTATTAGATATAACTAAGCTGAAAATTACTAAAGAAAAGATTCCTGCTGAAGATGTGGACAAACAAATTGATAGTTTTAGAGAGGCAATCTCACGCACCGAAAAAGAGATTATGAAGATTAAAGAAAAGGTACATACGGAGATGGGTGAAGAGTATGCAAACATCTTTGAGGCTCATTTATTAGTTTTAAAAGACCCGCTACTTATCTTTGAGGTTTCTGAGCGGATAAAAAAAGAGCAGATAAATGTAGAATATGCCCTCTGGGAAGTACTTGAAATGATTACTGAAAATATCGCCGACTTAGATAATGAATATATGCGGGAGCGGGTAGTTGATATCTATGACATCGGCAGAAGAATATTAGAGAATTTAGTTGGTAGTATAAGTGTTAATCTCCAGGAGTTAAAAGAAGATGTTGTTGTTATCGCTCATAATCTTACTCCCTCTGATACCGCCCATATGTATAAAGGAAAAATAACGGGTTTTGCCACAGATATAGGTGGACAGACATCTCATACCGCAATTATGGCTCGGGCTTTAGAAATTCCCGCAGTAGTAGGCTTGAGAGATATTACCTTTCGGGTTAAATCAGATGATATTTTAATTATTGATGGTGGTCATGGAATTGTTATTATTAATCCGGATGAGCAAACGATTAAGGAATATGAACATAAGAAAAGGCTGTTCGATGAATTTAAAATAGGATTAGCCTGGTTAAGAGACTTACCGGCACAGACAAATGATGGCTATAGAATTGAAATTGCCGCTAATATTGAACTGCCACAAGAAGTGGAGGTAGTCAAACAAGAGAAGGCAGAAGGGATTGGACTCTACCGCACTGAATTTTTGTATCTGGGGAGGACAGACCTACCCGATGAAGATGAACAATTAGAGGCATACCGCCAGGTAGTATCTCAAATGAATCCCGCTCCTGTAACTATAAGGACTCTGGATGTAGGTGGAGATAAATTCTTATCTTACTTAGGAGTTCCAATTGAGGTAAATCCATCATTAGGATTGCGGGCGATACGATTATGTTTAAAACACAAAGAGATGTTTAAAACTCAACTTCGGGCATTATTTCGAGCAAGCACCTTTGGTAAATTAAGAATTATGTTTCCAATGATTTCAGAATTAGAGGAGTTTAGACAGGCAAAAGGAATTATTGAAGAGGTAAAACAGGAATTAAAGACAGAAAAGGTATGTTTTGACCCGAATATAGAAATTGGGGTAATGATTGAAACCCCATCAGCCGCTATAACTGCCGATGTTCTGGCAAACGAGGTTGACTTCTTTAGTATCGGCACAAATGATTTAATTCAATACACCATTGCTATTGATAGGATTAATGAACAATTAACCCATCTATACAATCCATTACACCCGGCAATATTACGCTTGATTAATTGGACGATAGAATCTGCACACAAACAAGGGATATGGGTAGGTATGTGTGGTGAGATGGCTGGCGACCCGTTATTTACGATGCTCTTAGTTGGTATGGGCATAGATGAATTAAGTATGTCTTGTAGCTCTATTCCCAAAGTAAAAGAGGTGATTCGGTCAATTAGTCTTCAAGAGGCAAAGGAATTGGCACAGAGAATCCTAAAGTTACAAAGTGCGGCTGAAATAGAGACAACACTTAATGAGGTAATGTCCAAACGATTTGCCCAGATATTAAATGGGAAATAAAGAATTATCAATTAATAATTAACAATTGATAATTATATGAGGAGGTAATGCCTCAGTTATCAGTGAGAAAAAAGTTTTATAAATCCGAAATCCGAATATCGAAATTCGAAACAATGAAAGGAAAAGGAGAAAAATTCGAAATATAAAACACAAAACAAATTCAACCCTAAAACAAGTTCAGGGCTAAATCCAAATGACCGAAATAGATTTTGTTTTGAACATTTGTATTTTGGTTATTCGATATTGTTTCGGATTTCGGATTTCGAGATTCGGATTTTTCTTTTGATAAATTTTCCAACCGATAACTGAGACATTACATGAGGAGGTGTTTTATGATTGATAAAAGTATCGATAAGTCAAATATGTACCAAGTATTAAAAAAATTCCCGGAGCAGTTGACAAAAGCAATAGAATTTGCCAAAGATGTAAAAAATACTGGTCCAATCAATAAAATAGTTATTGCCGGGATGGGCGGAAGTGCCTTGCCGGGTGATATACTTAAGATTTATTTAAGTGATACCACTACGAGGCAAGCCTCTTTTCCTGTTGAACTCTCAAGAGAATATTCCCTTACTACCACAGTTGACCAGAATACATTGGTTTTTGTTTCTTCATTTTCCGGCAATACAGAGGAAACGATTGCCTCTTTGGATGAAGCCCTGGAGAAAAAAGCCAAAATTGTGATTGTAACCGCAGGTGGAAAGTTAGAGGAATTAAGCAAGAAATATAATATTCCTATGGTTAAAATAATCAAGGAATCCCCTACTTTTCAACCAAGAGCCGCTACAGGCTATTTCTTTGGTATATTTGTTAGTGTCTTGGCTAATTCAGGGATTATTAAAGACAGAAGTAACGAATTAATTGAATTAAGGAATTTTTTAGCCAAAATTAACTTTGAAGATAATGCCATAGAACTTGCTCAAAAATTGGTTGACCATATTCCTATTATTTACACAACCACTAAATATGAATCTTGCGTAGCCAGAATAATCAAGATAAAGTTTAATGAGAATTCCAAGGTGCAGGCGTTTTTTAATGTCTTCCCGGAGCTAAATCATAATGAAATGGTTGGTTGGACAAACATTAAAGGTAAATATCACTTCCTGATTATAGAAGATGTGGAAGACGATGAGAGAAATAAGAAGAGGATGCAGATTTTTAAAGAGATTCTGCGAGAGAAGAACCTGGATTTTACAAGCTTAACTATGCAGGGAAATACTATCTTAGAAAAAATATTCAGCACCCTTTACCTCTTTGACTTTGTCTCCTATTACTTAGCCTTAGCCTATAAAGTTGACCCAACACCGGTGGATATAGTGGAGGGGTTTAAACAGGCATTAGTGGTCTGTCAAGTTTAATTTGACTGATAGTCTTTTAATTCACAATTAATTGATAATTGTAAATTGTGAATTGTGAATTTATTCTATCCGTCGCTTTAAAAGTGACAGAGCATTAAAAAAATAAATATGGAGTGCGGTAGATTGCTACCGCTTTTCTGAGTTTCAAAACAAGGTACGCCCCAATACTGTTCGGAATGATTTAGAATCTATGATAATAATTACACCCCTTCGGGGTTAAAATATTAGTGCATTACATTATTAGCTATAATAATACCAGCCCTTTGGGCTTCAAGAACAAGAATAAACCCGAAGAATTGAT
>JBDRHR010000210.1:0-14396 GCA_043816605.1 Nitrospirota bacterium
CTGATTTAATGATGTTATAATGTTCTCAAGAAAAGAAGCATTATGGAAAAAAGGACATTAAAATCAAAAGAAGAAAAAGAGTAACTAAAAGATTAAGAAAGATATATAGCTAATACAAAACAGGACATTTCTATTTGGCTAAGAACAGGACATTTTCATTTGGCTATTACACCGCAAAAAATTTCTCTTGACATTTAAACTTAAATATGGTATAGTTATTTATAATAAAAATCGGGTAGGTAGAGGAAGTCCTTGTGAGATTCAAGGCACTGACCCGCAACGGTAATGGAAGAAAAACTTCACAAGTCCGGTCGACTACTTACCTGGATAAGTACCTTCGTGGATAAGGGAATGATAGGGAAATGAATATTTACCCAATCTTCTTGGCGAAGGTTGGGTTTTTTGTTTTTGAGGCTTGCCTCGTTGCGGAAAAAGGGAAAGAAAATAAACCCAATCTTCCTGACGAAGGATGATTTTCTGTGTTATCCTTTCTTACTTCTTGAGGAAGGTTTAAATATCGGAGTTAATCCTTTAGGATTTCATTGGAATTAATCATTTAGGATTTTATTATAAAAGGCTAAAGCCTAAATTCCAAACTCAAAAAAAAGGTAATGTCAAATAGAATATGAAGGAATATGAAAGAAATCGGAAGTGGATAAAAGGTGTTTTGGGGAACTTTTAGGAAGGTTTTTCTCTTTGTGGCGATAAGGCCAGATAATAATATCCTGCAGGGGAAAGGAACGCTCGGGGAGCGTTCCCTACGGGTTGCAATGTACGGGTTCCAATGAATTCCGTAGGGTGCGTTCCCCGAACGCACCGTTATCGCTATATATTCAATTAGATCCCAAAGGGAGGGTGATTTTTCTTGAATCAGATATCCTGGAAGAGCAATAAGTTAATCCTGAAATCGGCAAGTAGCCGTGCCATCAGATAATAACCCATTGATACAAAAGTAGTTACGAATAAAAAAATTTGTAAATTTTTCAACAAAATACTTGCAATTGGTCTCCACCTATGCTATACTAAAGGAAATAAGGAAATATGGGGACACATCCCATATTTTCCTCTATTCCTCTTTTTTCTTAGGTGGCCTTCCAGCTTTTCTTGATCGCAAATGCCTACCCAATAGCGATATTTTACTGCATACTCTTTCAACAATTCAAGGTAATACCTACGGTCTTCATCACACAAAAATACATCCTGTCGGTTATTTCCTCGTTGGGTCACATGATGAGGATAATTTAACGCTACTGCTCTCGCAATTCTTGGCATACTTCTATTTTACACTATCCAACCTCTCTTTGTTAAGAAAAATATGGGATGTGTCCCTGTGTTAAAAAATTCTATAAAATTTCTATTGACATTTAAACTTAAATTTGATATACTAAAAATCAGTGCGTATCTATCACTCTATATCCCTCTTTGAAATTAAGTTTTTTATGCTTAAGGTCAGAGAATATCCGAGTTGTTACTGATGGTGCAATTGGTAATCGTCTTTGAAATTAAGTTTCTTAAAATCAGAGAGGGGTATAGTAAAATTTAAACAAAAAATCAGATAGGTAAAGGAAGTCCTTGTGAGATTCAAGGCACTGCCCCGCAACGGTAATGGAAGGAAAACTTCATGAGTCCGGTCGATTATCTATCTTGTACCTTCGCGGGAAGGCAATAAAAGGGAAATGATACCCAATCTTTCTGGCGAAGGTTGGGTTTTTTGTTTTTGGAGAAAGGAGGTGAATAAGGATGGATAACAAAAAGACTAACACGGAGACTAAAAAATGTTGTTGTTGCCAAAGTAACCAGACACCAAAAGATGAGACAATTTCATACCGACTGAAATGTGAAAAGACAGCTAATGGTTTATCTCACTTTGTGATGTATGGCGATGTGCCTAAGGAAAAATCCTTAGTATGAAAATGTAGAGCAGAAGTTAGTAGAGCAGAAGTTAGTAGAGCAGAAGTTAGTAGAACAGAAGGAAAGTTAATCATATTTATAACTTTTGTGCTTCTGCTCTTCTGCTCTTTTATGGTCTAATGCCTTGCCCCAGAGTTTACCAAATTTTAACCTGTGCAATCAAAAACAAGAAATTATATCCACAGATTTCACAGATTATCACAGATGGATAGTAGTAGTAAGTAGTAGGTAGTAGGTAGTAAGGAAGGGAAAATTTGCTACCAATACCAATGTTACTACTTACTAATTTCTACTTACTACTTACTTTTTCTAAGTAATCTGTGAAATCTGTGTAATCTGTGGATTAAATCTTAATTGCACATCTCGCTAAATTTTAGGAGGATGTGAAATGCCAAAAAATCTTCAGAATGAAGAAAGACTTATATCGTATAATCTCGATGACAATCAATTATTAACTCTTGACCCACATAATGTCTTCTGGGGAATTACCAGAAGGCAAGATACTACCTCTATGCCATCGAACGAGATTTCATTATTGTATGAAATAGTAAGAAATAAGTTAGATGTGCAAATGGACGAGTTTAGATTCAGTGCCAATCTAACCGCTATCTATATCGACCCTACAGATAGATGCAATGCGGATTGTCCTTATTGTTATGTCCCGGCGGAAATCAGAAAAAACGGCAACCAGATGAATGAGGAACAGCTTAAATATGTATTGCAGAAAATAGCTCGTTATTTTAAAAGGAAAAACATAAAGCCGGTTATTGTCTTCCATGCCAGTGAGCCGCTATTAGTTAAGGACATTATCTTCAAGGCGATAAGTGATTTTGGCTCGCAGTTTCATTTTGGAATTCAGACAAATGCCCTTTTACTTGAGCAGGCGGATGTGGAATTCCTAAAGAAACATCGAGTAGGTGTAGGTATCTCATTAGATTCCTTTGAGGCACAGACAAATAATAAACAGAGACCAACCCTTGAAGGTAATGGTAATTTCAATAAGGCAGTTCAGGCGATTGAGTGGTTTGCCGGCTACGAGGGGTTAAATGTAATTACCACGATTACTAAATTTAATGTGAGCCATCTCCCGGAAATAGTAAAATTTTTGCATTCCAAACGGGTTAGTTGTGTCCTTCTGAATCCGCTCCGCCTAACCGCAAAACCTGCCCGGAAATTACCACCTAAGCAAAACCTTTTGACTAAGTATTTTATAGAGGCAGTAGAGACGGCAATAGAGCTATCCCGGACATCTTGCCACCGCATTGTTATTGGTAATTTTGCCAATACCATTTTAGCCATAGTGGCACCAACTGCCCGACGGCTGATGTGTGATATTTCCCCTTGTGGCGGTGGACGGTGTTTCCTGACAATTACTGCCTCCGGGGAAATGATTCCCTGCGGTGAGTTTATCGGATTAGATGGATTTTCAGGCGGAAATATTTTTAACAGCACCATTTCAAAGGCGATGCAATCTAAACCATTTAAAAAAATCAGGGCAAGGATTGTGGAGAAGATTGACGAATGTAAGGTTTGTGAGTTTAGAAATATATGCGGCGCACCCTGTCCGGCAGAATTGCATTCTTTTGGCAATATGTATCAGGTTTCCGTGTTTTGTGAGTTTTATAAGGAAATAATTAGATATGCCTTTAAATTGATAGCCGAGGATAAGGTTAAATATCTCCTTCGAGAAGAGGCTTTAAAAAATCTTGAATATGAGTATCACCTTTCGCCGTAATAGTTCACCACAGAGACACAGAGGCACGGAGGATGATTTTAGAAAAAACACTTACAGAACAGATAATTGGAGCAATAATTGTTAGCCTATCTAAGATTATCCGGGGTTAAGGTAGGACTTATTGTAAATTTCAATATATCTGCTTAAAAAATGAAATTAAAAGAGTTACCTAATTAATTCTTCTCTGTGTCTCCGTGGTGAGCTGAACTGTTACCTTTCGTCTGATTCATAAGGAGGCAAAATGGAAGCAATAATCCTGTTAGGACATGGCTCAAGGCTTACAGAGGCAAATAAAATACTCAAACAAATGGCATTGCTCGTAAAGGAATTGGGGGATATTCCCATGGTGGAGATAGCCTTCCTGCAATTTGTAAAGCCTGACTTTTTTGATGCTATTTCTACCTGTGTCTCAAACGGAGCTACGAAGATAATTGTTCACCCTTATTTCCTTTGTAAAGGTCGGCACTTTGAGGAAGACCTTATTGAGATGATTGGTGAGGCGCAAAAAAGATACGCTGAGATAGAGTTTGTCCTTACAGAGCCTCTTGGCGTGCATGAAAACATTGCCCGTGTTGTTCTTGAAAGGGCAAATAAGGAGATTAAAGGTGTTAAGATACTTAAGCCTCATGAAATAGAGGAGAGGAGCTTTGAAATAATCACTGAGGAATTGGGCGAAACAAACTTCAGGGATATTGAACTACCGATTGTCAAAAGGGTTATACACGCCACAGGGGATTTTGAATTTGATAGAAATATGCGTTTTCATCCTGAGGCTGTTGAGGCAGGAATAAGAGCCATAAAAAAGGGGATGAATATCCTCGTCGATGTCCAAATGGTGAAAGCAGGCATAAATAAGGGTATTCTTGAAGAATATGGCGGTAGGGTTATATGCCGTCTGTCTGAGCCGGAGATAAAAGAAAAATCCCATGCACTTGAAAAAACCCGTTCAAGTGTTGCCATTGAGCTGGGGGCAAAGGAAAATATCGGCATTGTGGCTATCGGTAATGCACCAACCGCACTCTATAAGGTAATGAAATTGATAAGGGATACGGATTTTAAGCCTGAACTTGTTATTGGTGTGCCTGTTGGTTTTGTCAAAGCCGTTGAATCAAAAGAGGTGCTTTTGTATATGAAGTACCCATTTATTACCTCACTGGGCAGAAAGGGCGGCAGTTCTGTGGCTGTGGCTATAGTGAATGCATTGTTAAGGATGGTAAAGTAGGATAGGCTTCCAGCCTGTCATCTGAAATCTGTGTTCATCATATTTATCTGCGTCATCTGCATTCTATCGTATTCGATGAAGCTAAGGAGTTACGGTAATAGTTTATCTATCGCTGTCAGGGCAACCCTTATTTTATGGATGGCTTAAAGAAAATTAAAAATTTTGCTTGACACAATTTTTACTTTGTGTTATAATATCTAAAATCGTAACACAAAGGAGGGCGTATGAGAATGAAAGGATTTTGGTTAATAACAGGCTTTGGGATGAGCTTGATTACTATCTTGTCTGGGATTGGTTTTGCTCAACAACAAGGCACAATAACAGGGGTAATTGAATTAGAGGAAGTCGTAGTTACGGCAACAAAGGTAGAGAAAGGGATTGGAGATGTGCCGGTGAGTGCCTTAGTGGTAACAAAGGATGAGATGGAGAAGAAGGCAAGGGTTACATTTGTGGATGAGGCGTTAAAGTATGAGGCAGGGGTAGTGCAGAAACGAGGTAAATTTGCGGATACAATAAGTCGGGCTACACTTCGTGGGTTTAGCGGTGGGCAGAGGACTTTGGTGCTGCTTGATGGAATGCCGCTAAATGATGCCTATAACGGAGGGACATATTTGGGTGATTTACCGGTTGGGGATGTCCAACGGATAGAGGTGGTGAAGGGTCCTTTTTCAAGCCTTTACGGCGGAGAGGCAATGGGTGGTGTCATAAATGTTATCACCAAAATACCTGAAAAAGAGGAGTTTGAGGCCAAAAGTTCGGTTTCTGATTACAATACTTATTGCCACATCCTGAACTATGGAAATAAAGTGGGCAAAATATCTTTTTCCATCAACCTTGAGAAGAAAACAAGCGAAGGCGATAGAACGGATTTGGTGACTAAATCTGTAAATCCAGGAACTTCAACGACTAAGGTTACAGGTTGGACGAAGACAACAGATAGCAAGGGTAGCTCTACTTACTTGATTGGGGATAAAGGCAAGAACTACTGGGACCAAAACCAATACGGTTGTAGATTTATCTACACCATAAACCCTGCATCTAATCTTTCCTTCTCGTATAAAGGAAACAGGCGGGAATATGGGTATCGTGACCCACAAAGTAAGCTTGTGGATGGAAGCGGAAAACCTGTTGATAGTGGTAAGGTTGAGTTGCCGGGTGAAGGAACGATGACGCTTTCTCCGAAGGATTTCTTAGGCACATGGGGAGAATTGGAAGATAATACCTATGGATTGGGTTATGATACCTTGCTCGGAGAGATTGCCTTAAAGGGAAGGCTCAATCTCATTGATTCCGATGATTTCTATGTAACACCGGAAACTGGGGCAAATTATTATGGGGGGCCCGGTAAATTGTCTAAGACATCCCCCAGAGATACATTTTTTGGTGAGGTGCAATTTGACCTTCCGTTAATGGAGACTAACCTCATCACCTATGGTCTAACTTACAGAGATGATTCTGCCAGGGCTAAGGACTGGAAGGTTAGCAACTGGAAGGATGAATCGTCCGTAGGCACAGGTAATCCAACCTATGATGTAGGAGGAAAGGCAAGAACCATTGCCTTCTATACTCAAGGTGAGGTTCAACTTCCTTATGCCCTGAAACTATTCCTGGGAGCGAGATACGATACCTGGAAGAACTACGATGCCTCATTGATTGATGGCACCAAAACAACGATATATGAAGATAAAGAAAAGAAGGCTTTTTCTCCTAAGGTAGGTGTTCTCTACAAGCCGGAATTTGAGAAAGGATTATACGAGTTGGACGGTATCCGTGCCTCTTGGGGCAAGGCATTCAGACCACCAACAATCTATGAGTTATATAGAACATGGAAAACCACTGCCGGTAAAACTTATGCGGGCAATCATGAGCTTTCTCCGGAAACCACTCAAAGCTGGGAAATAGGTATTGACCAGCATCTAAGCAAAATAGCACTTTCGGCAACATACTTTGAGAGCAAGATAGATGACCTTATTTATAATAAAGTTACCGGCACCTATTCTGTCAAGGAGAATGCAGGATGCGGCAAGATTTCCGGATTTGAGGTTGAAGCAAAAGCAAAACTTACTTCATCCCTTGATGCCTTTGCCAATTATACCCTGCAGGATACAAAGATTACCTCAAACCCAGCTGACCCAAAAACAATTGGAAAGGATTTTGAGTATGTGCCGGAAAAGATGTACAACGCAGGGCTTTCCTTCCATAAAAATGCCTTAGATGCCTCTTGCACCTGGCACTGGGTAAAGGAGATGTACGCTACTTCTAATAATATTGATGTGGTAAAGGGTGTGTATGGGGCGTATGATACGGTGGACACGGTGGATGTCCGAATTGGATATGCCTTGAGGGGAAATATAGGACTGTCTCTGGCTGTGGATAATCTCTTTGACAAGGAGTATTACCAGCTCTACAAGGCACTCGGGAGGACAACTACTGTGGAGGTAAGGTGTAGGTATTAGTTTGACATAAGCATTCAGCTATCAGCGTCTGAAAAGTATAATTTTGAAATTACCGCTCACCAGGTTCAATTTTCAGGGCAATGCAATAAGTGCAAAAGGCAACATCAGGTGTAGAGGTAATTTTAGGTACGCATCCTTACAAACCGAACGATATCTTTGCGTAGTTCTATAAATAATTGTATGGCTTTATCTCAAGGATTACGGAGGATGTTATGGGTGCCAATCCTTCGTAGGATATAAGTATCTCCTTTTATTTGGAAGGTGAAACGATAATTATCTGTTACTCTTGCTTCCAATATATCCCTGGGGTCTTGCATTTTCTTGATTTGTAGAGAAGGATAACGAAAATCAGATACCAGAAGCCGTAATGCCTTGTTAGCCCTTTCTTTGATTTCCTTTGGCAGAAATATAAAGTCTTCTTTAAACGGTTGAGTTCGAATAATTCTCATGTATTCAAATCCTTAAGGAGGTCTTCAACATTATCGAATTCTTTTACTTCCCCCCGGGCAATGGCTTCATCTGCTTCTCGTTCCTTGGCTTGCCATTCGGGAGTCCAGAACCAGGACTGGTCATTAGATATGAAATTTTGGGGAATCAGACGAATACTGTGGTCTTCCACAAGAACATAAAAAGAATCTCCTGTTTTAATCTGGAGTTCTTTAAAAATATCATCTGGAATGGTGATTTGGCGTTTAGTATCAATTGCGGTAGTAGGCATATTCAACCTCCTTAAAATAGGATTACCTTACAATAAAAGAATATCATTAAGTAAAAGATTTGTCAAGAAAAATTTGGAAGTTGGAGTAATCGGTCAGTGATTTGGGGAAATAATCAAATCACTGACCGATTACAAGTATGGCTCTATGGTTCACGCCAGGCTGGGTATTGCTGAGGAAAACTCTGGTAAATTGGTTACCTTAGTAAAAAATCAGGCTAAACTGTTAGCTGAGGAGCGAGGGTATGACGCGGCATGCTATGGTGAACTATCTTTCAGCAATAAAGGCAAAGGTGATAGTGGTGCAAAGAAAATTTTCTTTTAAAACAATAACTTATTTAATTTTATTTTCCTTAATTTTAGTCTGTCTTGAAAGTTTTCACCATACCTGTGGGAAGAACTATTCTCAACTAATCTATTGTAACCCCTGTGATAATGAGGCAGAATCCTTCTGCCCCGGCTGTTGGTGGGGTTACCACGGTTATGCAAACCCTGTTTTTCCTCCAGCTCTTATCCACATCCTACTACCACATTCATCCTATGTTTTGACATACCCTTTGTTTTTTTCCAATCCATCTGTTGGGGTACAATCAATCCGTGGACCTCCCGATGGTTTGATATAATAATTTACTTGTCTAACGAAGATTTTAATTCTTCGTGGTGTTAAAAAAATAATATCAAAATTGGAGGTATTTAGAAATGAAAAAGTATTTAATTGGATTTCTGAGCATTTTTATGCTCTATGGAGGGCAAATATTCGCCCAGAAAACTGAAGAGATGACCGCTCCTGCTGCTCCGCAAGGTATGCGTGGGATACCGATTAACATTCCGGATATTAGTGTTATGGGTGATATTGTTGGCAAGGTAACCAGCAATAAAAGTGATGAAGACCGTAACACTGTACACATTAGAGAAATAGAACTTGCCTTACAGGGATTCATCTATCCCCAGATGCGGGCAGATGCCTTCCTGGCTATGCATCGACATGGAGACGAGGTTGAAGCAGAGATATGTGAGGCTTATGTCAGTTTTCTGAAGGTGCTTGGGGATTTAAGCATCCAGGTTGGCAAACCGCATATCAACTTTGGTAAAATAAACAAGGTGCACCAGCATCATAGACACTATACTGACCAGCCACAGGTTATTACCAATTTCTTTGGTGACCACGGACTGGTAGGAGAGGGTGGCAATCTGAGCTATCTCTTGCCGTTACCCATATTTGCTCAGATTGATGTAGGTGCATGGCGGATAGAAGGACATCATCACCATGATGAGGAAGAAGTAGAAACAGCAGAGGTATGGTCAGATAAAGGGACAATAACCGTAGCCATTTATAAGGAACACGAACATACGGAATTTGGACTAAGAGACGGAGTTTATACGGCTCGGCTGTGGACATCTTTCCCAATATCAGCCGACTCTGAATTGGAGGTAGGAATAAGTGGAGCAAAAGGAAAAGGTGCCCATTACGAGGAACACATGGATAATGCAGAGGTTTATGGGGTTGATATAACCTACAAACTCTGTCCATCTGCACACAGCCGGGTGATATTTCAGAGCGAATGGCTACAGCTAACACGAGAAGTTCCACCAGGAACATTGAAAAGAAATGGTTTTTACAGCCTCCTCAATTACAAGGCTAATAAATATTGGGATGTGGGGCTAAGATATGATTATGCTGAGAGTGCCTGGCCTCCACTTGATGAAAAAGATGATAAAGCCTCAACATCCTTTATCATCACCAAAAATCTAACCGAGACTACTGGACTTAGAGCTCAGTATAAAGCCAATGGCCATTCCAAAGATGAGGCTTATCTCCAGATTTTCTTTGGGATAGGTCCACACAGCCATCCATTGGAATAGACACAGGTAATTGGTGATTGGTAACTGGTTAATGGTAATTGGTAACCATTTAACCAGTTACCAAATACGAGGAGGTAAGAAAATGAGTAAGATAAAATTAACGCTCCTATGGGTGCTTTGTTCTACATTCCTTGCATTCGGCAGCTACACCTATGGAGCAGGAAAAATAAATGTAGTTACCACCACTACGGATTTAGCTAACCTGGTTAAAGTAGTTGGAGGGGAGAAGGTCAATCTTGTAAGTTTATCAACTGGTAGTCAAGACCCACATTTTGTTGAACCAAGACCAAGTATGGTAATCCAACTAAAAAATGCTGATATGTTAGTCAAAATGGGTATGGACCTCGACATGTGGATAGATGGTTTGATTGCTGCTGCCAGAAATTCAAAAATTATCTATGGAGCTAAAGGGTATGTTGATACCTCAGTTGGTATTGAGCGATTAGAGGTGCGCAAGGGGAAGATTGACGGTAGTATGGGAGATATCCACATCTACGGTAATCCACATTATCAAACTGACCCGGCAAGTGCTAAGCCAATGACTAAGAATATCCTTGATGGGCTGTGTCGAATAGCACCCAAAGATAGTGAGTATTTCAAGCATAATCGGGATGAATATCTCAAAAAACTTGAGGAAAGGATGGTTCTCTGGAATAGAGAAATGGCAAGGTTTGAGGGAAGTAATATTGTTACCTATCACAACTCCTGGCCATACCTTGCCAGGAGGTTTGGATTGAATGTTGTTGGACATGTTGAGCCAAAACCTGGTATTCCACCCTCTCCAGCCCATCTTGCTTCACTCATCAATCTCATGAAGGAAAAGAAGGTAAAGGTCATTTTAGTAGAGCCTTATTTTCCATTAAAGGGTCCAATGATGCTGGCTGAAAAGACCGGGGCAAAAGTATTGACATTACCTCCATCGGTTGGTGGAGTAAAGGAAGTCAGGACATATCTGGAGTTGTTTGAATACAATATCAACCAGTTAGTCAAGGCTTTAGCTGAATAACTGGTAATCGAAGTAGGGGCGAACCTGTGTGTTCGCCCTCAAGGACAAAAGGAGGAAAAAAGATGAAAATATGTGTGCCAACTCAAGAGGATAAAGGAATCGATAGTGTTGCCTATGGACATTTTGGTTCCGCTCCGTATTACATTATCCATGATACGGATAAAGGAGAAACAAGATCGATGGTAAACATGAATCAACACCATGCCCATGGATCTTGCAATCCAATGGCAGCTTTGGGCAAAGAATCTATTGAAGTTGTGATTGTTGGCGGTATAGGAAAAAGAGCTATTGAGGGACTTAATGCCATGGGAATTAAAGTCTATCGATCTATGGCAGGGACAGTTCACGAGAATATCCATGCTCTGCAAAATGGGTCAATGCTTGAGTTTACACCGCAGGACGCATGTGGTGGGCATGGTCACGGCATGAGTTGTGGAAGTTAAGAATGGGCTAATCAATCGCTGAAGCTGACGGCGAGCAAGCCCGCCGTCAGATTAGATCAATTGTTTGCCCACTGTGGTGTAGTGGCTTGCCGATGCTTTCAAATAAAGCGAAGGCAAGCCTTCGCACTCCAAAACATGAAGGAGATAAAAAAATGCTTGAATTAATGATATTGCCGTTTTTAATCTGTCTTATCCTCACCGGGATATACACCTATTTTGGGCTTCATGTAGTCCAAAGAGGGGTAATATTTGTTGATATTGCTTTAGCTCAGATGATAGCTTTAGGTGGTGCCTGTGCCTTGCTTTTGGGTATAGAATTGAATCAACCTCAAGTATATCTATTTGCGGTTGGTTTTGCCCTGCTTGGGGCAGTTATATTTACCCTGACAAGAATCAAGCAGGCTCAGGCACCTCAAGAAGCGGTCATTGGTATTGTCTATGTAGTTTCTACGGCGGCGGCTATTCTGGTTCTAAATCGTGTCCCTGAAGGCGCAGAGCATATCAAGGAGATGCTGGTTGGAGGCATACTTTTTGCTACACCAAAGGATGTCCTGCTTATATTTATTCTCTCACTCGTAGTTGGCGTGTTTCATCTACTCTATCGCCGGCGATTCCTATTGGTCTCTCTTTCTTCAGATTCTGCTTGCAAGGGGGGAATTTCGATAAGGCTATGGGACTTCCTTTTTTACCTTACCTTTGGTTTGATAGTTACAGTCTCTGTTCGCATAGTAGGCGTGCTGTTAATTTTTTCCTATCTAATTATTCCGGCAGTAGTCGCGATGCTTTTAGCTAAAGGTGTTGGGAAACGGCTGATCATCGGCTGGATAATTGGCATATTAGCAAGCATTATAGGATTATACGCCTCCTGCGTTTTTGACTTTCCCACAGGGGCTTCGATTGTTTGCAGTTTTGGATTAATATTAATAATGGTAACTGGTGGGAGATGGATGTTCTGCAAAGAGACTGGAAGTAAGTAGTCAGATATAAAGATTCAAGGGGTCGAGGGTTCAAGACAGTTAGTGGCACAGGTATCTGTATAGGATACGAGGAGAATAAGATGGATTTAAATATCATTTTATGGATTGGCGGAATGCTCTTCACCTTAAGCATATTCGCCGTTAAGGTTGGCTTTGGGCTTGGGTTTGGAGGAATGCGGTGGAAGGGGATATTCTTTACGCTTTCAATATATCTCTTGCTGTTCATTCTCATTGCCATGATTTCAGGGCAGTTAATCAAAATGCTTGAGCCTGTTCTGAGAAAAGGACCATACCTTCACGCAGTAATGGCTATGGCTATGATTGTCTGGGGAATCCTCTTATTGCGGGATTCGGATTCATGCCATCAAAAATCAGCGACCAGCATTCCGCATTCTGCAAGCCACATTCCACATTCCGCATTACTCCTGATTCCCTGCCCGGTCTGCCTCACGGCTATGGTTTTTTCTACCTGGGCAGCATTAAATGTGATTAAACTTCCTGCGTCCCTTGTTGGACTGGGGCTTGGTATTGTTTTTTGTTTCCTGTCTCTCTCGTTTTGCTTTATTCTAAAATTTGTTGGTCGCCACTCCTCGCCCCGCATTGGCATTAGTTTTGGAATGATAGGTATCGGTCTTTACTTCATTGCATCGTTGATCATTCCAGCAAAGATTGAAGAGGCAAGGGGAATATATAAATCGTTTCTTACAGAGGCAGGCAATATCGATTTGAATAACAGTATCGGGGTTTTTGCCCTGCTTTTTGGGGCGATGCTGATTGGGTTTTTCGCAAATAGAAGAAAGACACAAAGATTATATATGGAAACCAGAAAATTTGTTGACATTTGACTCAAGCGTCACCACACAGTAAAAACAGATAATATAAATATTGCCACAGATTCACAGATTACCACAGATTGTAAGAAATATCTCTTTTTTAGAATATTTTATATTATTAATCTGTGAATCTGTGGCAATATTTTATGTCAACTTAATTAATAGTTCGCATATAAATAGCACACAGATTGCACGGATGAAACGGATTAACACAGATAAAGATATATTAAAAAATCCGCGAGAATCCGTCAAATCTGTGTCATCCGTGTGCTATTCCATCATTTAGGAGGATTAACAATGAATATTTTTGCTGGACTTGAGACATATTTGTATATCATCTCATCTGCCCTTTTTTACCCTGTGGTTGCCGGGCTTGTTCTGCTTACATTCTGGATGGTTATTTCGTTTGGAGGATTTTTGCGGGAATATATCGAGAGGATACAGGGCGTATCATTTCCATTACGCAGGTATCAATTGATGCTTGAATGTGAGTGCAAAGATAAGGAAAAGGAAGTAGCACTTGGCAGCAGACCTTCTGCTCTGGCAGAGGCAGCACCTGGCAGCAGACCTTCTGCTCTAACAGCGGAATTAGACATCAGGTTAGAGAGGCTGCTTCAGTCAGCCGAGCTTGACTTGGTCAAATCATTGGATAGGGTTAGATTTGCCATTCGGGTTGGACCTGCCCTTGGTCTCATGGGGACATTGATACCTATGGGCATTGCCCTTTCTGCTATGGCACAGGGTGATATGCCTAAAATGGCTGGAAGTATGGTAACTGCATTTACAACCGTTGTGGTGGGACTTGCCTGTAGTGTGGCTGCCTATCTTATATCTATGGTAAAAGAGAAATGGCTGAGAGCAGATATGAGGGAGATGGAATATCTTACAGAGATTACAGTCAGAAATTCGAAATTCGAAATTGGAAATTCGGGTAGTGTCAAAAATAACATGAAAGAAATTGGGAACTTTTAGGAAGGTTTTTCTCTTTGTGGCGATGAGGCCAGATAATAAGGGGAAAGGAACGCTCGGGGAGCGTTCCCTACGGGTTACAATGTACGGGTTACAATGAATTCCGTAGGGTGCGTTCCCCGAACGCACCGTTATCGCTGGGGGGAGGCAAGCCAAATTTACATAATTGCCTGAAAATATAGGGAGTTAAGAAAAATTCAGGTAAAAGTTTTTGACATTACCGAAATTCGAAATTGGAGGTTAATAATGAGATTTTTGAAGAGACA
>JBDRHR010000211.1:0-6829 GCA_043816605.1 Nitrospirota bacterium
AACTATTGGAAGGAGACCTTAAGGATAATTAAAGCAGCTCCTTTAACTGGAATTGGGATAGGGAATTTTAACCTCGCTCATTCCCGCTATGCTCACAACTCCTACTTACAAATCTGGGCAGAAATGGGAATTTTAGGAATAGCATCGTTTGTATGGTTGGTTGTTGATGTATTCAAAAATATAATTAATACTATTAAGACTTCTCCTCAAAATAATTTGATTGTTGCATTAATTAGCGCAAATGTTGTATTTCTGGTTCACAACTTAGTTGACTTTACTTTCTTTCTACCAGAAGTAGCTATTATTTATTGGGTAACTTTAGGTTGTATCATTCCTTGAAATGGCTCTTTATGAAAAGTGTTTGCTATGGATAGAAAGGGGCTTGTGTAATTTTTTATCCTTATAAAATGTTCACACATAAATTTTTTATTAATACTTTCTTCTAAATTCTAAAAAGTAATGGTATGCGAGAAAATCATATTCACGGACAAGCTGATAACCCGCAGCCTCCATCGTTGTGACCCTCCTCGTATAATAGTGTTACTGTTAATAAGATAGTTTGTTCTTTATAAAGACGCAAATTTCTTTGAAAATTAAGAGAGGCTCTGATAAACTTATCCTTGATGGATAAGAAAGAGAGAAAATCTTGTCTCTCCCTGAGGTTAAAACCTCTGAAAGAAGTATGTGGCTCTAACTTAGAAGTTGAACTGGGGAAAAAAAACTCTAAAAATGGCCTCATTCTTTCAAATTGATTTTTATAATTATGGCTAGTTAAACATTTTAATAACTGAGCAGGTCTAAAATAGAACTGTCTATATGCCCTCTTATACATTTTTTCTATCTTATTTGCATTCAAGCCATTGTTTAACTCATAGGAAGCCCTTCCGGTAAAATAATTCGTGGAATCCAAATGCAAGTCACATAAAAATCTACCTTTTTTCTCTACTGTCTCGTAGAACTCGGTACCAGGCAAAGGAGTAGCCATGCAAAACACAGCATAATCCACAGGCAAAGACTTGGCAAAATCTATAGTCTCTTGTATGGTCTCTAAATTATCAAAAGGCAGGCCAATCATGAAAAATGCCCGGACCACCATTTTCACTTTTTTTGCTATAGCAACGGTCTTCTTTACTTTCTTAATATCAAACCTTCTTTTAAGTTTTTCTAAGATCTCCTGAGAACCAGATTCTATGCCAAAATTAACTATACAAAATCCTGCCTTAGCTAAAAGGTCAAACATCTCAAAATCATCCACATCCGGCATCATGCCATTTAATAAGGCAAAACGAAGGTTTCTATAAGAACGGCCAATGACCATTTTGCAGAATTCTTTAACTCTTTGAGGATAAAATGTAAAGTTTTCATCAACAATCTGGATTTCTTTTACTCCAAATTTACTGACAAGATAGTCGATTTCTCCTAAGACATTATCCAAAGACCTTAGCCTTATTTTGGAACCATGAACAGATTTTGAACAGTAAATACATTCATTAGGACAACCTCTGCTAGTTATTAGCAAGGTAAACAATTTACGGTTATTACCAGAACTATATTTTTCAAGGTCGAATAAATGCCAGGCCGGATAAGGAAGTTTATCCAATTCATCGATTAAGGCCCTGGGTGGGGTGACCTTAATGCTACCGTTATTCCAATAGGCGATACCCTGGATTGTTGACGGGTCTTCATTTTGCATTAAATCTACTATTGTGTCCTCTCCTTCTCCGATAACCACATTATCTGCATACTCAGGAATTAATTTTTCGTAGACCACGGTGGGCTGAGGTCCGCCCATTATAATCTTGGTTCTTGGGGATGTCTGTCTAATATATTTAGAGATATCCAAAGCACTACCGATTATAGCGATATTTGCAGATATGCCCACCACTGGATTATCCTTGAGAAATTTATTTATTTCGTATTTATAATCTTTGAGTAATTGACAATCAATTACCTCTACTGTTATACCTTTTTGCTCCAAAACAGAAGCCAAATAACTAAGTCCGAATATGGGAGAAATAGGGGGGAGTAAAGCTTGGGTTGTGGCTCGGGATGATTAATAACATTTTATTCTTTTGGAAAAAGGGATGATTTCTTATCCAATTTTAATTTTGTTCTGATGTTCATATGATTATAAATGAAAAATCCGTGAAGAAATAAAAAGGTAATGATTCCTACCCAAGGCGACCCAGATATAATGCCAGTTATTATCCCCAGAATTAAAGAAAATAACAATGCCAAAAGGGCCAAATTGTCCATTGCTGTGCGCCTTGTCATTTTTGTAGATTCTAAATCGCCAAGATCTAAACTTAGATTTCTCATCTGGCCGCAATTAGGGCAGATAGAGGTTATGTCAGGAATTTCAAATCCACATTTAGAACAAATCATTTAAAACACCTCCTCATATGTTATTTTAAATTTGCCTGCTCGGTAACTAACTCCTCTAAACTGAGCCCCTTTTTAGCAAAATATTCCTGGATATATCTCCTGCAGATATCTTCTTTCTCAATATAGGCGCATCTCCATTGTTCAGTATCAACGCCTGTCCCAAAAATTGGGCCGGCAAATCCTTGCTTATTAATTGTGCGTAACCACGGCAAAAGGCAACTTCCCTGAGTCGGACGAATAAACGGATATCCTGTTAAGATGTTGCGTCTTGACTGGAGACCCTCTCTAGGGACAATACCTAATTTAAATAAAGCAGCATCCGTCTCTCTTATATTAAAGACAGGATAAAGAAACTCGATATTATATTCCTTAGCAAATTTCGCAATCATTTTTGCCGCCTGAAGCGACGTAGCTGGGTCATTCTCACTCTGAATTTCCGTAAATCCTAAGGCGAGGTAATGAATCCTATTTTCTAAATTATAGATAATGCCCATAGTATGTATTGAGCTTCCACAAGCAGAACAAAAATCAAAAGCCCTTGCCAAACCAAATTTAAAGATACCGCTTAAATAGGTCTGGCGGACAATTTTTTTCATTAATCCTTGGGAATCGATATACTTATGAATAACTTTATCTTTGCCAAATTTTTCTATAATCCTTGCAGCTAAGATCTTAGACTTATTTCTGAAAAACATAAAATTATGAGGGCGCATTGTTAATAAAGTAATTTTTCGGTGTTGCTCACATAAATATACAGCTGCCAGCGCTGAATCAGTGCCTCCAGAATATAATATTGTCGCCTCTCCTTTAAGATTATTGCTTTCGTCTGATCTCACGGGAACCTCCTTGTTAGTAAGTAATTTATAAAATAGACGACTCTCTAATTCACCGAGCCCTACCTAAAATTAAATTTAAACGCATAAATTCTCTGTTCTTTTATTCTTTTGATAAAAAACCAATGGTTCTTCCAAATAAATGTTTCCATAACAGACTTGCGCAGCAGCTTTACAGCCGCCTCGGCAAAAAGGGAGATGTCGACAATCTTTGCAAGTCTCGGGAATAGCTGTTTTAAATTCTTGGGAAAATTTACTTTTTACTAAAGAGGGGAAAGACTCATAGGCTAAATTGCCTAATATCGTAGGGCTATGATTACACATCCTTAAATTTCCCAGCGGATCGATGGTATAATATCTGCCTGCGGTACAAAAGACATCCATATATATATTCTTATAAAGACTGTGGTCAATTATGCATGGAGGAATTGGGATAGGGGTAAAAAATTTGATTTTATGTTCTTGGGCTATTTTGTTTAATTTTCCTAATGCCTCATTTAATAATTCTTTTGTTAATAAAAACTCATCCAGATGCTTTAAACCTTCTCCCCCAGGATTGAATCTATTAAAATATACGGCATCTGCCCCTAATTCCAAAGCCAATCCGGCTGTCTGAACAGCATCCTTAATATTTATCTTTGTTGCTACAAATGCAGTGGCGACTTTGGCCTTATTAAGTTTAATCTCCCTTATGGTGCCAACAACCTTATCAAAGGCATCATTTCTACATAGGTAATTATGCATCTTTTTATTGTAACTGAGCAGCTGTACCTCAAATAAATCTACTCCCGCATCCACACATTTTTTAACCGCTTCTTTGCTTAACAGAGTCCCGTTTGTAATCAAGGCTACTTCTAGCCCAAGCGAAGAAAAAAAAGAAATTATTTGAAAAATATCTTCGCGCAACATCGGCTCTCCTCCGGTAATCGCGATATGCCCGCATCCGGATTCTTTGATGACCCTTTCAAATATTTTTTTTATATCTACAAAAGATAACTCGCCATCCGGATAAGACGTATTTGTCTTCCAGACGTTATAGCAGAATAAACAATTATTATTGCACTTGCGGGTAATTTCAAAGTCAATGCATATGTCTTTATCCGGCATCTATTCCAAACTCCATAGCTACTTCTTCAGCCTCATCTAAAAAACAAAATTCTCCTGCGGTTGCTCTAAATTGCCAGCAACCGCCGCGACAAAGCGTAATGTATCCGCATGCTGTGCATTTCTCGGGCAAATCTTCAAAATCCTTCTCCCTGAACCTAGAAAATCTGTTGCGCCATATGTCAATAAGGCTTTCTCTACGTATGTTTTCTTCGGAATAATTGGGAAAGTCGAACAAGGGACAGCCCATGATATTTCCGTTTGCCATAATCGTGAAGGTATTCCAGCCGCAGCCGCAGAAAAAATAATAAGGCCTTGCTTTCCCCTCTAGGGGACCGAGGCAACCCAATCCTTCGCTGGCTTCTAAGCTAAAATTTCTTTTTTTAGTGCTGAGAATTAATCGCAGGATTTTCTTAACCAGTAGAGATGAATTCTTTTTCTTGCCTGCCCTGCCTTCCGGTATAATCAATTGGAGTCCATGACGGGTAGAGCCAAATTTTTGAACATCGTCAACAATCATGGGAATATCGGCAATATTTTCTTCTGAGGTTACGGTATATGTACCGATAATCGGAATGCCTACTTTATAAAAAAAATCTAAGCTCTCTAAACATTTTTGGTAGGAACCGGGCATGTTCCTGATTCGATCGTGATTTTCTCCATAACCATCAATGCTTACAACTACAGAATCTAAATTTAATTCTTCTATCTGCTTTGCATATTCTTTTATAGCATATCCATTTGTAATTATCCCTACCAATATCCCTTTGTTTTTCGCGTATTTTAAAACTTTGAATATATCCTTTCGTAAAATTGCCTCTCCGCCGGCGGCGGATAAGAAACGGCAACCGAGACTAGCAAGGTCATCAATGGCATGGATTATCTCATCTGTACTTAGTTCGTCTTTTTGGGGAATCTTAGCCCCACCGCCGCAATTAGGGCATTTGAAATTGCATTCATGTGTAGCTATCCATTGGACATAATAAGGCCTTAAGGTCTTATTTTTAAGTTGCTTGCGATAATAATTCAGCCAACTGACTTGAGAATATTTTTGGCTCAGCATGTTTTTTTGTAATAAACAAACTGCCTTCTATCTTTATAATCAAAGACTGGAGTTAACAATACTCCATCTTCCTCGCAAAGATAGATAAAGAACCTTCTTCTTTGTTAAAATAAATACCCCCGCCTTTACAGGCGGGGTCCTTTTAAAAGCCAAACTTCGTTTGTCCTGTGTCTTCCTTCTCTTACATTCCTACGTATCTTCGTATTGTTTCCTCGCTAATCCCTACCGTTGAGACGAAAAATCCTGCTGGCCACATCCTCTCATTATCCCAGTAGAAGTCTTTCAGGAAACGAAACTTCTTGCTCAGATGCCTGCTCGTATTCTCCTTCAATACCTCTATCACTGTGCTCACCGCGTATTTCGGCGGTATCACCATGTGTACATGCACGTGATCCATGCCTATTGCCACAGAGATATATTCCCAGTCTGGATAGTACTTACGCACCTCCAGAAGTTTCGTTCTCAAGTACTGCGCAACACCCTTATCCAGGATTTTTCTTCTGTACCTGGTTACCCATACTATGTGGTACTGCGTACGGTATACCGCGTGTGCTGACTTGATTAATCGCATGCATACAGTATATCACACATTCATATGCTTCGGAAAACACAGGAAACAGGCTCTTCCCCCCCGCCTTCACAGGCGGGGAACTCCCGCTCAGGTAGATGCCTATCTGCCTTTTTAGAAAGTTACTTCGTTTTCAGCCGCAATGCCTGAAGAACCTTCTTATATAATCTGTGGGTAGTCGCACTGACCTTCGCCCTGAAGTTAGGCTTTAATTCTACCTTGTCATTATTCCAGAAGATGCGGCAATACCCTAAGACGGCTATACTGAGTAATTTCTCGATAATTAACTTATCCATCTGTCTTCACCCCCTTCCTGTATTTAGATTAAAAAAGGGCGTTTAGGGCGTCCTTATACTTAGCAAGAGTTTCACGCTGATAATTTGGTTCAATCCTAACGACCTCACGGGTAACCTTTTCACAATAGCCGCAATTTTTACAAGACAAAGAACGGCAATTTATTTTTAAAAAATGTTCTATGAAACCATTTAATGCACAATTATCAATGTAAACATGGAGCTTAGGGTCTAACCTGGCAAATTTATATATCGAAAATAGATTCATATAGAATGGACGAAAGAAATATTTGAAACCACGCCAAATTTTGTTCCCCCCAGCGAAAAAACTATCCCTCGAAAGAGAAGGAAACAAATCCATCAAATTTCCATTATACTCTCTTTTATCGTAACTTTCAACTACTAATGCTATAGCGTCCGTAGGCCTAGTTCTATCTACAATCTTCAGGCTATCGATCCCAACCTCTTCATAGAAGTGTACATCTTCTGGTCGAATCCAACCGGCACGAATAAAATTTATCGGATTGGCGATTCTCATATATTTGCAATTAATAACACAATAATCCAGCAAAAAACCGCCAGA
>JBDRHR010000212.1:0-17549 GCA_043816605.1 Nitrospirota bacterium
AAATTCAACATACATTTTTATTCAAACTCCAAATAGTAATCCCCGCTTAATTCAACATAGAATTGTGTGTCGGTTACTGTTGTAGTCGTGCAACATCTCTCCTCATGCACCACTCCACACGAATTCTTAGTATGTTAGGCATTGCTTTATTTCACTGTCTTTTTACTTTTCTTCTGGCTTGATAAACTATCTCATTTCAGAATGGTAATTCACAATTCAAGATATGTTCTTTTGAGCCCTCTTCAACTTAAATGCCTGCACTAATGGCAGAAATATGTGGATGTTCATGTTTTGATCGACGAGCAGGAATACCATAGAACATACCTTCGGCACTAATATCTTCGTCAATATCTGGCCAATGCAAACTATATCCATCTCCAATAATCTCAAAATTTGAGCGTTGTTTAGGAGTTGCCTCTAAGAGACGCCATGACCAGGTAAGTGGTACGCTAATAGTACGACCATCAATAAGATAGGCAATAATTTCTTCTTCTGTAACACGAACATCTTTAATTCGGTGTTCTATTAAATTATTCACAGTGTTCATCCCATGCCTCCATAATTTTGTTTTGATTGGATTGAATAGTTTGATGAATCAAATTGAGTTCCCGTGAAGAAAAGCCGTGGTTTTTGCTTAACATAACAGGATCAAGCCAAAATTTACAAACCATTCTTTCCCGTTGAACATGTATATGTTTTGGTTCATGACAATCGAAACTGCAAAAGAAAAATCGATAGGGTCCATGAATATTTTTGACTGTTGGCATTGTATAATTCCCTCTTTGGGCTACTTACCTTTTCTAAGATTTATCTGTCCACTATTCAGCTTTCAAGGTCTGCACTTTACTCTCTCTTATCTGATGAATATTATACCTTATAAAAACCACTCAAGTCAAGTAAAAAATTAAAATGCTTGGAGAAAATCCTTGGAAAATACGGGATGTTTTCCTACCATTTCCCTATGTTTTTCTCTTTAAGAAGATATTTGTTTTGTAATATCCTGTCAATAAATAGGTTATCTAAAGCGTCTACTTACTCCCTTTCTACTTACTCTCTTTACACTTGGCGCTTGGTGTCTTGCACTGGGTGATAATGAATATGAACTCGTTGCAACAAATCAACTTCACGAAGCAACGCCTGTTCCGCTTGAGTGGCAATGCGGTCTCCTTCAAGTACGCTGAGCAAACCGTCAATGCCAATCGTAACATTGATGACCCAATACGGCCCAAAGCGATGTGCCAACACTTCTTCAACTTGTTGGATGTGGGAATTATTCGTCAATATCTGAACAACCTGCTGATTTAATACCTTGCCTGGCACAGTGTCCATCAAGTCTCCAGACGATTCGCGCAGAATCTCAATGCCTGTACGCAAGATGACCATTGCTACCAGAGCGCCAGCCAGAGGGTCCACCCACGTATAGCCTATTCGGCCTAAAAAATGCCCAAACTCACTGCTGACGCGGCGAAGATGTCATTACGATGATCATAAGCAAGCGCAAGGACGGCAGGATTATTCGTCTGCCGACCAATTTGTCGTGTGATGGAGTTCAATGCTATCTTTATCCCAACCGTGAACACCGCTACCGCGAGCGCCCCAAGCGAAGCGCCATTGAAATCGCCTTGCCCGACCCACAAATCATACACTTTATTGACGGCGTCCCAAAAGATAACAATAGCGGTTGTCAGTACAAACGCACCTACCACCATTGCCGCAATACTTTCCAGTTGGCGGTGGCCGTAGGGGTGCTCGTCGTCTGCGGGTTTACGTGCCAGTCCTAAAAATACACGGACAACAATGTAGTAGGCCACATCTGAAGTAGAGTTAATGCCATCAGCCAAAAGTGCAGGACTGTGCCCCAAAACCCCGATAGTGGTCTTGAGCACAGCCAACAAGATATTTGCGCCCAATCCGAGATTGACAGCTAGGATGCTACGTTGCTCTCTGTGTTTTGTTTCCATACTCTTTATTCAAACCCAATCTATCTGATTTCGCTGATGCGACTGACGAGCCGCCTAACGATAAAGCTCAGTTGCGGCGTACTCGCCGTCAACTGCATCGCAGGGTTAGACTAAAATGAATCTGTCCCCCTTTTTACCCTTTTTTACCTTTTTTACACTTTTCACTTAGATTCAGCACAAGGCGCTTCGGTAACTTTGGCAATATAGGCCAGCCCGATGGCGGAAATGATAAACAGAAAATGAATCACTATTTGCACATATACATTGCTCTTTTCGAGTTTTTCGATCTCAATAAATGATTTAAGTAAATGAATGGAACTAATGCCGATGAGGGCCATTGAAAGTTTAACCTTCATCGTGCTGGCATTGATATGATCCAACCAATCCGGGGGGTTTTGCTCGCTAAAATGGATTTTGGCCACAAAAGTATGATAACCTCCGATAATTACCATGATGAGCAAGTTGGAAATCATGACCACATCAATCAAGCCTAACACCATTAGCATAATATCTTGTTCGTTAAACCCTCCCAAACCGCGTATCAGATGGAAAAGTTCCACACAAAACTGGTATACATATATGCCTTGGGCCACAATGAGGCCAAGATATAAAGGCGCCTGAAGCCATTGGCTTGCCACAATTACATTAGAAAAAATGATGCTTAGTTTTATTGTCTTTTGCATGTAACTCCTTTACACTAGCCGTTATTGCATTTTGCCGTTTATTTCGCTTTTCAGCTTTGAAAACCCCGCGAATTTTAATTCTAGGGAAAGGGGGCGCAACCCTTTATCTCCTTTTACAAAAAAGGTTGCGTCCCCATCTCCCACATCTCCCAATGCGTTTAAGTTTTTTTCATTCATCAAATATTCCCCTTTGAAGTCTAACAAATGATTATACAGTTTTTCTGTACTTTTACAAAGTATATCAAGTTGATTTCAAAAAGTCAAGAAAAAGTTGCCAAAAACCAATAAATTTAGTATGATTTTAACTGGTTAGCATTACTTTTTACATGATATCCAGAAACAGGATAAGCACACATGATTAATATTTCAACGGATAGATGAGATGAGATGATAGGAAATTTGATTTTTAGGTAAGATGTAAGATACCCTACCAAAGTATCTTCAGGATAGTTTTGGACATTGTTTTTTAGCCCTCCAATCGGATTCTCTCTCTATAATTTCCTGTCGGATGAAAATTAGTAAGCATTCAGTAATCAGCGTTCAGTTGTCAGTTTAAAAAACCTGATAGAAATCAGGTATAGAGAATGTTAAATTGCTTACCAATAGAAAGGTAAAATTATCTGGTTTGTTCCCGTGTTCTTTGATTTTTCTTATGTTAGCTGACTGCTGATAGCTGATTATTGAATGCTTATGTTTCTCCCCCACTCCTGATAATAAATTTCCTCTGTTTGCTCGACTAAAATCTCCTCCTGAAATTTTTCCTGAACAAGTTTTTGAGCTTCAGAGCCGATAGAATTAAGTTTTTCTCTATCCTTTAGTAATCCAAGCAAAGCCTCGGCTATAGATTGGCTATCTTTTGGATTAACTAAATAGCCTGTTTTACCATCTTCTATGATTTCTGGTATGACGCCAACGGTCGTGGCAACAACAGGTTTACCACAAGCCATAAATTCAAGTGTAGCCCGACTGTTAGCCTCAGAGCCAATGGATGCAATTACCCCTATGTCTATAATTGACAGCATCTCAGGAAGGTTCACCCATTGTTTTATAATCACCACATCTTCTTTTACCCCACAGTTTTCAGCCATTACAAGGAGGTCATCCTGGGAAAAATTTGCCTCATAGCCAATTACTAAGAATTTTACCCTAACCCCTGCCCCCTGCTCCCTGCCCCCTGCTTTTACCTTCCCAGCCGCCTCAAAAAAATATCTGTGCCCTTTTACCGGGTCAAAGCGGGCAATAATCCCAATTACTACGGTATCTTTTTCTATGCCTAATTTCTGTTTAAGCTCTAAATCTGGTGGTTGTGATGTGAGTTTTGAAGTGTCAATACCACCATAGATAAGCCGGTAATGGGATTCCTTGCCTTTGAGCTGTTTTAAGCATGTTCCACGCATGAATTTAGAGGTAACAATCACCTTATCCGCTAAGGTATTGTGCAGGTATCTGTTTAATGGGTGTCCTTTGGGTGTCATAAATGTGCCACGAGTGCGAATTAAGGCAATTGGCCGCTTAGCCAATTTAGCGGCTAAGCAAGAGATAGCAAAACCGTATGATTCATGCACATTTAGAACATCAATCTCCTTCTCTTCCAATAACCGAATCATCTTTCTCAAATCATTGAAAAGGTAAAATGGGTTATAGTGATTTAGCCGCAAATCAGTATTTACTGTTAAGCCTTCAGCCTCTGCCCGTTTAATCAAAAGGCTACCCGGCAAAGTAACTATGAGCACCTTATGTCCTTTTGCCTTCAAGCCTTTTGATAATCCTAAGGCATATTCGCTTATGGCATGCCAGTGCGGACTATTGACTACTTGCAGGATATTTAATTTTTTTCTATTCAATAGTTCACCTCAATTTATAAAGTTGTGGATTTAGTGTCGGGTCGTTATACATCTTAAACTGGCGATAGACCTTGAGTTTTTTCTTGCCACTAAAAATCTCATCAAGCAAAACCGTAAGGCAATCTTTTAAATCCTTCAACTGCTCCTTCAGAATATCCAATTTTGAAAGACAGATTTTTATATGCTCAAGGTTGACATCCTTCCTTTTTGTCTCTTCGTCCATGTGGTATATCCTCAATGAAAGGATAGACATCTTATCAATGATACCTCCCGGGGTCTCTGAATTCATAGGCGAGGAAGGGTCATTGTTGAGATTTTGGGTACTCAACATCCGGCAGAGATAATCATCAATTCTTTCCAAGCAATCATTTCTTGCCTGATTTAATTTGTCAATCTTTCGCTTAACATCTGCGATTACTGAATCATCCACATCTGCCCTGCGGGCAATATCCTCCTGATGCCACAAACGGTAATTACGAAGGTGCAAGGTATAAATAATTTCATAGACACCTTCATAATTCCTAATTAGCGTCTCCTCAAGAGATTCATCTTCATGCCATTTAATGACACAATCAGCATAAAGTTTTTCTATCAAGTCCGGATTAGGTTGATTCATTTTCTGTAATTTTCCTTTCTGAAATTAATCAAGATATAAAGAATAAACAGAAATAAATATAATCTCACAATCATTACTTGCTTCACCATCTTACCGATTCATAGTTAAATCCTGATGGATGCTAACTCGCTATCTTCAATCGGTAAAACGGACAATATTTTTTTATTAAATGCGGTTAATTCCCAATATTCAACCGCAACTATAGATTCTTCCTTTGCCTTTGAGTATCTTGCGGTTATTCGAGCGGTTAAATCTAAATGTTCCGGGGTTACTTCTCCTCGAAGAATAGTAATTGGTCCTGGAAAATTTACTACCTTGAAAAGGGTATCATCTCCCTGAGCCAATTTGAGCAACTCTTTATTCTCTTCATCATCCCTGCCCACAATTATTTTAGTTTTTGACGATAATCGAAAGTGCCGCCCAACATTTAAGAGTTGAATATCGTTAAGGCAGGCTCGCCTGGTAGAGGTATCATCTACCAGGCGAGCCTGTTTAAGGCAGGTAAACAGGTCCTTAAGTTTCCTGGAAAAGATAGGGTCGGTCAACAAACAACCTCCAGCAGGGGTTTCATAAGTAGTAATTCCAAATTGAGCAACTAAAGATAATTGAGGTTTTCGACTGCGTCCTTGAATATCGAATAGTTTCTCACGCTCGACTAATCCTTTTTCTTCTGCAATAGTAGGGGGAAGGAGTTTTGCAGATAGTGGTCTTAAAAGAAGTCCTTTTAAGTCAGAGTCCCGCTCTATTATCCACAGTGTATCTTTTCGTTGAGACATAGGTCTCTCACCCAATACCTCACCTGTGGCTATAAATTCTGTACCAATTTCTTCCATATACTTTTTAGCCTTTTTGAGCATGAATATTTTACAATCAATGCAAGGATTCATATTTTTGCCATAGCCGTACTTAGGTGATTTGACCATTTCAAGGTATTCCTCACCCAAATGAACTATTTTCAAAGGTATGTTAAGTTCTTTCGCCCCTTCCGTTGATGGATTAGTAAAAGGGGTAATAAAGGTTATGCCGATAACCTCAAGCCCTTGCTCTACTAAAACTTTAATGGCTAATGTAGAATCTAACCCACCGGAAAATAACACTAAGGCCTTTCTGTTACTCATATTTTCCCCATTCTCAGATTATAGGACTTATAAGTCTTATAAGTCCTATAATTCTATTGTATAGAACAAAGGTTGAATTGTCAATAAATATTCTACGAGAAAAAAGATTAAAATTTTTACTTGCATTTTTTCTTTAGATATGATATTATATTTCATTGTGGTTGAAAATTTCAACACAATGAAAAAGATTGCCTACGCAAGTAGTATTGGATTAGTGCTTGTTATCTCTACTTTTATTGGATTAGGGATTGGCTATTTTTTAGATACACGATTTGGAACAACACCCTGGTTCATTATCGGTGGATTATTATTTGGCATTATAGCCGGCTTTTACAATTGCTATGAAATGGTGATGAAAATAATTAAAGAATGAAAGAGATTACTTTACCACAGATTACTAAAACAGCCTGGAAATTGGTAGTAATAGCTTTTTTATTGTCTTTGCTATCCCGTGATTTGTCAATAATATCAGGGATAGGAATTGGGTCTTTACTTGGACTGCTGAATTTTAAAGGATTGATTATCAGTACTCAAAGGGGTTTTAGAAATACACGACCAAATTTATATATTCGATTTAGTTATTTAGTCAGATTAACCATTTTAGGATTAATATTAGCCGTAATTTTGCAGATAAAGGCAATAAATTTTATAGCGGTGATTGGTGGGTTGTCTGTGGTTATTCTGGCTATTTGTGTCCAAGGTATAATTAGTCTGACAAGAAGGGATAAACATGAATGACAAGATGAACCTTCGAGACCAATCTTTACATATTGCTCAAGAACTTGCAGAGCGGTTAAAGGTTATCATTCCCAGCTTTAAGATGCGACTTTACGGCTCTTATGCTCGCGGTGAAGCAACTGTAGATAGTGATATTGATATTTATATTGAAGTCCCTCAAAGATATTTTTCGCATAAACTCAAAGGGATAGTAAGCAATCTTGCATGGGAAATTGGTTTTAGGAACGATAGGATTATCCAAGCTACATTGTATTCAGAGGAAGATGTTTGGAACACGCCCCGTCGGGCATCGCCATTTATTCAGGCTATAATGAAAGAGGGAATTCCAGTATGAATCAGGAAGATCAAATTGCCCTTATCCGGCATCGTATGAAAAATGCCCATGATACACTGGAACAAGCTGAATCTCTTTATAATATCAATCAATATTTAGGAGTAGTAAATAGAGCGTATTATGCTATGTTTTATGCTTGTGTGGCTATCTTGTTGACCAAAGGATTAGGTAGTTCTAATCACAAAGGTGTATTGTCCTTGTTTGACAAAGAATTTGTAAAGCCTGGCGAAGTAGATGTAAAATGGAGCAAAATATTACATCACAGTTTTGAACGAAGAAATTGGAGTGATTACGATGATTGGGCTACCGTAGAACAGGAAGAAGCCGATGAATTATTCAGGAATGCCCGAAACTTCGTACAATGGGCACAAAAATGGTTGAAAGAAAAAGAATATATCTGATGTATATCTCATAACCTGAACAATTACTGACTTTGTAGGGGAAAAAGGAGGAAAAGGATGGAGGCAGAGGCACCTTTTTTATTACAGTTTTTAGTTAATTGGCTAAATCAAATAATAGGGAAATGGATACCAATTAATGCTACGATTGTTATGACATGGTTAGTCATGCTGGGAATAATAGTCTTTGCAATTGTAGCTTGTTTTTCTTTAAAGATGATTCCTAAAGGGGCACAAAATCTATTAGAGATTCTGATTGAGCAGATACTTCAGTTATTAGAAGGTGTTATGGGGCATAAAAAGGCAAAATTTTTCCTGCCGTTAATGGGTACTTTAGCCTTATTTATCTTAGTTTCTAATCTGATTGGACTTGTTCCCGGGTTAAAAGCCCCTACCGGTGATTGGAATACTACTATTGCCTTAGCCTTGATTGTCTTTATTCTTACCCACTTCTTCGGCATAAAAGAAAAAGGGCTGATTGGCTATCTTAAGCATTTTGTAGGTCCTATCTGGTGGTTAGCTCCATTGATGGTGCCCATCCATCTCATTGGTGAGTTGGCTAAACCGTTTTCTTTATCTATCCGATTATTTGCCAATATGATGTCAAAACACATGGCGTTAGGTTGTTTGGCGTTATTGATTGTGATATTCTCAAAAAATGCAATTTTATTCGCGCAGACCTTGTTTATACCCTTATTTTTACCACCGGTAATTATGATGTTAGGGGTACTTACCTGCCTTATTCAAACATTTGTATTTGTCTTTTTAGCCATAGTGTATATATCTATTGCTATGGAGGAAGAAGAACATTAAAAAGACAGAACACAGAATACAGAGCACAGAATACAGATAATAAGGTATAACCTTATTAATCTGATTTTTGAAATTAAAAGAAAGGGGGATTAAAATTATGGAAGGAACAGTATGGTTTTTTGCACTATCGGTATTAGCCGCAGGATTAGGCATAGGGATTGCGACAATTGGTCCTGGAATAGCACAGGGGATTGCGACCAGTAAGGCAGTAGAAGGGGTCGCAAGACAACCGGAGGCATCAGGTAAAATCATGACGATACTCATTCTGGGATTAGCCTTTATAGAGTCGTTAGTTCTCTATGCCCTGGTTATTGCCTTGATTATACTATTTGGCAATCCAGCCTTAACACATATCGTTGGGCACTAAGAGAATATCAGGCTTCTGCAAAATTAGAGGTGGGGTCTGACCCCACCAAAAGAGAAGATAACCGTTGAGGTTATATTTCAAGATGTGTAAGAAAGGAAAAAGGGGAAAGATGGAGAAATAGGTAAGCGTTTAGGTGTTAGCTATCAGCATTCAACCAGAACCAGGAAAATTGAGGGGAAAGTAAACTCCATAATTGGACACCTTCTTCATTTTGTGGTCTAATCCCTTTAGAAACTGATAGCTGATGGCTGAACGCTTACGAATTTAGGAGGTGAAGTATGTCATTATTACAACTAGACAGGCATTCTCAAATTACCCTGCCTGCTGCAATACGCAAAACCCTGAACCTTAAAGATGGAGACTATCTAGAGGCAGAAGCAAAAGATGGGGTAGTGATTTTAAGAGCAAAGGAATTGATAGATAAAGACCATGCATGGTTCTGGACAAAGGAGTGGCAGGAAGGAGAAAGAGAGGCTGATGAGGATATCAAGGCTGGCAGAGTGAGCCAAGTCTTTGACACAGCCAAAGAGGCTATTAGAGCCCTAAAGAGTGGAAGACTATGAAGGTCCGTTATACCGGATTATTTCTTAAACAATATGGAAAGTTGCCTAATCGAATTCAAGAAGTAAAAGTTCAATTATATTTGAAGGAGGAAAAGCTATGGAAGGTCACGGTGGAGTTATCAGTATTAGCTGGCAAATATTATTAGTAGAATTAGCCAGTTTCTTAATCTTACTATTTGTCCTGGGGAAATTTTTATTTAAACCCATTACTAAACTATTAGAAAATCGCTCCAATCAAATCAAGAGAACATTCGAGACGATTGAGGCTGAAAAACAAGATATAGAGAAGATAAAGCAAGATTATCAAAACCAACTAACTGATTTAAATAAAAAGGCATTGGAGATAATTCAACAGGCAACTCAGGAAGGTGAAAAACAAAGACAAATAATAGTCGCAGAATCGCAGAAAGAATCAAATAAGTTGTTAGAGCGGGCATCTGCCGTTATTGAAAAAGAGAAGGAAAAGGCTATCCTTGAACTAAAAACACAGGTAGCAGACCTTTCTATATTAGCGGCTTCAAAAATCCTTGAGAGTTCAATTGATGAATCTATGGCTTACCAGTTAGTAGATGAATTTATCGAAGGAATGGATAAGGAGACATTACATTAAGTAAGAAGTTAAAAGTTGAAAGTTGAAAGTTGAAAGTTAAAAATAGGAAATAGGAAAGGAAATACCCCAAATGAAAAAAGTTAATGTCGTTGCCACGAAATATGCTGAGGCATTAATTAAAATAGCCAAACCTCAAAATAGACTGGATGAACAGGCAAAAGAGTTGGATTTGCTTGTTAATCTCATCCTGTCCAATAAAAATCTAATGAAGGTTATTCAACATCCAGCTCTTAGCTTAAAAAATAAAGAGGCATTATTGAAGGAGATTGTTGGGTCTTATTCTTTGTCTGAGATAACGCTAAATCTCCTTTTACTTTTAATTAAAAAAGGCAGGCTTGCTTTACTTGACGGTATCTTTTCAAGATACACCAAACTTATTGATATACTGCAAAATAGATGTCAGGTGGATGTCGTTTCGTCAATTCCACTTAAAAAAGCCCAGGAGGAAAGATTGATAGCCAAGTTATCCGATATTTTGCAGGCTAAAATAAAATTAAATGTCAAAATTAATCCCAGAATTTTAGGTGGGCTTGTTTTACATATAGGCGATAAAATAATCGATGGCTCTATTGTTAGACGGTTATTTATGCTCCGAAGGGAGTTGATTCAAGGAAATTAAAAATTATGAATTAAAAATTAAAAATTGAGGGATGAGAGAATAATTTTCCCTCAATTTTTAATTTTTAATTCATAATTTTTAATTTAAAGAAAGGGGGATTTAAAAATGGCAGAAATAAAAGCGGCTGAAATTAGCTCTGTAATTAAAGACCAGATTACTCGCTATGAAAAAAAATTAGAGGTAGAGGAAGTTGGCACGGTAATTCAGGTAGGTGATGGGATAGCCAGGATATACGGTCTTGAAAATGCTATGGCTGGAGAATTAGTAGAGTTCCCGGAGGCAGGAATACATGGCATGGTCTTAAATCTTGAAGAAGATTCTGTTGGTGTAGTTATCTTAGGTGCAGATATTAGTATCAAGGAAGGATATACGGCTAAATTGACCGGTCGGGCAGTAGAGGTTCCGGTAGGTGAGGAATTGTTAGGTCGGGTGGTAAATGCACTGGGCGAGCCTATTGATGGAAAAGGAGCAATTAATACCAAAAAGTCTATGCCAATTGAAGCACGAGCTCCTGGGGTGACTGACCGTGAGCCGGTAAAAGAACCCTTACAGACAGGTCTGAAGGCAATAGATTCTATGATTCCAATTGGTCGTGGTCAGCGAGAATTAATTATTAGTGACCGCCAATTAGGTAAGACAGCGATTTTAGTCGATACGATGATAAATCAAAAGGATACCGATGTTTATTCTATTTATGTAGCCATAGGGCAAAAGCAATCAACGGTAGCTCAAGTAGTTAAAATATTAGAAGACTATGATGTCCTGCATAAAACCATTATTGTCGTGGCTACGGCAAATGTATCGGTGCCATTACAGTATATTGCACCTTATGCCGGTTGTGCTATGGGTGAATATTTCCGGGATACAGGGAGGCATGCCTTAGTTATTTATGATGATTTATCCAAACATGCCATTGCTTACCGTCAGATGTCGCTTTTGCTTCGGAGACCACCTGGCAGAGAGGCATTTCCGGGGGATGTCTTTTATCTCCACTCAAGATTACTTGAGCGGGCGGCTAAACTAAATGCGGCAAAAGGTAGTGGTTCTTTAACCGCTTTACCTGTAATTGAAACTCAGGCAGGCGATGTCGCCGCTTACATCCCAACTAATGTTATTTCCATTACCGATGGGCAAATTTACTTAGAAGGGGGATTGTTTTACTCAGGGGTGCGACCGGCAATTAATGTCGGATTATCTGTCTCACGAGTTGGCTCTTCTGCACAAACTAAGGCAATGCGACAGGTAGCAGGTAAATTACGATTAGACTTAGCTCAATACCGCGAATTAGCCGCATTTGCTCAATTCTCCTCTGACCTTGATAAAGCAACTCAAGAGATGTTAGCTCGCGGAGAACGAATGGTCCAAATACTTAAACAAGACCAATATGAACCTATGCCTTTACAAAAACAGGTAATGATTATCTATGCTGGCGTAAATGGGTATCTGGATGATGTGCCTGTTAAGGACTGCTCTCTTTTTGAGGAAGAATTCCTTCAATTTATGGAAGAACAGCATTCTGATATAGGTAAAGGGATTGGGGAACAAAAGGTCTTAACCGAAACTCTGGAAAACGATTTAAAGGCGGCTATATTAGAATTTAAAGAAAAATTCTTTAAGGAAAAGGAACAAAAGGTACATAAAGTATTAGGGGTAACGGTATAAGAATAAGGAAAAGAAATGGTAGGTAAGGTAACTTTTTACCACCTCCCCTCTACCACCTACTATATTTCCTGACGACTGAACACTTACCATTTTTCCCATTTCCCCTTTTTCCTTATTTACACTTGAACGTTTACGAGAGACATCTAAAATAAGGAGTAAAATAATGAACAACGATAATATTCGCCTCAACATTGAAAAACTTGAAACACTTGCCCAAGAAGTTCTAAAGATAAAGAAACTCTCAAGACCAAGAAGGCCGATAGTGATAGAGTTCTGTGGTACACCAAAATCAGGAAAAACAAGTTGTATTACTTCACTCAATATATTTCTTAAACGAAATGGTTTTAAAACGAAAGTATTAACCGAACGGGCGGGAGTTTGTCCTATAACAGATAAATTCGACCCCTCTTTTAATATTTGGACAATTAGTACAGCAATAGCCCAATTATTGGAATTTTTATCAGAAGGTGCTAAAAATATGGATGTGATAATTGCTGATAGAGGTATTTTTGATGGTTTATGTTGGTTTGAATGGCATCTTAAGCAAAAACATATTGAAACAGATAATTACGATGCACTAATAAATTATTTAACAATGAAAAAATGGCGAACTGTTGTGGATTTAATATGTGTATTTACTGTTAGTCCTGAGAAATCTATAGAAAGAGAATATATACATCTTTTGACAACAAAAAGAGGATCAATAATGAATGAAAAAATATTGGAAGATTATAACCTTGCTATATCAGAAGCTATTGATAAATACAATGGGATTTTCAGGAAAATTGAAGTATTGGATACAAATAATATTGCCCAGAACGAAGTTAGTTATAAAGTAACAAATAATGTTTTAGAGATATTGAAAGAAATTATAGTGGAGCAAATTGGTTATTTTGAAAAGAATTCTTTTAGTAACAAAGAAACTCAAGGATATTTCTATCATTCCAAGTCATTGTTCCAGAACATTAAAATAAGCTATAATCGTAGAGATGAGGTAGAAAACAATCCTGAATTAATCCAACCTGTAGCAATTGCGGTAATTACAAACAAAGCACATAACGAATTTTTAGTAGTCAAAAAGAAACAAAGTAGTCTAGGATTAAATTCTCCTGAAGCAGATAAACTCTTGGTATATGTCGGCGGTCATATAAGGAAAGAGGACAATGTTTATGGAAATAGTGAAAACTTAATATCTATTGCAAAAACGGCTTTATCAAGAGAAATCAAGGAAGAACTTGGGACTTCGCTAAGAGTGAATAATGAACCACCTCTTTGTATTTGGATAAAAGATAATAGTAAAAGCGAACAACATATAGCAATATGTTTCGTTGTTGAAATAGATTTTAAGCAACTTAATTGTAAACTAGATGAGTATGAGTTTATTCAAAAGAGGGGTAGAACTGATAGTGGTAAAACTATGTCTATAAGTGAGTTAATTAGTAAAAAAAACGAGTTAGAGAAATGGAGTGAGATTATACTCAAAACACTATTTAATATCAACATAGACAAAGAACCTCAACGCGACCTATTTAAAAATGAAGATAATCAAGATACATAATTGTTTGTAAACAAAGGAGGTATATAGGCAATGTCAGGACATTCAAAATGGTCCAGTATTAAACATAAAAAGGGAGCAACTGATGCTCAACGAGGCAAGATTTTCTCAAAATTAATTCACGAAATTACCATCGCTGTAAAAAATGGTGGAAGTAAACCGGAGAGTAATGCTCGACTTCGCATGGTATTAGACAAGGCTAAAAGTTGTAATATGCCGTCGGATAATATTAAGCGGGCAATTCAACGCGGCACAGGCGAATTGCCAGGAATGGTTATTGAAGAAACAACTTATGAAGGTTATGGTCCGGGTGGCATAGCCATGTTAGTCGAGGCAATAACCGATAATAAAAATAGAATTACCGCAGAAATAAGAAAAAGCTTTAGTCGGAGTGGTGGAAATATGGGTGAAACCGGTTGTGTTGCCTGGATGTTTGATAAAAAAGGTTGTATCTCGATTGATAAAAATGAAATTGGTGAAGATGAATTATTAGAGATGGTTATGGAGGCAGGGGCTGAAGACCTTAAATTAGAAGGTGATGTCTATGAAATTACTACGCAACCTCAAGATTTTGAGCTCGTAAAGGATGCTATACTTAAAAAGGGTCTTAAATTAAAATTCACTGAAATCTCAATGATTCCAAAAAATTATATTAAAGTTGACGCCGGCACTGCTCGAAGTGTGTTAAATTTGATTGAGGCTTTTGAGGAAAACGAGGATGTCCAGAATGTTTATTCTAACGCTGATATTCCTGATGAAATAATGCAAGAGTTAGAACAAGGGTAACAGTTTAGGCAATTAAGATTATAACTTTATAAATCCGAAATTCAAATATCAAAATTCGAAACAAATCCAAATGACCAAAATTCAAATGATAAAAACGAGAAGTTTTGAATATTTGGACATTATAATTTTGAATTTGTTTCGAATTTCGATATTCGGATTTCGGATTTTGTCTTCTTTTGTGTCTTTGTGCCTTAGTGGCTGAATTGTTACGAACAAGGTTAGAAAATAATGATTGTTTTAGGCATTGACCCGGGATTAGCCACAACAGGCTATGGGGTAATCAAAAGTCTGGATAGAAAGTTAGAAGTAATTAACTATGGATGTCTTTTGACTAAATCAGGTCTCCCCTTAAGTGCACGCCTACTTACCATCTACCAACAAACAAAGCAACTCATCCTTACCTACAAACCTGATATAGTGGTAATTGAAGAGATATTCTTCTGCAAGAATGTTAAGACCGCCTTACAAGTTGGGCATGCAAGAGGGGTAATAATGTTAGCCGCATCCGAGGCTAACACCGAGATAGCTGAATATACCCCACTTCAAGTAAAACAATCTCTAACCGGTTTTGGCAGGGCGGATAAAAAACAAATACAGGAAATGGTAAAGATATTATTGAATTTGAAAACAATCCCCAAACCAGACGATGCCGCAGATGCCTTAGCCATAGCCATTTGTCATATCCATTCTTCTAAATTAAATTATAATTGTTCAGGGGTGTAACGAAGGGGAAATAGAGAAGTTGGGGAAAAGAAGAAGGGAGATTTATGTAAACCGTTCCCCTCTACTCCTCTATTGGGTGTTCCATCTCTTGTGAAGCCATAAATATTGCTCCGGATACTTCTTGATTACATTTTCAAAATATGCGGTATAATCACAGACAATCTCCTCTACGGTTTTCTCGTAATGTTCGTAAGGTTCCATGTAGACATTGTGAATCCCGTTTTCATAAACATCATAAGCCAGAATTATTGGAATTCCAAGTTTTTTATGGAACAGAGCGGGGCCTGAAGCAGTAGAGGCTTTTTTCCCGAAAAAATCAACAAAGATGCCCGCGGAGCCTGCATCCTGGTCACACAAGAACTCAACAACTTTGCCCTGGGACAGTTTGCTCATAATATTTTTTGGCGTGCGATGCAAAACAATAAAATCCTTGCCTAATATTTTCATCTGTGAGCTCATGTGCTCAAATACTTTTCTGTTCCGTTGCTCCTTTAATATGTGCACGAGCGGAATACCGTGAATCGCAAGTGCGTAATCCATTAAATGCCAGTTACCTATATGGACGGTGCAGAATATTACACCTTTATTTTTTTCAACGAAATTTCGAAGTGTGTCTATGTTATGTATTTTCACATACTTGTTTATATTTTCATTGTTAATATTGGTGGTCATGGATTCAAATTCAAAAAGCGAGCGGGTAAATCCTCTATAACATTGCCTGACTATTTTTTCAGCCTGGTCATTATCCTTTTTCAGTGCAAACATCACATTTTCTATCCCAGTCCTACGCCGAACAGGTATAAAATGATACACAAAGACACCGAAAAGCTCTCCTGCCCGGCGGGCTGCTCCAAAACTTAATTTTTTTATAAACCAAACTATTGCGGAGACGAAAAGGTATTCAATCCTGTATTTTAATTCTTTCATTTTTACCGCAATAAATTCATGATAATGTTTCGTAGAAGTAATTTTTCCATTCATCCTTTTCAATAAATTCCTCCGCCCAATATCTGAGCATTAACAAATTTTCTTCAAAATCCAGGGATTCATTTACCTTTTCTCCCTTCAGTAACTTTACTAAATTTACCAGGATATTTGACCCGGCGGCGATTGAAAGTGCCACCCCACCGGCAAGTCTTAAATTAATCTCGGTAAAAAAAATTTTATCTCCAGCCATAAAACACTGGATATTAGCCGGACCGGTTATGCCTAATTTTTTTACTATTTCAAGGCAAAGAGCAATTATTTCTTTTTTATAAGTGGTTATCCCTTTAATGGAAACTCCTGATTCGACACCAAGTCTTTTGCGGGGAACCAGACATAAAACTTTACCATTAAAGTCTGCCAATAAATCAATAGTATATTCCTGTCCTTCAATATAATCTTGCAGTAAAGGCTTTTTGACATATTCCCTGAAAAAATCAAGTTCCCTTTGATTATTAACCTTATAGACATCCTGCTGCCCACGACCAAAGCAAGGCTTGATAATTTTAGGATAGGTTACTGTCTTTAAATTAACCTTTAAGGCATCAGCGGTAGTCGGGGTAGGAATGTTGTTCTCGACAAAAAACCGGTAGGTCTTGAATTTATCAAGACAGGTTTCTATCACTTCTTTGTTAGCCACAACGACAAAAACCCCTATTTCCTTAAATTCATCCCTATGATTAGCCAAAACGATTAATTCCTCATCCACAGCAGGGAGGATGGCATTAACCTTTTCTTTCTTGCAGATTTCTAATAAAACAGGGATATAATCAGGTGCATCCGCCTTTGGCACGCAATACCCTGTCTCTGCAAAATAAAACCCCACAGATAAAGGATTACTGTCAACGCCGATGACCTTTACCCCTAATTTTTGGAGTGTTTTAATCGTAGATATAGATGGTGAAGACCCTATACCGGTTCGCATAATAGTAAAAGACATTTTGACCCTCCGCCGTTCTTAATTATCAATTATCAATTAATAATTAATAATTAATAATTGTTAATTGATAATGGGTGCGTGTAAAATTTGTAGGTAAAAATAATTATAACGGTTCAGCCCCATCGGGGCAACCTGTTAATAGAATTAAAAGCAAAAGAATATAGCCCCGTAGGGGCGACCTGTTCTTGGAATGTATTCGCCATATATAAACAGGTCGCTCCTCTGGAGCTTAAAA
>JBDRHR010000213.1:0-4470 GCA_043816605.1 Nitrospirota bacterium
GTAATCGGTCAGTTATTAGGGGAAACATGGAAAAATTTATCAAAAGGATTCAAGGGGTCGAGGGTTCAAGGGGTCAAGTGGAATAAGGAAAAACAAACACTCGAACCCTTGAACCCTCGAATCCTGGACCCCTTTTCTCCCCCTGATAACTGACCGATTACAATGCTTGGTAATGGGTCAGTCATTGGTGGATTAATTCATTCTGTAAATAGTAATCGAATTAAGCGAATTAAACGAAAGGCAATTAAATTCGATAAATTCGTTAAATTCAATTACTACATATCCTTTAAATAATAAAATTCCCCACGCGTAACTGACCGATTACGGATTTTTGTAATGGGTCAGTTAAGATGTGTAAGACACTGATGATTTTAATGATTTAAAGGATTTAGAATGATTAATCTTTTTAAAAAATCACATAAATCATTATAATCATTAAATCATTAGTATCTTACACATTTTGGGGTGTCCGATTTTCCACCGATAACTGAAGGATTACGGATTTTTTATTTTTATTCTTGACAAGATGAATAAAGAAAGATATAATATTAATTAATGATAGCGATATTAGATTTTGGCTCACAATATACCCAACTTATTGCCCGCAGAATACGGGAGCAAAATGTCTATTGCCGGATATTGCCTTATAACCCGACAATTGAGGAATTAAAGGAATTCAAAGGAATAATTCTTTCTGGGGGACCAGCAAGTGTTTATGACCTAAACGCACCTCATGGGGATTCAAAAATTTTGCAATCAAGTATCCCTGTCTTAGGTATTTGCTATGGGATGCAGTGGTTAGCTCATGCTTTAGGTGGTGAAGTTAAAAAGGCAGAAAAAAGGGAGTATGGCAAGGCAAATCTACAAGTGGTTGATGCCACCTCACTCCTGGCGGAGATTCCAACACCTTCACAGGTCTGGATGAGTCATGGCGATAGGGTAGAAACTTTACCCTCAGGATTTAAGGTTATTGGCAAAACTACTAACTCTCCCACCTGTGCCATCGGAGACTATAAAAGAAATATTTATGGCGTCCAATTTCACCCGGAGGTAATTCATACTACCTCTGGCACACAAATAATTAAAAATTTCCTGTTTAAAATATGTAACCTGAAACCTACATGGACTATGGAATCATTTATTGAGCACTCAATAAAGAAAATTCAAGAGGAGATAGGTGATAAGAAGGTTATTTGTGCCTTAAGTGGTGGCGTGGATTCATCTACCGTAGCTGTTCTTCTCCACAAGGCTATTGGCAACCAACTTATTTGCATATTTGTTAATAACGGTTTGTTAAGGAAAAATGAAGCGGAACGCGTAATTAAGACATTTAGAGATTATTACCATATTAATTTAGATTATTGCGAGGCACAAGAAAGGTTTCTTACAAAACTTAAAAGAGTATCAAACCCGGAATTAAAACGCAAAATTATTGGTCATGAGTTTATCAAGGTATTTGAAGATGAGGCGAAAAAAATCGGTAAGGTGGATTTTCTGGCACAAGGCACCCTTTACCCGGATGTAATTGAAAGTATCTCCACCAAAGGTCCTTCGGCAATAATTAAAACCCATCATAATGTTGGTGGTCTTCCGGCAAAGATGAAATTGAGATTAATCGAGCCATTCAGGGAACTATTCAAGGATGAGGTCAGGATTTTAGCCAAAGAATTAGGGTTGCCTGATGAGATTATCTGGCAACACCCTTTCCCTGGACCAGGATTAGCTATTCGGATAATTGGTGCGGTAACTTCCAAAAAATTAAATATTCTCCGTGAGGCAGATTGGATAATTGATGAAGAGACAAAAAAGGCTGGATTATATCTGTCCCTATGGCAATGTTTTGGGGTATTTTTGCCGGTTAAAACTGTGGGAGTAATGGGCGATGAGCGAACTTATGAGAATGTTTTGGCTATCCGTGCCGTTACCTCTCAAGATGCTATGACCGCAGATTGGGCACAATTACCACACTCGCTGTTAAGTAAAATATCTAACCGCATTGTTAATGAAGTTAAGGGAATAAACCGCGTTGTCTATGACATCACTTCTAAACCACCGGGAACGATTGAATGGGAATAGACAAAATATAAACGATGTTAAACCAGGGAATTTATTTAGTCCCATCTCAATTTGAGGCTGGCTTCGTCTCGTTGGCTCATACTCATGAGGATATTGAAAAAACCATCTCATCAAGCAAGAATGGTTTTAATCGCCTCGTTTAAAAATAGGTCCTATATGTCTTATATGACCTATAATGTTTGTAAAAAAAAGGAGGACAACGGGCATGTACCCTAATTATTACCGCACAGGATTTGGATATAGCTTAACTTCTGGGGTAAAGAAATTGATAATGCTTAACGGGGTTATTTTTCTGCTCCAGTTATTAGGGTTAAATAAATTTATTGGGCTTTTTGGATTAATCCCTCAAGCGGTTTATCATCAATTTACGATTTGGCAGATATTTACCTATATGTTTTTACACGGCGATATCTTTCATATCCTCTTCAATATGTTAGCCTTATGGATGTTTGGGAATGAAATTGAATCTGTTTGGGGAACTAATAAGTTTGTGAGATATTATTTGTTATGTGGTCTTGGAGGAGGGGTAGCGACCTGCCTTCTTTCTCCTGCCGCGACTATTCCTTCAATAGGGGCCTCAGCCGCTATCTTCGGGATATTAACTGCCTATGGAATGATGTTTCCTAACAACATAGTCCTGGTTTTTGGAATCTTCCCGATGCAGGCAAGACACTTTGTCATCCTCTTTGGAGCGATTGAATTCTTATCCTGCATGCGATATACCCCTGATGGAATAGGTCATTTTGCCCATTTAGGTGGCATGGTGGCAGGATACCTTTATTTGAAAAATATTTTAAGTTGGACTCAAATCACAAAATTTATGGAGCAAACAAAGGAGAAGAAAAAGCAGGAGACAAGAGAAAAAAAACAGGTGAACCTTCGCTTAGTCAAAGAGCGGGTGGATGCGTTGTTAGATAAAATATCAAACAAGGGAATAAATAGCTTGAGCAAACAAGAAAAGGAATTTTTAGAAAAGGCAAGTCAGTTCTTGCAAAAGCACGAGGGAACTCAAAAACATAGTTAATAGTTAAAAGTTGAAAGTTAAAAGTTAAGAAGAGAGAGGAATCCTTCTTACTTTTAACTTTCAACTTTTAACTTTTTACTTTATCCCTCTATACGGCAAGCCAAAGATTTTAATAAAGCCCTCGGCGGCTCGATGGTCAAAGGCATCTTCTTTGCTATAGGTGGCTAATGCGTAGGAATAACGGGAATATTTTGATTCTCTACCAACGACCACTGCCTTCCCTGGTATTAATTTTACCCGGACATTACCTGTAACTTTAGTTTGTGTCTTTTCCACAAATCCATCTAACGCCTCTTTTAACGGTGTATACCATAACCCGTAGTAAATCAGTTCAGCGTATTTAAGGGCGATTATTTGTTTGAAATGGGCGGTCTCGCGGTCCAATACTAACGATTCCAGGGCGTTATGAGCTTCAAAAAGTATAGTTGCCGCAGGTGATTCATACACCTCCCTGGATTTAAGTCCAACAAGCCTGTTTTCCACCATATCTATTCTGCCAATTCCATATTTTCCACCTATCTCATTTAACCTTTGAATTAATTCCATTGCTGGATATTCCTTGCCATCTAATTTTGTGGGTATTCCTTTTTCAAACCCTATTTCTAAGTAAGCAGGTTCTTTAGGTGCTTGTAGCGGTGAGGTGGTTATTTGATAAGCGTCTTCAGGTGGCTCTACCCATGGGTCCTCTAATGGACCACACTCAATACTTACTCCCCATAGGTTTTTGTCAATGCTATATGGATTTTCTTTAGTTACCTGAACCGGGATATTATGTTTTATGGCATATTCTACTTCTTCCTCACGGCTTTTAAATTCCCAAACCCGTGCCGGGGCTAAAACCTCTAATTCAGGTGCTAAGGCGGTAATTGTTACCTCAAATCGTACCTGGTCATTGCCTTTGCCTGTGCAACCATGAGCCACGATTGAGGCATTTTCTTTTTTTGCTACTTCAACTAATTTTTTGGCAATCAACGGTCGAGAAAGGGAGGTGGCTAATAGATATTTCCCTTCATAAATAGCGTTTGATTTCAATGCTGGAAAGATGAATTGCTCAATAAATTCCTCCTTTACATCCTCAATGTAAATTTTACTTGCCCCACTTGAAATAGCCTTTGCCTGCAACTTCTCAAAATCTTCCCCCTGTCCCAAATCTACGGCTAAGGCAATTACCTCGGACTCATAATGTTCCTTTAGCCATTTAATCATGACCGAGGTATCTAATCCACCGGAATAGGATAAAACAATCTTTTTCACTTTCTGTCCTCCTCGTATAATATGTTTATATTGATAGTTATGGTTGAATAACTATCTAACGGTGTAGGAGGGCGGTTGGTGGAAGATGGGATTCTACGGTAGAATCCCATCTTCCA
>JBDRHR010000214.1:0-2500 GCA_043816605.1 Nitrospirota bacterium
ACCTGCACCTACAACAAAATTTCCTCCTACATACGTCCCCGCCGTGATTTTATCTGCCGAAACAGTGCCTGTATAAATATCACCACCGTCTATTTTAGTGGTATCTGATGAATGTATCCATTGTTCAGAATAATTCTTTTCGGAGAAAGGCATAGCAACAGAACCTTCTACGCACATTGCACCGTCGAAGTAGGCGGAGGTGTTGCCCGTCCACACCCTACCAAAAACATAAATAGATGTTGCACCAACTCCAATAGTTTTTGTTACTGTTAGCCATTGCCAAGTCCCATCGCCTGTATGATATGAAGAATAGGTTGTTATATCGTCATTTATTTGTAAGCGCGCTCTATCAGCTACGGTAGCATATACCCAACAACCGAAGGTAACTGTTCTACCTTTCCAATAAGCAATTCCTTTATCTAAATCAATTTGTTGTCCTAATAAGGTATCTGTCCCTGCTCTTGTAAGTTTAGCCGAGTAAGTTCCTAACTTAATTGTACTTGCCTCTCTTGCTACACTCGCACCTGCACCACTTAACGTCCACCCATCAGGAGCGGAAGAAGTTCCAGCAGTCCAGTTCTCAAAATTACCATTCTGTAGAAGTTGTGCTGAAGAACCTATATCAGAACCACTTGTTGCAGTAATAACTCCTTTAATCTGTAACCCATTCGTCGGGTCATACTTTAAATAAGCGTCAGATTTACCTATCGCTATACCGTATAAATCTGTACCGTAATCAAGGTAGCCATTAAGATTACCTAACCTCATTTGCGTTGTGGTTGTATTCCAGGGCGCGCCAGCGTGAGTTAAGACGGATAAGTATGGCGCATTCGACTCAGAGGCGGTCATAAAAATTCCCCCTGCCCCAGGTTGACCATAGTCAACGATAGATGTCCCCTTTTTCCATGCGGGATTAGCATTGGGAGCATATTGACCTGCCATATCACGAGTTACTGTATAAGTAGGAGCCGAAGTTGCGTTGGTAACATTCATCCACTCGTCATTAAATTTATTTTTTATGCGGAGTATATCCCCTACTGAAAAATTAACATCGCCGCTAGTGGTTAATGTTCCACTATAACTGAGGGAAGGTATTAGCAGTATAAGTAAAAGCAAAATAAGTTTTTTCATTGGCTCACCTTTATAATACTTTTTTTAAAATAATTCATCCAATATTCTCTATTGAAATTTACCTTTGCATTACAACTAACACAAAAAGTTATCAAATTTGTTGGATTGCAATCCTTTTTATTATAATCAATATGGTGAATCGGTAATTTTCGTTCGTATCTTTCGAGTTCTTCTTCTTGAGTTCTTCCACATAACCGACAAGCATATTTATCTCTTTGCCTAATTGATTCCCTCAAGGTAACTGTCCAATCTGGAGAATATGGTTCTTTTGATATTCCACCTTTCCAACAAGGATGTTTTGTTATATCCTTAAATCTCTCCCTTAATGCTTTACTAATCTTTCTGCCTGCTTCTAAATTCTTTTCTCTTTTTTTTCTATTTTCGGGATAATCAAAATTATTTCTTCCCTTCAAATACTCCCAATAACATTTTTGAGAACAGAATTTATGATTCTTGCATTCTGTTGTTAAAAAATCTTTTCTACAATTTTTACATTTCTTTCCAACTTCTTTTTTATTTAATGGGATCATGCCTTTTTTAAAATAGGTTTTACCGGTGTTTCTTATTTTATGACCCTTGAAAAAACCCCCAATTTGCTTATGCCCTTTTACAAATTGTCCTTTTAGATTTCTCATAACCTTATTATTTTTAATCTCCCGCTGTCATATCTTCCGCAAGCACATCCCCAGACATCACCAATAAATTGCCCCCGACTACCGAAATACTTTCCAGTTCAAAAACCGATGTAGTAAATTTTCCTCTTGCCCGGATATTATTAAACTCTGCAGTGTCATCATCTAACGCCCAACCTGAACCTAACGCTCCAGAAGCAAAGTCGGAAGTAGAAATCTTTTTATTAGCTCCGTCTAAATATAAATAAGTTTCTGTGCTATTCCCTACGCGGATTAAACCGTCATCTTGGTCTAATAATATATTCGCTGTAGTAGTGTTGCTATCGCTGGAAAGAGAGGAATTAGTCAAACTCCAGCCACCGATTAACCCGGAAGTAGCTTTCAATGCTCCTGCGTTGGTTACACTAAACGGAGCCGAACCGAATGTAGCATTACCCATCTGAATCCCAGTCCCGGGGATAAGTCCAATATAAGTGTTGCCTGAACCTCCGTAAAATCTATCCGTTCCTAATGTCCAACCGCCAATCGTGCCGGCAGTAGCTGTTACCACGCCTCCATTATTAACCCTGAATGGAGCGTTCCCAAACGTTTCATTCCCCATCCATATCCCGGTATTCGGGTCTAACCCGATATAAGTAACATCTGAACCAAGATGGAGTGAGGTAGAGTTAATATCCCAACTCCCAATATCCCCTTTTGTAGTATGAATGGTTTGATAAGATAATCTCCTGATTATG
>JBDRHR010000215.1:0-2721 GCA_043816605.1 Nitrospirota bacterium
CAAGGATAAACATTTCACAACCCCGAAGGGGTGTAATTATTATAGCCATGAAGCAAACAAAACAATAAAATGCCGAAGGCATGACATTATTAATTGCATAAGCAAGAATCATTCCGAACAGTATTGGGTCTAACCCCAATTCTGCGTGTTAAGTTAAAGAATACCACAGCAGTTTGCAAGATTATTTTATTTTTGATTGCAACTTGGTATTACACAACTTCAAATGGCTAAAGTGTTACGAAAGGTTAGATAAACTGTCCCCAATTCTTACTATCCTTCTTCTGGCAAGGATTCCAGATCCTGCCTTACCATTAGAAAACCCTTGTACCATCATGACCACACCTCTATGCGTTTCATTGATTTTTGTCTCAATACAAACTTAGCCATACTACCGCTTAAATAGGTATAATTCCACCACCAAATACAAAGTTCATAAAGTTTGTAAGTTCATAAAGTTTGTAAATCTACATCTTTTTACTTTCTAACTTTATAAACTTTCTACTTTCTAACTTAAACTAAGATACGAGTTCATACTGCCTAAAAATTTTCCCTGTTCATCTTTAGTCGATTTATGATTGCGTGCTATTTTATTTTGCTTTTCAATAGCTTCGTAAAAATTACCCTTGGTGCGATTGGCTATATAAATGCGGTAAGGTTTGATAACTGCTCCTAAAAATTTTACGCCTTTGGTGTAATGTTGGAAATAGATTTTCCTGGAATGCAAAGTGAGTTGTAAAGTTGAAAGTAGAAAGTTTGTAAAGTTGGGGATTAAAGACCTTAAATATTCTTTATCGTTATGCATTATCACAAAATCATCCACATAGCGGCTATAGTAGTGTATTCCTAAATCGTGTTTTATATAATGGTCAAATGTATCCATAAAGAAATTGGCAAATACCTGGCTGGTTAGATTGCCTATGGGCAGGCCACAGTTGGGTGCTGAATGAAACAGGCTTTTATCCGGTGGCAAGCTATCCCAATTGCTTCGTTTACCTTTGATGACGCAGTTTTGGGCTACCATATTCAGCAGTTCCTGATGAGGAATTGAGCCGAAACAGTCCTCAAGGTCAGAGTCAATAACATTAGTCAATCCATAATTAAGATACTTATGGATTTCATTAACTGCCTGTTGGGTGCTCCTCTTGGGTCTAAATCCATACGAGTTATTCTCAAAACCCGCCTCAAAAATAGGCTCAATTACTATCTTTACTGCCATTTGCACTACCCTATCCTTTATGGTGGGTATGCTTAATGGTCTTTGCCTGCCATCAGGCTTTGGAATATAAACCCTTCTCGCCGGCTGTGGACGATACTCCTCCGTTCTCAACTCCTCTTGTATCTTCTTAAGGAATTCATCCACCCCTGTCTTTTTAATGTCCTCAATGCTTTTACCATCAATACCTGATGCTCCGTGATTTGACCTCACTCTTTCCCACGCTCGCTCAAGGACATCCTTTCGGTAAATCTTGTCGTATAAAGCATAGAAACGAAAATTAGCCTCTGACTTTGCCTTAAGGTATAGTTTCCTCTGAAGCTCCTGAATCTTATCTGTAGTTGGTAGGTTACTTTCCAATCTACTCTGTCCCTCCCTCCATTGAAAACATCAGTTAAAGCAGAGTCCCTTCACTCCGATAGGGTTATGTTGTCCCTATCCTCCTCGTTACTATGAGCTCCTCCGACTGCTGCCAGAGGTGCTACCTCCTCTCTGCCTTCCTCCACTTCGGTTTCCCTTATAGGATTCAGATTTACTCTAAGTCAAACTCCGTCGCTTGCTCTTCAAAGTGCAGAGTAGGCTCTCCCAAGTTCCCTTCAAATCCTTTCCAAACATACCGCCCCTGATACCCCGAAGAAAATCTATCTTGCTTTCATCTGTCTCTTCAGATAGATTGTTGACTTCGCCTACTATTCACAGGCTCGCCTTTCTCAATATTTTTCACGAGGCTACATATAGGTTCACTTTCGTTACGGTCTGCTTGTTCGTCTCTCCCGCCTATTGCGGAATTTGTCAGGTGGCTTTACCCCTTCGACAAGCTCAGGGTGACATTGCTTGTCATGGTGAGCTTGTCGAACCATAAACTACATCGCTGACAGATATTTACGATGATTGACTCCTTTCAGTCAATTAGTGTTCAAAGAGCTTATCTTGGCACGCAAATAGTTAAATAGATAAATGGGTTAAAAAGCCCGAACAGCACGCACATCGTCTGTGTCCATCTTATTGAGAGAACCCTGTCCGCCATCGTGGAAGGACTGGAACCACGCGTAGTGAGCACTGTACTCGGTAGAACTCCAATAGTAATCATGTGCAAAAAAGTTCATAAAGTTTGTAAAGTTTGTAAAGTTTTAAGGTTCATAACTTTCTACTTTATAAACTTTCTACTTTATAACCTTATACACTTGCCCGGCAATAAATCTTGAGGAATCTTTCTCACCACCTTTTTTTGCAAGATTAGACAGGTAACAAGATATTATAATACTACCACAACCATTCATCTTTGTAAAATCTCCTCAATGTGGTAATGCCTCAGTTATCGGTTGGGAATAAACACACCCTCTACCCCAATACTGTTCGGAATGCCAAATTATGCCGAACAGTATCGGATGTATCTCCATATTTTCGTGAAAGTTACTATGATTTATATTCCTTAAATTTTTACATGTCCCGTAGGGATAACATATCGGTAGAAATAGATATTAACAAGCATAAATGCCGTAGGCATG
>JBDRHR010000216.1:0-27100 GCA_043816605.1 Nitrospirota bacterium
AATAAGGAAACATAAGGTGTCGCCTTAATTCCTTTATCGGCATTTTTATAAAAATCTTCACTTTCTTTTCTTTTCTCTTTTTATTCTTCCACCTCTTTATACCTTATTTATCATTCACTTACTGAAGATGGGGAATTTCTGATCCATTTACTTTTCTCTTGCAATTATCTAAATAATATGGTATATTATAAAACATGCTTATTCGTCAGTTAGCTGAAGAGGAAGAGGTAAGAAGGTTATCATCTTATGCCATGCTTTCTGCCAAAACCCGGGGCAGGGAAAAAGAAGAACAAGAGTGTTCAATTCGGACTGTATTTCAGCGGGACCGTGACAGGATTATTCATTCCAAATCATTCAGACAATTAAAATATAAAACCCAGGTTTTTTTAATCCCCACTCATGAGGCATTAAGGACAAGATTAACCCATACCATAGAGGTAGCCCAGATTGCCCGGACAATTGCCAGGGCATTACGATTGAATGAAGATTTGGTGGAGGCTATTTCATTAGGACATGATTTAGGTCATCCACCTTTTGGACATGCAGGGGAATTGGCATTAAATGAGGTCTGTCCCGGTGGATTCAGGCATAATGAACAAAGCCTTAGGGTAGTTGAAGTCTTAGAAAAAGAAGGCTTTGGACTAAATTTAACCTTTGAAACAAAAGATGGTATCCTGAAACATTCCCGAGGCTCTACAAGTCTATTGGTTAATCCTGAGGATTTAAAACCAATAACATTAGAAGGAGAGATAGTTAGATTAGCCGATAGTATTGCCTATGTAAACCATGATATCCAGGATGCTATCTCAGCAAAAATAATTAGACATAAAGACTTACCACAACAGGCTATTCGTATCTTAGGTGATAAACACTCCTCAAGAATTAATACCATGGTAGAAGATATGATTTCAAATAGTCAGGAGAAGAATTTTATCTCTATGAGTGATAAGATTTTAGAGGCAACAAATACACTCAGAGACTATCTTTATGAAAATGTTTATCCTAAGCCAAAGATTATGCAAGAGGCTAATAAGGCTAAACGGGTGTTAGAGGAGTTATTTGAGTATTTTATGGAAAATCCGAAGATTATTTTAAAGAAGATGAGTTTTTTACCTCAAGATACCCCTTTAGCCAGAATAATTACTGATTTTGTTGCCGGCTTAAGTGACCGCGAGGCACTACTTTTATACGAAGATGTATTTTTACCCAAACCATGGCTGGAAGGAAGATAAGCGTTAGGGAAATGTGTAATGTTAAATGTGTAATGTGTTATGTAAGACATTACACATTACACATTTAACATTACACATTCTTACCATTGAGGAATATTTATGATTATTGATTTACATGTCCATACATTAATAGGTTCGCATTGTAGTATAATTGAAATTAATGACCTTATTAAACAGGCTAAAAGGCTAAAATTAGATGGTATCTGCGTCACTGACCATAATAATACCGCTGGAATATGGCAAACCAAAAAGCTCGGCGAAGAAGAAGGAATTAAAGTTTTTGGTGGGATAGAGGTGCGTACAAAGGAAGGTGATGCCCTCGTCTTTTCCAGAGACATTGATAAGATACAAGTACCTGTCAGTATAGTTGATTTAATTTCCTGGGCACACGAAAGGGAGGGTGTTGTTATCCCTGTCCATCCTTTCAGGAGAGGTGTGCCAAGTCTATACAATAAGTTATATGAGATTTCAGGATTTGATGCCATAGAGATATTAAATGGCAACTGCACCCAGGATATAAATATTCTTGCTTGGTTAGCCAGCCTTAAATTAAAAATTCCCGGAACAGGTGGAAGTGATGCCCATACCTTAAGTCAAGTAGGTAAATACGCCACTATGTTTGATACCCAGATTGAAACTGAAGAGGAATTAATTAATGCCATAAAATCAGGGAATTATCAAGCCGTTCGATGGGCATTTTAGGTAAGGAAGAGTGGAGAAAGGAATCCCGAATGCCGGTTAAACATAATCCTTCCCCCCATAACTGAGAAATTATACATGGTGAAATCTTTTTCTTGACAAATTTCGATTTTAAGGTATACTATTAGTAATGAAGATAAGAGTTAGGACAAGATTAAAAGCTTGGTTTTTTACCGGGTTATTTACTTCACTCCCGGTCATGGCTACTGTATTTGTAGCCTGGTTTATCTTAAAATTCGTGATTAAACTTTTAACTCTGCCTTTTGCTGAATTTTTAGATTTACCTGTCCCGGGAATTAAGTGGATTGTGCCGGTAGCGGGTTTTATAATTACCATTATGGTTATTCTTTTAATCGGCTTTATGATGGCCAGCTTGATTGGGAAAAGTATTGTTGCCTGGTTTGAGGAATTGTTAATCCGAGTCCCAATAGTAAGTAATATCTATACCGGTCTTAAACAGTTAATGGAAATATTCCTTTATAAAGGTAAAGAATCCTTCACAAGGGTAATATTAATTGAATATCCGAGAAAAGGTGTTTATTCAATAGGATTTGTAACATCGGAGTCTAATCCGGCAGTAGCTAAGGCTTCAGGGAAGGAAATAATCAATATTTATCTTCCCACCGCCTTAAATATTGCTTCTGGATTTTTCATAGCCGCACCTGTAGATGAGGTTATACCTTTAGATATAACCGTAGAAGAGGGGCTGAAATTGGTTATTTCCGGAGGTTTTATTATCCCCTCACTAAATAATAAAGGTCGTCAGGCAGGGGTAATAAAAGAAGGGGGCAAGGGGTCAAGTGAAAATCATTGAAAAATAAACCCTTGAATCCTTTCTATTAGGAGGTAAAGATGACCAGGGATGATTTAGCAGCGATAGTAGCAGGAAAGATAAACCTAAATAAAAATGAGGCTAAACAGGTAGTGGATGTTATCTTAAGAAGTATTATAGAAGGTTTGGCAAAGGATAAAAGGTTAGAGATAAGGGGATTAGGGGTTTTTGAAGTAAGGGATAGGGCACCTCGTCAAGGTAGAATAATCTCTACCGGTGAGAAAGTGTCTGTTCCAGCTCATAAAATGCCTGTGTTTATCCCAGGTAAAATATTAAAAAGGCTCGTAAATACATAAAATCGAGCGGCCGTAATTCAGTGGTAGAATGCCAGCTTCCCAAGCTGGACGTCGTGGGTTCGACTCCCATCGGCCGCTCCAATTTTTATACCACTTTCTATGCCATTGAATTGTAGGATTTTTTTACCACGAATTGCACGAATTAGACGAATAAATATAATATTTAACTGAAGGACTGAAGAACTAAAAAACGAAAAACAATTGGTTCTTTCGTTTTTCTGTTTATGCTTAAATATTCATTCGTGAAATTCGTGGTAAAAAAATAAAGTGGTTAAGGAAATAAAAAATGGCTATTACCAAAAAAGAAGTTGAGCAGGTATGCTCATTAGCAAGATTGGAATTAAGTGATTCCGCAAAAGATGAATTTACTTGTCAACTTGATTCTATTTTAGAGTATGTGACTAAGATTAATGAACTGGATACCTCTAACATTCTGCCTACTTCTCATCCCATTCCTTTAACCAATGTTATGCGGGAAGATAAAATAAAAGAGTCATTACCTGTAGAGAAAGTGTTGGCTAATGCCCCTGAGACGGAAAAAGGACACTTCCGGGTGCCAAGAGTAATTTAGTAATCGGATTAAACAAATTTACTTTCTGTTTTTTATCTGTTTAATCCGCTCAATCCGATTACTATAAAAAAGGGAGAGTAAATTGGAACTTGAAAAACTTACCTGCCATGAAATTCATAAACTACTCTTATCTAAGGAAATTACCTCGTTAGAAGTTACCTCAGCGGTTATTAGTAGAATTGAGGCGGTAGAGCCGAATGTCCATGCCTATATTACGACTACCTTTGAGCAGGCATTGGAACAGGCAAAAATAGTAGATAAAGAGGCTTTGCGTGGTAAGGAGTTGCATCCATTAGCCGGCATTCCTATTGCCATCAAGGATAATATGTGCACCAAAGGTATAAAAACTACCTGCGGCTCAAAAATACTTCATAATTTTATCCCACCTTACGACGCCTTTGTTATCCAAAAATTAAAAGAAGTTGGAGCAATCATTGTTGGCAAAACAAACATGGACGAATTTGCGATGGGGTCTTCTACCGAGAATTCTTCTTTTGGACCGACCAAAAATCCATGGAATTTAGAGACTGTGCCAGGTGGGTCAAGTGGTGGTTCTGCGGCGGCTGTAGCGGCAAATGAGGCGATTTTAGCCTTAGGCTCAGATACCGGCGGCTCTATAAGACAACCTGCGGCTTTATGCGGTGTGGTAGGATTTAAACCTACCTACGGCAGGGTATCAAGATTTGGCTTGATTGCCTTTGCCTCCTCTTTAGACCAGATTGGGCCAATTACAAAAGATGTAACTGATTGTGCCTTATTATCAAATGTTATCTGCGGACATGACCCACAAGATTCAACCTCTGTCAATTTACCTGTTCCTGACTTTACTAAATCTTTGGTTAATGACATTTCAGGGATGAGAATTGGTATTCCTGAGGAGTATTTCATTGAAGGGGTACATCCTGAAGTTAGACAGGGTGTCGAGAAGGCTATTAGTATTCTGGAAGATTTAGGTGCAGTCAGGGTTGAGGTTTCCCTGCCGCATACGGAATATTCTGTCCCCACCTATTACCTTATTGCCCCGGCGGAGGCAAGTTCTAACCTGGCACGATACGATGGAGTTCAATATGGACTTAGAATCCGGGAAGAAGGGTTAATTGATATGTATAAGCACACAAGAACTAAAGGCTTTGGCAATGAGGTTAAACGCAGAATTTTGATTGGTACTTATGCCTTATCTGCCGGGTATTACGATGCCTATTATTTAAAGGCACAAAAAACAAGAACATTAATTAAGCAGGATTTTGAAGAGGCATTTAAAAAGTGTGATGTCTTGATTACCCCAACCTCACCTACACCTGCCTTTAAAATTGGCGAAAAAGCCGCTGACCCACTTCAAATGTATTTATCCGATATATTTACTATCTCGGGTAATTTAGCCGGTATTCCTGGGATATCTATTCCCTGTGGACTTACGCAAGACGGGTTACCTATTGGCTTACAGATTTTAGCACCACTATTTGGGGAAGAAAAATTATTACAGGTGGCTTATACCTTTGAGCAAAATACCGATTATCATCTACAAAAATCATCTATTTAAAATTGTTGACTTTTTCTTGCCTTATTGTTGTAATTAGGAATAAATCTTTTTAATAAATAAAAATCTTAATTTTTGGAGTTTAGGCTTTAGCCTTTCATTAATGAAATCCTGAAGGATTAACTCCAGATGAAATCAAAATTTCATTGACATTTATTCGGCTATTGTGTATACTAAAGAAAGAAAATCATGAATAGAAGATACTCAAGAATGGTACAAGTAGGTAGCCTGACAATTGGCGGAGATGCACCTATTTCGGTGCAATCAATGACCAAGACCGATACGAGGGATATTGCGGCAACGGTAAGCCAGATTAATCGGCTCAAAGAGGCAGGTTGTGAAATTGTCAGGGTAGCGGTGCCGGATATGGAGGCAGCTAAGGCGTTAGGTGCGATTAAAAAACAAATTAACATTCCCTTAGTCGCAGATATCCATTTTGATTATCGCCTGGCATTAGAAGCGATTGGACAAGGGGTGGATAAATTAAGGCTCAACCCTGGAAATATTAAGCAAAAGGATAAGGTCGTCAAGATAGTAGAAAAGGCAAAGGAGCGAAATATCCCTATCCGCATTGGGGTTAATTCCGGGTCTATAGACAAAAAAAGGTTTGGTAAACCTACTGCGGCAGGATTAGTTGAGTCAGCCCTGGAACATATAAAAATCCTGGAGGACCTGGGATTTTTTGATATTATTATTTCCCTGAAAGCTACTGATGTGCCTATGACCATTGAGGCGTATCAATTAATGGCGACTAAAGTGGATTACCCATTTCATCTGGGAATTACAGAGGCGGGTCTTCCTTGGGCTGGTGGAATAAAATCTGCCGTTGGGATTGGTAGTCTACTTGCCTTGGGATTAGGGGACACAATCAGGGTTTCTCTTACCGCAGACCCGGTAGAAGAGGTAAAGGTTGGCTATGAGATTCTAAAGGCATTACAATTGCGGCATACTGGGTATGAATTAATTTCCTGCCCGACCTGTGGAAGGTGTGAAATAGACTTGATTAAGGTGGCTACTGCGGTAGAAGAAAAAATTTCCAATTTCCAATTTCCAATTTCCAATTTCCAATTTAAAATCGCCATCATGGGTTGCGTAGTCAATGGTCCAGGCGAAGCGGCTGAAGCAGATATTGGCATTGCCGGAGGTTGTGGGGTAGGATTGATATTTAAAAAGGGGAAAATAATAAAGAAGGTTGAGGAAAAAGATTTAGTGAACACTTTACTCCAGGAAATTCACTCAATGGTGGAAGGGGAAAAAGGTGGGAAATGAAGGCAGAGATAAGAAAGGCAATTTTAGCCAAAAGATATTTATTGTCCCCCGAAGAGATAATAAGAAAAAGTAGCCAAATCAAAAAAAGGTTATTTGAAGTAACAGAGTTTAAAACATCAAATTGCATTGCATTCTATATTTCCTTTAGAAACGAGGTAAGAACCCATGAAATGGTTAAAGAGGCATTAGGACTTGGGAAAAAAATAATTGTGCCTGTTGTCGAAAGAGAAAAAACACTATCCCTTTGTGAAATAAAGGATTTTGAGGAGGAGTTGGGGATAGGTAAATTCGGGCTTTTGGAGCCGAAATCTGAATATCGAAGGCAAGTAGATTTATCTGAGTTAGAATTAGTGATTGTGCCAGGGATAGCCTTTGATGAAAATGGAAATAGGATTGGTTATGGTGGAGGCTATTACGATAATTTATTAAGCCAGTTGGCTGGTATCCCATTTATTGGTTTAGCATACGAGTTACAAATTATTGCTCAAATTCCGACCGCAGACTATGATATTCCGGTTCATAAAATTATTACCGAATCTCGAATTATTACTTGTGAACACTGATAACGAAAAAAGGTGGTGATAAAGATGTTAAAGAAAAATATAGGTCTTGTAGGACTTATAGGACTTATAGGACTTATTCCTAATCTTTGTTTCGCCCAGGACTTTGGTAAAAACAAGGTCAGGTATAAAGGATTTACCTGGCAAATATTGCAAACCGAGCATTTTGAGGTCTATCATAATCCGGAGATAGAGGATTTAGCTAAAATAGCGGCTAAGATGGCAGAAGACTCTTATGAAAAGATTAGTGCCGACCTAAAATATAATGTCTCAAAACCCGTTCCATTTGTTGTTTTTAAATCCCATTACGATTTCCAACAGACAAACATTATCCTTGAATTAATTGAAAAGGGGGTCGGTGGTTTTACCGAAATTTTTAAATATCGGATGGTTATCCCTTTTACCGGGAGTTATAAGGAATTCCAGACCGTAATTACCCATGAACTTGTTCATGTCTTCCAATACGACCTTTTATATCATGATACATTGCCTTCTATGTTCTCCACTCAGGCATTTCTGACACCACCTTTATGGCTTATGGAGGGATTGGCAGAATATGAGACAGGGGATTTGGATACAATGGGACATACCGTTTTAGCCGATGCCGTCATAGAAAATAATCTTATTCCCTTGACTGATTTAGCCGATTTTTCAAACATATCGCGAGTCTATTTAGCTTATAAAGAAAGTCAATCCTTGCTTCGCTATATTGCCAAAACTTATGGTGCGGATAAAATACACCTTCTGTTAAGGAGATTTAAGGCACACCCTTCTATTGAGAGTATGATTAAGACATCCTTAGGAGTAAATATGGAGACATTAGAGAGTGGCTGGATAAAGTCTTTACAGCAGCAGTATTACCCTGAATTAACCAAGCGTAAACTCCCCACAGATTTTGGGAAAAAGGTGATAGAAGAAGGACACAGATTTTATTCACACCCCACATTCTCCCCTGGTGGCGATATGCTTGCCTTGATATCCTATGAATTTGGGGAGGCAGAGGTTGTTGAGGTGCGAGTGAAAGACGGTAAGGTGCTTAAAAGAATTACCGAGGGAATGGCCGGGCATGATTTTGAAGAACTTAATACCGAAGAAAGAACTCTCTCCTGGTCTTCTGACGGCACCAGGATTGCCTTTATCGCTAAAACAAAAGGGAAAGATGCCATATTTATCTTCGATGTCTTTACCTCTACCATTGAAAAAATAATCGAACCGGTTCAATTTGATGAAATATCCTCAATCTCTTTTTCTCCAAATAGCAAAGGATTAGCTGTCTCTGCCTCCTCTAACGGCAAAAGCAAGATATACCTACTTGAAGATGATAAAGTAGAGCAATTGACCTCCGGGGATTCCCTTGACCATCAGCCTGTCTGGTCTAATGATGGTGAATATATTGCCTTTGTTAGAGAAAAAGATGGATTTTCCGATATTTGCCTTGTCTCGCCAACAAGAAAGGATTTGGTAGGACAGGCTTCCAGCCTGTCTACTTCCAGCCTGTCATTTGTGAAATCTGACAACCAGGATAGTTGTCCTACCATCGCCACAAAAACAAAAGAAGAGATAGTCATAATTACCGCGGATACTGGTCATAAAAAGGACCCATTCTGGTCTAATGACGGCAAAATCATATTCTATTCCTCAGATGCTGATGGAGTCTATAATATCTATGGTTATAATCTGGAGACAAAGGAAGTGGCTCAGGTAACGAATTGTATTGGTGGTGCCTTTCAAGGAGGCATTTCACCCCAGGAAGGGTTAATCTTTGTCTCATATTACCAGGGCGGATATAGCCTGTATTTAATAGAAGACCTGAAACTTAGCTGGAAAAAGCCTGAGGTCATGGCAACCACAACGACGATGGCTGAAGTTAAACCAATAGAAAAAGCCAAAATCAAAGAATACGAACCAAAATTTTCGTTTGATTGGCGGTCAGGAGAGTTTGTTTATAATTCAAGTCAAGGTATAGCTGCCAGTCTACAATTAGCCGCATCGGATGTTCTGGGAAATCATAGATTTATGCTCCTCTTAGATAATGCCTCATCCATAAGCAATGAAACCAATTTCCAATTCTCCTATAGCTATCTAACTAAAAGACCTGACTTTAGGGTTGGTATTTTTAACTGGTCTAATTTTTATAGCTTTTCTGACCGGGATATTGCCGAGAGGGAATATGGAATAGTTGGTATGATGGACTATCCGTTTAGTAAATTCAGACGGGTAGAATTAGGTTTTGTTTCAGAGGTGGTCTCTCAGGAAGAAATTACTGTAAGGACAATAACAAAAGAGAAGGAAGGGATGGATTATCTTTCAGTTGCCTTAGTAGAGGATACTACCAATTGGAGTTATTGGGGACCTTTGAGCGGGGTGAGGAGCAGGGTGAGTCTCGAACAAACCATACCCCTTTTTCATCATCAGGTAAGTTATACCAATTTTAAGGTTGACTATCGTAAGTATATTCGCATAACCCAGCGGGCAAACTGGGCTTTTCACCTTTTAAGTAAGGTGAGTAAAGGTACTGACCGCCGGAAATTTCCCTTAGGTGGACGCAGCCTATTTTCTATTTCTGAGACAGGCAGTCTAAGAGGATATGAATTAGGGCAATTTTGGGGTAATTATATCCTCCTCGGCAATGCCGAACTCCGGGTGCCGCTAATAGATGAGATTAAATTTGCCATGCCTGTCTCCATTAGAAATATTCGCTCGGTAATATTTGTCGATGCCGGTTCTGCCTGGTCCAAAGGAGAAAGGCTGACCATTAGACATAATTCTACAGATGGGGAAAAAGAGACTGATTTAAAATGCTCTTATGGTGTCGGGTTGCGAGTCCTTTTAGGCTTTCTGCCGATAAGTATAGACTACGCCTGGAATACAGATTTTGTGGATAGCTTCCATAATACTAATTTTAGCATCGGATATGATTTTTAAGAATTACCCGTTCTAAGCAAATAAAAAAGGGCATCGGAATTTAATTCTCCTATGCCCTTTTTCCCTTATCAATATTTACTTCACTTGCCTTAAAACAGCCCTGTAACTTCCCCTGTATTCACATCCACATCCACCCTTCTAAACGCCGGGTTAGAACTGGTTCCCGGGAGCAGACTGATAGTCCCTGTGCAAGGGCAAAGGAACTTTGCTCCGGCAAATATCAACAAATCACGCACCGGCAGAATCCAACCTTTAGGGACTCCTTTTAATGTTGGGTCATGGGTAAGGCTCAAATGAGTCTTGACCATCATCGTCGCAAAATCCTGCATAGCAGGATTGTTCTCTACCTCTTTGGCTTTAGCCTCTGCCTCAGGTGTCCATGAGACTCCATCTGCACCGTATATTTCTTTGGCAATCAGATTAACCCTCTCTCGAAGTGGCATCTCCAATGGATAAAGGAATTTAAAATCAACTTTCTCGTTGCAGGCATCAATAACTGCATCTGCTAGTTCAAGGGCACCTTCTCCACCACTAAGCCAATGTTTAGCAAGGGCGAAGCGGGTTCCTGATTCCTCCACATATCTACGCACCAGGGCAATTTCTTCCTCAGTATCCGTATGGAAGTAGTTGAGCGAGGCAACAGGATTAGCCCCTGATTTCTTCACATTCTTTATGTGGTGGAGTAGATTTGCTACCCCTTTCTCAAGCAATCCCAAATTCTCTTTGGTATATTCTTCTGGAAGTGGTCTGCCGGCGATTACTTTGGGTCCTCCACCGTGCATCTTCAATGCCCTTATTGTGGCTACAACTACAACAGCGTTAGGAGTAAGTCCACCAACGCGGCATTTTACATTCCAGAATTTTTCAAAGCCTATATCTGCACCGAAGCCACTCTCGGTTACATGATAATCAAACATCTTCAAGCCAATGCGGTCACCGATGATGGATGACTGTCCCACGGCAATATTTGCAAATGGACCTGCATGTACCAGACATGGTTGATACTCCGCTGTTGACATCAATGTAGGATTGATGGCGTTTCTCATCCAGGCGCACATAGCACCACCGACTTCTAAGTCACCGGTAGTTACAGGTTTTCCACTTTTGTCATAAGCCACTATGATTTTATCTAACCTCTCTCGCAAGTCTTTTAAATCCCGAACAATAGAAAGGATGGCCATAATCTCAGAGGAAACTGTAATCCCAAACTTTGAGGCCATCATAAAACCATCTTCCTTCTTGGCACCAAGACCGATAATGATATTGCGTAAGGCTTGAGCACAGAAATCAATTACCCAACCCATCTCTACCCTTCTTGGGTCAATATTTAGCCGTCGCATGTTACTAAGTTTTAAGAGTTCTTCATCTGCGTAATTTGCCTCATGTTGCATTCTTGCCGTCAAAGCTACCATAGCCAGATTGTGGGCATTAGAGATACCGTCAATATCACCGGTTAATCCAAGAGAAAATTCGGTCATGGGAATGAGTAAGGCATTACCACCGCCTGCGGCTGTGCCTTTGATATTCATCGTAGGACCACCGGAAGGCTGGCGGATACAGCCACCTACATTTTTGTTCCTTTTACCCAATCCTTCCATCAAACCCAGAGTAGTTGTCGTCTTTCCCTCCCCCAGCGGTGTAGGGGTAATGGCCGTAACATCTATATATTTGCCATCTGGTTTATCCTTGAGCCGCTCCATAATTTTTAGAAAATCGAGTTTAGCTATCCTTCCATAAGGAATAACCTCATTCTTCTCAAGCCCTAACTTTTCTTGCCATTCTTGCGGTGTCGGCATATTTTTTTCTGCCTCGCGCGCAATTTCCCAATCCTTCATTTTCGTTGCATCGTAAGCCATTTTTAAAAACCTCCTTATTAAAATTAATAGAGCAGAAGTTGGTAGAGCAGAAGGGAGTAGAGCAGAGGGAAAATTAATCATATCTTATACTCCTGTCTTCTGCTCTTCCGCCCTTCCTTCCCTTCTGCTCTTCTGCTCTCCTACCTTCTGCTCTTCTGCTCAATTATACCATTGGATATGGAAAATGTCAAGAATTTTTTTCTAATACCTGTGGATAGCACATGACATAAACTAAAAATGTATTGACAAACACGCATCCTTATTGTAAAATATTATTGTAGTAATCATGATGAAAGGAAAAATTGAAAAAATGCAGACCTTTGTTTCTATTATCATCCCTTGCCGCAATGAGGAAAGATTTATTAGCAAGTGCCTTGATTCTATTATTGCTAATGATTATCCAGAGGATAAATTTGAGGTTTTAGTTGTTGATGGGATGAGTACGGATGGAACAAGGGAAATCTTGCAAGGATATGAAAAAGGGCATCCATTCATCAAGGTTTTAGATAATCCTGAAAAAATTACCCCTGTAGCAATAAATATAGGCATTAAAGCCGCAAAAGGGGAAATTGTTATGATAATGAGTGGACACACCATATACAAAAATGATTATATCTTAAAATGTGTCCGGTATTTAAATGAGTATAAAGCAGACAATGTAGGTGGTGTATTAATAACACTTCCGGGAGCCAATACGCTTATAGGCAAGGCAATTACCTTTGCCCTGTCTCATCCATTTGGTGTTGGCAATTCTTGCTTTAGGACCGGGTCCAATGAACCGAGATGGGTGGATACCTGTTCTTTTGGTTGTTACCGCAAGGAGGTCTTTGATAAAATTGGACTTTATAATGAAAATCTTGTCCGAAGCCAGGATATGGAGTTTAATCTGAGATTGAAAAAGGCAGGTGGTAAAACCTTACTGCATCCTGAAATTATTGGGTATTATCATGCTAAATCTACTTTAACAGGCTTTTATAAACATAATTTTGATGATGGAGTTTGGGCAATTTATCCTTTAAGATTTGGCAGTCAGCTCTTTTGCTTAAGACATTTGATTCCGCTAATATTTGTTTTAAGTTTGATATTCTCCATTGTATTATCATTTTTCTTGCCAATTTTTTTCTGGTTATTTTTATTTATATTTAGTTTATACTTCTTGACAAATCTTTATTCTTCATATAAAATATCTTTAAGAGAAAGGAATTTTAGGTATTTATTTATTCTGCCTCTGGTATTTGCCGCTCGGCATATAGGCTATGGTTTAGGGTCGGTCTGGGGATTATTAAAGGTTTGCGTCTCAAAGGAATTTTGGAAGAATGTTAAAACGATTATAATATAAGAGGTAGTTAGCGATGGTAGATATTCTTAAAAGTTATTTTGAAGGAAGAAATGATATAGCCTTTGCCTTTCTTTTTGGCTCAGCGGCAAGAGGTAAGGTTCGGAAGGAAGGCGATGTAGATGTTGGTGTCTACTTTTGGACTGGAAATGGACTGGAATGGGAAGCCTTTGGTAAGGTATATCCAGGAGAGGCGAAAATCGGTCTTGATTTAGAAAGACTCTTAAAAAAGGAAGTTGACCTGATTGTTCTTAATAGGGCAAAGGCAATTCTTGCAGATGAGATTGTAAGGAAGGGCAATTCTATAATAATCAAGGATAAAGGACTTTTTATGGATTTTTTATGTATTGTAACTGATGAAGCAGAATATGTAAAGGATTGGCTATTATCTTATTATAAGGAGACAAGACTTGTTTCAAGGAGATAAATCAAAGATTATACCACATATAGATTATTTAGAAAAGGAACTTCAATTTCTTCAAGGATATAAAAGAGAAATTGACTGGAGGACTTACCAGTCTGTAAGGGAAAAGAGACTGGAGATAGAAAGGTGGGTTGAATGTATTATCAATGCCACTTTAGATATATCTAAGATGTTTCTAACCATAAGTGCAGAAGAGGTTCCTGAAACCTCAAGAGAAATCCTTTACAAAATGGCATCTTTTATCTATGAAGAAGAGGATAAATCTTTGACCTTTTCAGAACTTGCGAAGATAAGGAATACCCTTGCTCATCGGTATCTTGATATCAGGTGGGAGGATATAAAAAGATTTCTTCAGATGGCTCCTGAACTTTATCCACCTTTCTTGAAACACATAAATCAAGAACTCGGATAATTTTTAAGGTTTGCGTCTCAAAGGAATTCTGGAAGAATATTAAAATATTATATATGGAGGATAACATTAGAAGAAAAAGATGCTGTTCCATTGACGAGGTAAAAAATGAGTAGATTACAAAATAATGAGTTTATCCAGAGATTAAAAAAATGTGTTCTTGATTTATTAAAGGATGAAGATATGAAAATAGTTTTATTTGGGTCAAGGGCAAGAGATAATGCCTCAATATCCTCAGATGTGGATATTGGACTTATTCCTAAAGGAAAGATAAATAGAAAGAAAATAGTTTTCTTGAAAGAATATGTTGAAGAGCTAAATATCCCTTACAAGGTGGATATTGTAGATTTTTCACATGTGGGTAAAAATTTTAAAAGAGAGGCGTTAAAAGAGGTAGAGATTTGGAAAGACTAAAATTAAAATATAAAGATGCTATTAAAGCTCTAAATACATTAAAACAGATATTAGAAGAACCTTTTTCTGTTATTGTCAGAGATGCAGGAATTCAACGATTTGAATATACCTTTGAAGCAGTATGGAAATTCATAAAAGAATATCTAAAAGAACAGGAAGGCATAATTTGTAACTCACCCAAATCATGTTTCAGAGAACTCTTTTCATTAGGATTGTTGACAGAAGAAGAGATTGTAAAGTTTCTTGATATGACTGATGATAGAAATATGACTACACATACATATAGAGAAGGAGTCGCAGAGGACATTTATGAAAATATCCCTGATTATTATAGTTTAATGGCAACTCTAATGGACAAGGTAGAAATAAAATAATAGCAAGTACCTCCGTGTCTTTGTGGTAATTGTACAGGTTTCAAAATATTAATAGAAGAGGGAAAACCCAGGAACACATTCCACATTTTTCTATACTAATGCTAAGAGGAAGATAAAAATGGCAAAACGATTATTTGATATTATATTTTCTATCATAGGACTTGTGCTCTTATTCCCACTTTTTGTGGTGATTAGTACCTTAATCAAAATAGAAGATGGTGGTCCAATTTTCTTTTGTGGAATAAGAATTGGTCGCTTTGGTAAGCCATTTAAAATGTATAAATTCAGGAGTATGGTGGTTAATGCGGATAAAATAGGTGGTCCGTCAACATCAGACGATGACCCGAGACTTACAAAGATGGGTAAATTCATTCGGAAATATAAATTAGATGAACTACCTCAACTGATAAATGTTCTGAAAGGTGAGATGAGTTTTGTAGGTCCTAGACCTGAGGTCCCTTTTTATGTGAATATGTTCACTGAAGAAGAAAAGAGGATTTTAAGTGTAAAGCCCGGTATCACAGATTGGGCATCTATCTGGAATCCGGATGAGGGAGCTATCCTTGCAGGAAGTCCTGACCCGGAAAAGACTTATATGGAAAAAATTAGACCGGAAAAGATACGGTTGCAATTAAAATATGTCCATGAACACTCATTTTGGACGGATTTGAAAATAATTTTTCTAACATTAACGAAGATATTTCAGAGATAAATTATGAAAAAATATTCTAAATCTTTTTTAACACGACTTTATACAACAATGTTAAGAATTCGGATATGTGAGGAGATTCTTGTTGAACCAATTTTAAAAGGTGAGATAAGGTGTCCTGTGCATTTGTGTTCCGGACAGGAGGCGATTGCTGCAGGGGTATGTGCTGCCTTGACTCCAAAGAACCGTATCTTCGGTAATCATCGTTCTCATGGTCACTATTTGGCCAAAGGCGGCGGGCTAAAGGAACTTATTGCAGAGATTTATGGCAAGGAAGCCGGCTGTGCAAAAGGACGCGGCGGCTCAATGCATGTATGTGCTCATGAAGTAGGTATGATGGGTGCCACACCTATTGTTGCCGGGACTATTTCATTAGCAGTCGGTTCCGCCCTCGCATCAATAATAAGAAAGGAAAAAAGTATAACGGTAAGTTTTTTTGGAGATGGTGCAACCGGTGAAGGTGTTTTATACGAATCGCTAAACTTTGCCGCACTCAAAAAACTACCGGTTATATTTGCTTGTGAGAATAACCTGTATTCAACTCATCTACCAATTAGAGAATGTCGTCCCAAAAATAATATTTTCGAAATAGGGGAGCCATTTGGGATTCCAAGTTTTAGGTGTAATGGTAATGATGTCTTAGAGGTTTATGAGGCTACAAAAAAGGCAGTTAATATCTGTAGAAGAGGCAACGGACCTGTGTTTATTGAATTTATGACCTATAGATTACGTGGACATGTAGGACCTAATGACAATATTCAAGGACTTCATACCGATATTAGACCAGCAGAAGAACTCGAGAAATGGCGTAAAAAAGACCCTATCATAAATTTTGAAAGATTCCTTCTTGAAAATAAAATTCTAAATAAAGAAATTTTGGCAAACATAAAAGAAAAGGTAGAAGAGGAAGTTAATAAGGCTCATATTTTTGCTAAAGAGAGTCCTTATCCCAAAGAAAGTGAGTTAAGGGAATATGTCTTCAAAAAATAGAGAACTACAATACAGCCTGGCGATAAATGAGGCACTTCATCAAATGATGTCAGCGGATGAATCTGTTTTACTCATTGGACAGGGAGTCAAGAGTCCATGGTATGTTGGGAATACAGCCACAGGACTTCTTGAAAAATTTGGACATGAGCGGATTATTGATACCCCTGTTTCTGAAAATGCGATTACCGGGGTAGCCGTTGGTGCGGCTATTGCCGGCATGAGACCAATAGTTGTCCATCCAAGAATGGATTTTATGTGGTATGGAATGGACCCTATAATTAACGAGGCGGCAAATTGGTATTACATGTTTGGAGGGCATCAGTCTGTGCCGGTAGTTATCTGGTGTATAATAAATAGAGGGGGAGAACAAGCCGCTCAACATTCTCAAAGCTTACAATCAATATTTGCTCATATCCCCGGGCTTAAAGTGGTTATGCCATCTACACCCTATGATGCTAAAGGATTACTTATCGCCGCTATAAAGGATGATAACCCGGTTGTATTTATAGATGACCGCTGGCTATATAAACTTTCAGGAGAAGTCCCCGAAGAAATATATACCGTGCCGATAGGTGAAGGGATTATCCGGAAAAAGGGAGAAGATGTAACCATTGTCGCAACCTCATATATGGCTAACGAGGCAATAAAAGCGGCTATTAGTTTGGAAAAAGAAGAAATCAGGGCAGAGGTTATAGATATTCGAACAGTTAAACCCATTGATGAGGCAATTATATTTGAATCAGTTAAAAAAACAGGTAGATTGGTTATAGCTGATGCCGGCTGGAAAACCTGTGGGATAGCGGCTGAAATATCCGCTTTAGTAATAGAAAATGTATTTGAATATCTTAAATCACCTGTTTTACGAGTAACACTACCGGATATTCCTGCACCCGCAAGTCGAGTATTAGAAAAGAAGTATTTTATAACTGAAATGGATATTATTAAGGCTATAAAAAGTATGGTAGTAAGTAGTAGATAGTAGGTAGTAAGGAAATTTTTCTACTCCCTACTAATAAGGAGGAAATATGTCCTACAAGGTAAGATTCGTAAATTATCCAAAGCAATATCAACAACTTAAGACAGAGTTTGACCGCGTATTTGAAGAAATAATGTCAAATGGGGATTTTATTATGCGGAGACACTTAGAAGAATTTGAGCATAATATTGCTCAGTATGTTGGCACAAGACATGCGATCGGTGTTAATACAGGAACAGATGCGTTATATCTTTCTTGTCAGGCACTTTTTTCTCCCTGTGACGAAGTAATAACCGTGGCACATACCTTTGTAGCAACGGTTGGTGCGATTGTTCAGTGTGGTGCAAAACCTATCCTTGTTGATATCCGAGACGATTTCAATATGGATGTTAACCAGATTGAAAAGGTTATTACACCTAAAACTAAAGGTATAATCCCTGTTCATCTCAATGGTCATGCCTGCGATATGGCTCAGATTATGGAATTGGCACAAAAATATAATCTCAGGGTTATTGAGGATGCGGCACAGGCTTTAGGGGCAGAATTTAAAGGCAAAAGATGCGCTTCTTTTGGTGATACAGCTATATTCAGTTTCTACCCGGCGAAGATGTTAGGTGCCCCTGGAGACGGTGGAATGATTTGTACAAATGATGATGTCCTCGCAAGAAAACTCCGTGCCTTTCGTGATAATGGCCGTGTTGAATCTGTAGATGTTATAGAATGTTTTGGGTGGTGCAGTCGTCTGGATAACCTTCATGCGGCTATTCTTAATATGAAATTAAAATATTTTGATAAATGGATAGAGCGGCGTAGGGAAATTGCTATTGCTTATGACAAAGGACTGGCAGGAATTGAGGGGTTAATTCTTCATCCTCGCTCAGATGCGTGTTATTTCGATGTCTATCAAAATTATGTCATTCGGACTAAACAACGCCATGAATTAGTTCAACACCTGCGTAACTCAGGCATAGAGGTATTAATCTCCTGGCGGACACCATTACACAAGCAGAAGGCATTAGGTCTTAGTCATTTTAATTTACCTGTAACTGAGCAAATATCCAATGAGGTTATATCTCTACCTATGTATCCTGAACTGACTGATGATGAAGTGCAAATAGTCATTGGTGCTGTCTGTAATTTTTTTAAGAAAGGATGAGGATTCATATATGGCTGATTTTTCAATAGTAACAGAAGTAACTGGATATAATGTAACCGATGAACAAATAGAAAGGATGTATGCCCGATATCACTTTGCTTCTTCGTTTTGTGAAGATAAAAATGTGTTGGAAGTAGCTTGTGGCTCTGGACAGGGGTTAGGTTATTTAGGAAAAAAGGCAAAGAAAGTTATTGGGGTTGATATTGATAAAAAATTATTAGAGATTACTAAGAGACATTATGATGGAAGAGATAAGATACGATTAATGCAAGCAGATGCACAACAATTGCCTTTTAAGAATAAAAGTTTTGATATAGTGATACTGTATGAAGCTATTTATTATCTACCTTATCCAGAAAGATTTATAGAAGAATCGTATCGCATACTTACAGATGAGGGAATTTTACTTATTTGTACCGCCAACAAAGATTGGTGTGATTTCAATCCATCTCCTTATAGTACTAAATATTTTTCTGCCAGAGAATTGTATTCTCTTTTAAAACAGAATTTTTCTAATGTAAAAATTTATGTAGCATTCCCAATATTTGATTCTGTAAAGGATAAGGTTATTTCTTTAATAAAAAGAATAGCAGTTAAATTTCACCTGATACCAAAGACAATGAAAAGCAAAGAATTCTTTAAAAGGATTTTCTGTGGAAAACTGTTTCCACTGCCTCCTGAAATAAAGAATGGTATGGCAAAATACGCCTCACCCATTCCTACATCTTATGATTTGCCTAATTATCAATATAAAGTCTTATTTGCTATAGGTTATGTGAATGAGGTTGTATCTTAACTTGTATAGAAAAAGTAGGAATGGTTCATTTTAGTTTGAAAGCTTGCGGATAAAAAATGGAATCTATTTTTGAACAATTGAACAACGAATGAAGAATAACGAACGAAGAAGTAAAAAGAGAACAAACTTCGTCATTCAAAATTCGTTGTTCGTTATTCAACATTCAAATTGGCAAAAGTAGGAGCTGTAAATAGTAACAAGAAATCATAGAAAAAACGACAAAAATGAACCGTCTCAAAAAGTACTATCTTGGAGGGTTTTATCATATGTTAAAGAATAAACAATATTTATCATTTATTAGTGATGGGATAATAGTTGGGGTTATATTATATTTAGCGTTTTGGGTAAGATTTGGTGGAATTTTTACCAGCGATGAATATGGGCAGTTTTGGACAGTTTTACCTGTATTTATTTTGGTTCGGCTGACAAGTTTTTATTTTTTTGGGCTTTATAAAGGAATATGGCGTTATGCCAGCCTGCAGGATTTACTTAATATTATTAAGGCAGTAACTATTAGTATGATTATACTTGTGGTTATTACCTTCTTCTTCCGCTGGTCATTTCCAAGAACAATTTTTCCAATAGATTGGGCATTTACTATTCTCTTTATTGGTGGAAAAAAATTTCTACCCAGAATATTACGGGAGTTTAAATGGGAGAAAACCGTGAAAAAAAGAGTTCTTATTGTTGGTGCAGGGGATGCTGGGGAAATGATAGTCAGAGAAATTAAAAACAATCCTGATTCAGAATACACGGTGGTAGGATTTATTGATGACCATCATCAGAAACAAGGTCTGCGAATTCATGGAATAAAGGTGCTTGGTAAAAAAGAGGATATACCATATTGGGTTAATCGTAAGAAAATTGATGAAGTTGTCATTGCTATGCCTTCTGTCCCTGGAAAGATCATCTATAACATTGTCTCTGTTTGTGAAAGGACAGGTGTCAAATGTAAGGCTATTCCGAGTTTAAGCGAGTTAATAAGGGGTCATGTAAGTATTAAGGAACTGCGTGATATTAATCTTGAGGACTTGTTGCGACGGGCACCGGTTACCTTAAACTTAGAGGAAATATCCGCCTATCTGGATAAAAAATGTATTCTTGTTACAGGTGCGGCAGGCTCTATTGGCTCTGAATTATGCCGTGAGATATTAAATTTTAACCCTGAAAGATTAATTATGTTTGACCATAACGAAAATGACCTGTTTTTCCTAGAAAATGAATTAGAAGGGAAAAGAAGTGATTCAATAGATTTAGAGGTATGTATTGGGGATATTAAGGATAGGCAAAAGGTAAATTGGATCATGGAAAGGTTTAAACCAGAGGTAATCTTTCATGCTGCGGCTCATAAACATGTGCCAATGATGGAGTTGAATCCTGAGGAGGCGGTCAAAAATAACATTGGTGGTACAAAGATATTAGCTGAATTAGCCATCCAATATAATGTAGCAAAATTTATCTATATCTCTACGGATAAAGCAGTAAATCCAATAAGTGTTATGGGTGCAAGTAAAAGGGTAGGAGAGATGTTAATTCAAAACATACCTGGTAATACCCGATTTATTAGTGTTAGATTTGGAAATGTCCTGGGAAGTGCAGGTAGCGTGATACCATTATTTCGCAAACAGATTGAAGAAGGAGGACCGCTTACCGTAACCCATCCTGAAGCTACACGCTACTTTATGACTACTCCTGAGGCTGTTAGCCTTGTTATCCAGGCAGGGGCTATGGGTAAAGGAGGAGAGGTATTTGTTTTAGATATGGGAGAACCAGTTAAAATTATAGACCTTGCCAAAGATTTAATTATGCTATCAGGACTTGAACCGGACAAGGATATTGAAATAAAATTTATTGGCTTAAGACCTGGTGAGAAACTGCACGAAGAACTACTTACAAAGGAAGAGACTACAAGTGCTACTTACCATAAACAAATATTTATTGCCAAGCCGGATATGATTGACCCTAATATATTGGAGGGAAAAATTAATAATTTGGTTTCTCTGTCAGAAAAAGGTAATAGAGAAGAAATTATTCAGAAATTAAAAGAACTCGTTCCGAAGGAACTTGTTCCGTAAGAGTTTGTTCCAAATTACAAGCCAAATTTGTAATTATTCAGATTTTCACTATCTGAGGACTTAATTTTCTTTAAAAAATTAAACAGTCGTAACTCTTTGTTATGCTTGCAGTTAGTAATAAAAAATAAAAAAAATATAAAATTTCTCTTGACAAATTCATTATTTTCTGTATAATTACTATAATAAAGGGAGGAACTCTTCTGGGAAAATGAATTAAGGATTAGAATTCTTAATCCTGCTTGACATAAAAGTAGAGAAGAGTCCATTTTTTCGATAATTTTTAAAAGAGGAGGTGAAAAAGTAAATTGATGCAGATATTTAGAATGATATTAACATTTTGTTTAGTAGTGGGGACAACTATGATTTTATCGAGTTGTGCACCACCAGCAAAAGAAGAAGTAACAGCACCAGCAGTAGAAGAAGAAACAACTACAACAGAAGAAGCCGGTGAAGAAGCAGTAACATCTGAAGAAGCACCAGCAGAAGCACCAGCAGAAGAAGCAGCACCAGCAAAATAAACCAAGTAATTGAAAAACAAATACTTAAAAAGGAGGAGCGGGATGATATGAGTTCATCTTGCTCCTTTCTTTTTTTGTAAACATTCAGGGTAAAGAATAGGTCTTATAAGACTTATATGACTTATTGTTATAGATTACAAAAAATGAACATAAAGAAACTCTACAAAAAACCTTTTTTCTCAGTGCTGAGGGATTTAGCTCTCAAGACGAATATCCATTTCTATTTAGTGGGTGGATGCATTCGAGATTACCTGTTAAAGCGTCCGTGCAATGATTATGACTTTGCTGTTAAAGGAGATGCGATAGCCTTTGCTCAACAAGTTTCTAATGTGTTAAAGGGAAGTTTTGTTCTCTTAGATAAGGAAAAAGGGTCGGCAAGGGTTGTGCTGAAATTAAAAAAACAGCTAATAAATTTAGATTTTAACAACCTTAAAGCAGAAAATATCCATGCTGACCTCAGGATGCGAGACTTTACTATCAATGCCATCGCCATAAATTTAACCGCTAATGATATTGAATTCATTGACCCAACAAATGGGCTAAAAGACATTGAGGCAAAATGTATAAGAATTATCTCGGAGACTACATTTAAGGATGACCCATTACGAATGTTGAGGGCAGTTCGTTTATCTTCAGAATTAAGATTTGAGCTCGAAAAAGAAACCTGGGAAGCAATAACTAAATTAAAAGGGTTAATCTCAAATGTCTCAGTAGAACGGATTACTAATGAAATTTATTTAACCTTAGCGGCTAAAGATTCAAGTCATTTTATTGCCCAATTAGATAAATCAGGACTACTTGAACAAATCATTCCAGAGATTATTCCCTTAAAAGGACTCAACCAAGACACATATCATCACTTACCTGTATGGGAGCATTCATTAGCTACATTAGGTCAGTTAGAAGGTATAGTCTCAAGCCTTGATAGATTATTTCCGCAATGGCATACCCGGATAAAAAGATATTTAAATCAGCATATAAGTGGAGGTCATACCAGATTAGTTAATCTCAAATTCAGTTGCCTACTTCATGATATTGGTAAATCAGGGACGATGACGCAAGAACCTTCGGGGAGAATCAAATTTATTGAGCATGAGGTATTGGGAGCTAAAATATCCCCAAAAATAGCTAATAGACTAAAATTGAGTACTAAAGAGAAGATGATGATGGAATTAGTTGTCAAGAGTCATATGCGTCCTGGACATCTGGTTCAAGCACCTATTCTTACGAACAAAGCCCTTCATAGATTTTTTAGGGACTTAGATAAAGAAGGGGTGAGCACCTTACTTCTTTCATTAGCTGACAGATATGCTACCATAGGACCAAAAGTTCCCCCTGAAAACCTACATAGGCACTACCAGACAGTTAGTCTCATTATCGACAAATTTTATTCGCCTACCCCAACTATTACCCCGCCTAAGATACTTAAAGGTGGAGAGATAATGGAATATTTCGGACTCAAATCCGGACCAATAATAGGGAAATTGTTAAAAGAAATCGAGGAGGCTTATGTTGATAAGAAGATTACCAATAAAAAAGAGGCGTTAGAATTCATTGCTGGATTGCTTAAAGATAATTGTAACAGTTCAGCCCCTTTATGTTTTAGCCACGAATGAACACAAATTATCACAAATTTTTGCAGAAAACAGGTCATTACAAACTTTCATTGGAAGCATACAAAATCTATTTGTGGTATTCTGTAACATTTCGTGGTAATTATTACCTGTTTTTTATTCGTGTACATTTGTGTTAATTCGTGGCTGAACTATTACATAATTTTTAATTATCTTCTGCGTAATGGTAATTTCCATACTGATACCCATATCCATACTGATACAAATATTTTGGACCGAAATGTTCTATATTAGTGAGAATAAACCCCAATATTTTAGCATGTGCCGATAGAAGTAATGATTGACTTCTTAAAACAGCCTCTCTTTGGGTTCGCCACGCCTGGACAGCAAATATTACCCCATCAACTAAAACAGCTACAACTCCTGCATCTGTGATAGCTAATATGGGGGGACAATCAATAATGATGTAATCAAATCGTGTTCTTAATTTACTCAACAATTCTCTCATTTTATGAGAACCAAGTAATTCTGCCGGATTATGAGGTTTGCGACCACATGGAAGAATAGTTAAATTCTCCACTTTACCTGATTGCAATACAGAATCAATGTCTATATCATTGAGAAGAACATCTGCAATACCTCGATTAGAATCCAGACCCATCAGTTTATGTACCATTGGTTTACGCAAGTCACAATCACATAACAGTATCTTTTTGTTAAGGTCCTGAGCCATAGTCACAGCTAAATTAACCGCGGTAGTTGTTTTCCCTTCTTGATGAAGGGCACTCGTAATGGCAATAACCCGAGGAGGATTTTCTGGTGTAAGTCGTTGGATATTAGTTCTAAGGATACGATACTGTTCAGCTATAGGAGCCTTTGGGTCATGAAAAGTAATCACTTGAGGATTTACTCCTCCTCCTTTTTTTGCGATAGCAATATACACCGAAGGTGGTGGAATAGAAACCCTTTGTCTCCTTTTTCCTTTTAATTCCCCATTCTCTATTTCCTCTTTTTGAATCTCTTTATGATTGTTTTGAGACACATTATTTAATTCATCCATTTTTTGATAAACAGACCTCCTTTATCTTATTAATAAAAAGACTAATAATCCCATTGATAATATGCTGATAAAAATAATAGTACTTAATATTATCCTTCTTTTGCGTCTTTTTTGATTTTCCTGAATATCCTCAATAGTAATTATCTTTGATATAGTTCCCAAAGAGGGTATGGCTAAAACAGACTCGGCGTCTTCTAATCCTCTAAAGGAATGGTCTGTATATTCGCCTAAAAAGACACAGCCAAATCCTAAAATCAAGCCAATCATAAATCCTAAGAGGGCAATCATACCTTTATTAGGTTTAATCGGGGTTAAAGGCATTCTTGGTGGGTCAACAACCCTAAATCGGGTTCCTCTTTCTGCCTTTTCTAATCTTCGAGAGATATTAGCTGTTTCCAATCGATTTAATAACATAGCATAGAGACTTTCATTTACACCCATATTACGGGTAAGGCGGGTAAGTTCTTCTTCTTGAGCCGGCACACTTTTTGCTCGTTGTTCATAGTTGACACTTAACATTTGTAGTTCTTTTTGTCGGGTACTTAATGAATCAATTAATGTCTCTGTATCGCGGAGTTTTGATTCTATTTCTTGATATATTGGATTAGCCTCTGTAATTTCAGTACTTATAGGTGAATCTACTTCTTGTTGAATACGGGCTTCTATTTTCTCAATGCTATCTTTTAAAGCTATTACCCATGGATGTTCATCTGTACATTTTTTTGCTTTCAGTTCTGTTAATTGAGTTTGAAACTCTATCAATTTAGCATTTAATTGTTGGATGGCAGGATTTGTCTCGGTTGTTTTAGAAGTACTGATTTTTTCTTGACCAGTCAATTGTTTTTGGAGCATCTGTTTAGTTTTTTGTGCCTCTTGGAGGTCAAGTCTAATCTGTAATAAGGCATCTTGAAGCCCCAAAGCTTTACTTAAATTTGAACCTTCACTTCCCGGTAACTCTAATAAATGTTGCTCTTTGAATCCTCTTAAAGATGACTCTGTCTTTTCAAGTTCTTGTTTATAAAGGTCAACTTGCTTTTTGATGAAATCAATAGCTGAAGTAGCTTCATCTTCCTGACTTGATAAACTTTCCTGGACAAAGGTTTTAGTTATGCACTCCACTACTGTTTGAGCAATTTTTGGATTTTCATCTTCAAAAGAAATTTGAATAAGAGTAGGAGCTATCGCCTCTACCTTAATTCTTTCTCGAAGAGAGCGAAGGAGGAATTCAAGTTGTCTCCCACCTTTAATATTGTTAGTTAATTCTGCATCTTTAGCCATCTCTTCCAATTTAGAAAAACTTAATATTTGTTCTTTCAAAACATCCAATTGTTGTTGTAAACTAGCTGAAACAGCCATCTCTTTAACTAAAGGAGTAAGGAGTTGCTTTTCTTCTACTAAAACCAGTGACATGGAACGATATATTTTTGGTAAGAAAAAAGAACCTATGCTCGCAATTAGAAAAACAGTAATAAAAGGTATAATAAAAAGCCATTTACGACGAAATATTACCTGAAGATAATCACTAAGATTAAATTGGGTTATTTTGTATATATCCATTTTTATTTTCCTTTGAAAATAGATTAAGGTTAAGGCTAAAGTTTAGAAAGATTAACCTCAACCTTACCCTTAACCTTCATTTTTATTTACTAATTCCTCCCGCTAATCCTAAAAAGACAAGAATTTTACTGATTGGCGATGTAAGTTTATCTAACGCATTACCTATTTTAGTAGGTATATTAGAGGGGATATAAACTATATCTCCTGCGTGTAAATCAATATCTTCTTTCAAGTTTCCTTTATGTAATACCGTAGCTAAATTTACTATTTTAACTATCGGTTTAGTAGTTTGAGGTGTAATTATTCGCACCCTTCGTAAGGCGGCTGAGTTAGTCGGTAGTCCGGCTTTAACCACCGCTTCCCTTAAAGATATAATACTTCCTCCAATGGGATACTCACCCGGTCTATTTATCTCCCCTAATATATAAATTTTTTTACTGCTATAGACTATGATAGTAACTGATATTTTGGGGTCCATTATGTATCGGGATAATCCTTCAGTTAATACCTTTTCTAACTCTTCTTCTGTTAATCCCTCAGCCATTACATCTCCTAACAGAAGAAATGGTATATTCCCCGCCGGGTCAACGGCTACCTCACCACTCAATTCCGGATGTTCCCAAACAAAGATTTTTACTACATCCCCAGAACCTAAAAAGTAAGAGACTTTATCTTTTGACCAAACCGAAGTTGGGATATTTAATAAAAACAATACGCTCATTGTCCAGATAATCTTCTGTACCAAATTTATTTGCACCAAACTCATTTTTTCCCTCCATTACCTTTTAACTATACCATAATTTATTCATTTTGTCAACATATAAAAAACTTTTCCCGTAATGGGTCAGTTATCAGGGGGGAGAAAAGGGGTCAAGGATTCGAGGGTTCAAGGGTTTAAGTGAAGAGTTTTTCCTTATTACACTTGACCCCTCGACCCCTTAACCCCTTGAATCCT
>JBDRHR010000217.1:0-3449 GCA_043816605.1 Nitrospirota bacterium
GCGGTTGTAGCTGTATTTTTTATTGCCGAACCACCGGTTATAGAAGCTCCAAAACAAGTGCTGTTAAATTGATAAGTATTACTTCCAGCGATTGCTACTTGTAGGTAATTATCCGATGATTCGTAAAAACCAGAGTTAAAACGCCTCCTCCTCCAAATGCAAGAGTTGGAGTACCAGCATAATTCTGTTGAGGTAATATTAATTGAGAAGCAGTCGTTGGTAAAGTAATATTTCCCGCTGCCACCACATTCCCCGCACCGTCTACTGAGAACGTGCTGTTACCGCTCGTGCCGTAGGTCGTGGCGCCACCTGCGTCAACGTCAAAGTACGTGCTGTCGATGGTGACGACACTTGTATCGGCTGATAGAACTCCAGTCCCAATATTAAGCGAAGTGCCAAGAATGGAACTAAACTCCCCAGTCCCTTGAACCGCAGCCCCAATGTCCGTGCCGTCAATAGAGCCACCGTTGATGTCCACTGTGTCAAACGTCTGCGTGTCGATCCAGGTGTGGGTCTCTGTTAAAAACCAGTTCTTATCGTTCCACACCCATGTGTCAGCCACGTCTCCCGCATATAAAAAAGAGGGTAAAGCTAAAAGCATTAAGCAAATTATTAATTTCTTCATCGTAAAACTCCTTTTATTGACCATATAGGACGGCTTTGGGTGCTAAGAACTGTGAACATCCTGAACGACTGAATATCGCTAAATACTGCCCCATCTCAGGATAGAACCTAAGTGGTTCGATAGAACTCCCGCTTCCTACCGCCCAATAGGTAATATCGGTAGTCCCTGACGTACCCTTCGCCTGCCATGCAGCCGTTGTCAAAGCCGTATTGCTTATCCCATAGCAAAGGTAAATAGATGCCCCTGCGTCTGTTGTCGTTCCATAGCCATAGTTGGTTAGATTGCCAGCAGCCCCCGTTGCAGTACCCCCAAACGTGACAGGCAATAGTTGCACAGAAAACCTTCCCACAAGATCGTCAGAAAGCGTATTCACAACCCCTATCAGGGATACCCCGCTATGACTCCCAAACTGCATAGTCGCCCCTGAGTTGGTGTCCAGTACATACACCTTGGACTCACCAAAAGCCTGCCCCATAAACATGAACATTAGGACACACGATAACACTAATACTTTCTTCATTTTGCTTTACCCCCCGGTTATTCTTTTAGTTGGCTCTGTTATTTTTTCTGTTTCATATAAACCCAATCTAATAGCAGCTCTTGTTGGATTCAATTTTATGCCTTGTTCTCTAAGTCGGTTCAATACTAAAGCTATTTTTGATTTTACTTGTGGCGTATCGTATATTCCCAAAGCAAATCCTAAAACCCCCCCAACCGCTGCTCCTTGTTCACCTGCAAACATATAACCGATACCGCTTCCAGCCCCCATTTTTATAGGTAGTCCTATACTTATAAAATCACGGTTGGTTATCCTATTTGCCTTAGATTCAACTGCATCCCATAATTCTATTAAAGCCCCTTCTTCTTTATTCAGTTGCTTTATTTCTGGAATAATAATTTCAAGTTGTTCTCTTGCATTTTTAGCAATAGACTTCCTAAGTTTAGCCGTTGGTGGCGATGATTTATATTGCTCATAAAGTGATTTTAAATCAGTATAAATTCCAGTTTTCAACCTTTGAATCTGTTCCGGTGTTCTAAACTCTCCTGATTTAAATGCCTCTTTCCATTCACCAAGAATCCTTTTAAATGCTTTATCCCATACAAGAGGTTGGTCAGACATTATTTTGAAACCATCTTTAACATTTTCAATTCCACTAAATATTTCGTTTATTGGTATTCTTTCACCCTTTTTAACTGATTGATTTATAAGGTTATTCACTTTGTCATTATAACCATCAATTAACCCTCGTAATTTTTGCATACCTTTCATTGTTGGCATAATTTGATGGGCTGCTTGTAACGCAGTTTTAGTCACACTATTTCTTTCAGTTGCACCAAGCGTGGTTCCAAACTTAACTGCGCTCTGATACATATCTATGGGAATCTTTTCTGGAATCAATTTAAATGGCAAACCAATAAGTTTTCCAGCAAGGCTAATTGGTTCCATTCGTGCACCAATTTTTGCCACAACGCCAATCCCTGTTGCTTTTCCTATTGGAATAATTATTGATGAGGCATCCGCCAAAACGCTTATTGGATCTTCAGAAAATGTTTTTTTAAAATTATCAATGTTTCCATATCTACTTTTCAAGTCATCTTCGATCGCCTGATAATATGGCCTATAATCACCCAATCCCCTTACTTCTTGAGTATATTTTAAATATTTAGGGTCAACTTTTTGTGCAGATCCAATAAGGGCTTTTCCTAATGTTTTTGCTGTCTGTACTGGATGACTTAACGCTTCATAAATATTCTTTCCATATTCATAGGCACTTGCTGGTGAATTAATGGCTGCTGATTTCAAGGCATTAATCCATGTCAAACCTTCTTCTCTTGCAACACCTTCTGTATCAATAACATCAGTAGGTTTCAACATGGATGCCCAATTGGAACCTTGTTCTGTTTTGTCAGATTGTGGTTTTCCAAAACTGAGTTCTTGACCTAATAATTTTGCCCAATTATTCTCCACTATAACCCTCTTTTTTTAATTGATTTAAAACCTGCTTCTTGTTTAATCCTTGCTTTAATAATTCCTCTCCTCTTGCATTAATTTCTGAATTTGGAACATCGGACCCGGATAAAAACATTGAATCAATATTTTTACCTAAATCATTCCCAGAAAAACCTTGCCTAAGAAAATATCGTTTCAATCGTAAGGTTCGTTCAATCTGAGATGTGAATCTCTTATAACTGTAATCAAATTCTGTTGGAGTCAATTTTCTATTGATAATAGAATCTCTTAACATCGCAATTTCTTTCATTGCTGCTTGCGCACCAGTAATTTCTTTTCTATATTTGTTGAAAACCTGTTCTATACCTTCTATAAATGTTCGTACTTTTCCAAGATATTCTTTATTTTCAGGAGTTATATCCATTGATAAATAATCTTTTAGCCGTATAACACCAGCCTTTAATTTTCCTGGTAATGTCAGAGCATCTTTAAACGCAGTTTCACCTATCTTTTTCACCTCCTGTAATTGTTCTGTAAGCCCCATAATATCTTTCTGTAATTGTGTTTTTACAGTTGGTGTAACTTTATCCATGCTAAGTTCACCCCTGTAATTGTTACCTTCCCCGTTGTAGCATCAATCTCTATTTTCTCGCCTGTCTTTTGGGTTAATTTTTCTAACCTTGCTGTTAATATATCTTTAGGACTCCCTTGTGGCCATTCATCAAGCCTTTTCAATAATTTCTCAGTCTCAGTTGTCGGCTCCTGCTGTTTCCTATAATAATCAGCCTTCTCTCCGGTTCGTTCCACATGAGTCATTAGTTTGTCTATAATCTTCTGGTCTATGCCAAATGCAGATTGTAATTGACCAAGCCC
>JBDRHR010000218.1:0-3912 GCA_043816605.1 Nitrospirota bacterium
TTGAGAATAAAAAAATTTTGTCCATCTATGATAATTCCGGAGAAGAAGTGCTCCAGATTGACAAATCAAATTGATGAGAGAGAATAAAAAACAACAAATGAAAGAAAAAACAGATTGCAATAAACATAAGTGGATTCCCCTTTTGGGAGTTGATAAAAAAAAGACTATTCCCACCTCTCTTTTTACCTGCTTAAAGTGCGGGGATCTAAAAGTGGGTGTTGAAACTATTAAAATTTCCCGATTTCGCCTAGATATGGGCGGATTGCCTATTAATAATGTGGCGGGGATAAGTTTGACGAATGTGCCGCCCACCGATGTTCCAATGGCCTCCGGATTGATCATAACAGCGACGGTGAATACTAATGCCCAAGGAATTGGAGCGCCCCTGTTTATGGATGTGAATGGAGAATTGAATACAGCCGATGCCACTTCAAGCGCGACTTCTCCATGTGTAGCATTGGCAGTAGAGGTGGGGACAGGCAGTAAGAAAGTTCTTCTTCACGGCATTTTAAGAACAGGCGCCTGGACAAAGGGTCCGGGAACTGCTGGCTTAATTTACGTATCTACCACTACAGGAACATTGACTCAGACCCCAATTTCTGACATTGAGAATAATCCTCCCACCACAGACAAAGTTATCCAACCGGTGGGATGGGCTTTGAGTAACGGCTTTATTTACTTTGCTCCATCGATGATATATTTGACTCACGTTTAAACCATAATTTATAAAGAAAAACAATTTTTAAATGCCTACTATTTATGGTATTTTTTTGTTAGTGTAAAATAATAATATGCTGTCAATAATAATACCAAGTAGGAAAGAAAGGTTCCTGAATCAAACAATACAGGATGTCTTGAACAACGCCGCCGGAGAGATTGAGATTTTTCCTGTTCTAGACGCTTATACATTGTCTGACAGCGAACTTATCAAAGACCCAAGAGTCCATTATCTTCATCTCGAACCCGATGGTTATAATACTATGCAAAAAAGGCAAGGGATAAACATGGCAGTATCTCTCGCTGAAGGAGAATATGTTATGGCTCTTGATGCTCATTGCATGGTTGCCAAGGGGTTTGATGAGGTACTTGCCAAAGATTGCGAGGATAATTGGATCGTGATTCCCAGAAGATATAAATTGGAGCCCGTAAGTTGGACCACCAGAACAGACGTTCCCGCCATTGATTATGAGTATTGGATGTTCGATGCTTACAATAAGCATTATTTGAAACCGTATCATTGGACTAGACTGGGGCGTGAAAATATTATGATAGACGACACCTTAACCTTTCAGGGTTCTTGCTGGTTTATGAAGAAAAAATATTTTCAAAAGATGGGTTTTATGAAAATTGAAGGATATACCGGCTGGGGTCAAGAGGACGTGGAATTAGCCATGGAAACCCACACTACCGGCGGTAGATGTGTGGTAAACAAGAATACTTGGTACGCTCACTTATTCAAAGGCAAGACTTGGGGAAGAATGTATGAGGCCAATAACCTCCAGCACCAAAGATCCCGCGACTATACCTATGATTATTGGTGCGTTCAACGCAAAGATGATTTTATGAAAGTATTAAAGAAGTTTGCTCCGATACCTAATTGGACAATATTATGAACAAAACAGTCATATATTACACAGGGAATAGGGAGGATGAGAAATTTGAAGAAAAGATACGAAGAGGTATTTTAGAAGCAAAGGGCGACTTACCCCTTATTTCAGTGTCCCAAAAACCAATAGACTTCGGAATGAATATTTGCGTAGGGGATGTGGGGCAGAGTTATTTAAACGCCTTTAGGCAATTGCTGATGGGGTGTGAAAAAGCCACTACGCCGTTTGTAGTGATGGCAGAATCGGATTGCTTGTATCCAAAAACGGGGTATTTTGATTTCATTCCAACAAATCCCAATATGATTTACAGTTGGGACAATGTTTGGATAATGTGGAAAAGGGAAGGATATGATAGATTTTATAGGAAAGAGCAAACTCACGGAAGTATGATTTATGGCAGAGGGTTCCTAATTAATCTGTTAAAAGAATCATTTAAGGGGTTGCCAATGTGGAGCAGAGAGAAGATGGGGTTTCCTTTTTATAAGCCGGAGCATAAGTTTGAATATTTCCACGGAGAAGACCCGATTATAAACATAATAACCGGAGCCAATGGAAGGAAAAGCACCGCCTTGATGAAAGAGAGGCCCAGAGACAGCTTGCCTTATTGGGGATCGGCGATAGAATTAAAAAAGAAATTGTTTTATGAATGATACTCTAAAATTTATACAGAATAGATATCGAATAAATTTTGATCAGGAACTGCCTATAAAACTAAACGCAGACAGGTTTAAAGAACTGCCCAAATTATTCAGAAAACTGGGGTTTAAAATAGGGGCGGAGATAGGAGTTGCAACTGGAAGATATTCTAAAGTTTTATGTCAATATATTCAGGGGTTAAAACTTTACTGTGTGGATCCTTGGATTCCTTACGATGGATATGTAGAGTCTAATTATGTGGCCGGAGAAGAAACGCTAAATACTCTTTATGAAAAGTCTAAAGAAAGATTGGCCCCTTATAACTGTGAATTTATTAGAGCGCTCTCAATGGATGCGGTTAAAAACTTCAAAGATAATTCTTTAGATTTTGTATTTATAGACGCCAACCATAGTTTTGAATATGTTATTGAAGACATCGCTCATTGGGGTAAAAAGGTTAGAGTCGGGGGGATAGTGTCCGGCCATGACTTTTGGAATAGCGGGGAAACTCCTACCAGGCATTTATACATAAAAAACCCTACTGCCGTTGAAAAAATGCGTTTATGCCAGGTGAAAGACGCAGTTTTAGCTTGGACCAAAGCAAACGACATTAAACCTTGGTTTGTAACGGGGTTGGATGATTGTTCAAGCTGGTTTTGGGTGAAAGAATAATATGAAGCTGGCAATTATTTCGGCAAATTTAGGCAATTTTGAACCGGAAGTGGAATGGATTGCGCAGATTATTCCCGGAGTAGAAATAACGGTTAAAAGATTTACTGATGAATCATTTCCTCCAAGAATAACCATGAGTTCTCGATTGCAAGCCAGAATACCTAAAATGTTTGGTTGGGAGATGGTTCCCGGATTTGACTGTTATCTCTGGGTAGATTCTTCCCGGGCATTATTAAGAGAGGATGCCGCGGAATGGTTTTATAAACAAGCTAGAGGAGTAGATTTAGTGTTATTTAAACATCCTCATAGAAACACTATTAGAGAAGAGGCCGAGTTTATCCGTGAAAGGTTGGACGCAAGAAAACACAAGCGGGATTATATTCGTGTGCGTTATACAGGAGAATTAATTGATGAACAGTTGGAAGCAATTGATAAAAATTATGTTGATAATTGCCTGTACGCTTCAACGGCCTTCTTTTATTGGAACACTTCCAAAGTCAGAGATATGTTAACCGATTGGTGGTTCCATACCTCGCGCTACCATGCGGTTGACCAGCTGGCTTTGCCTTATTTAGTATGGAAGCATAAATGTTCCGTCAAAGCGTTAAGCGATAATGTTTATCACTGCTCGTATATACCAGTAGTAAGAAAATAATATGATAATTGATTGCTTCATGTTTTTTAATGAGCTTGATCTGCTGGAGATACGGCTGCATTCGCTCGCTTCGTATGTTGATAGATTTGTGCTGGTAGAAAGTCCTATAACACATTCTGGCAATCCAAAACCTTTGTTTTTTGAAGAGAACAAGGATAAATTCAAAGATTTCAATATTACACATTTAATCTATTTACCAGCAGAAAGAGGAATATGGGGAAGAGAAATTCGCCAAAGAGCATATTTATTGAATGGGATAGCGGATGCAGATCCGGAAGATATGATTTTAATATCAGACGTAGATGAAATTCCAGATTTAACACAATACAAAAAAGCGGAGGG
>JBDRHR010000219.1:0-4161 GCA_043816605.1 Nitrospirota bacterium
AGATGGGAGTAGCCATCGAGTATATAAAACTCCGTGGCAAGGTGATCCACGAGTGAATATCCAGAATCATAAAGGAAAGGCTAAAGTATATCAGGTTAAACAGGTACTTAAGGCAATTAAAAGATTGGAGGTGGATTATGGTACTGGAAAATGATCGTTATACCTACCGAGTGACTTGGTCTGGACAAGATAATGAATATGTAGGTTTGTGTATAGAATTCCCTAGTTTGAGCTGGTTGGCTGAAACACCAGAACTATCCTTAAAAGGTATTCGCAAAGTAGTCGCAGATGTTGTGAGCGATATGCAAGAAAATAATGAGCCAGTTCCTGAGGCAATTGTTTGCAAACGATATAGCGGCAAATTTATGGTAAGTGTACCGGTAGAAGTTCATCAAAATCTTGCAATCCAGGCAGCAGAATCTGGTGTCAGCGTAAATCGGTTTGTCAGTTCAAGGTTAAGTTAATAGGAAGTAAGGAAGGATCTGGGGGCAGATATTGAATATTGAATTCAGCCCAGAGGAAATTACAGTACCTGGTGAGATTGTTAAGGAAGCTCATCAATATCGTAAGAAGAGGAAATATCACAGATGGCTTCGATAAGGGGCGTAGTAGATACGAATGTAACTTTTCCCATACTTTTTACAGCCTCACTTCTTTCTCAACTTAAGTATTTAACCACTTCTCAACTCTCTTCCCTGATGATAAAAATTAACGAACTTAATCCTGATGAGATCTTTAATAATCATTCTGAATTGATAACAATTGCGGCTGAAAAATGTGGTCTTGCCGAGCAACTGCATCGTCTATCTCAGCGGCTAAATGTTCACCAGGCAAAAGAAAGGGCAACTCAATGGCTACAAAATGGTATTTTTGTATTATTTACAGGTAATCAGCAGGTACTTTTTTGTCAGGGAAATCGAGAAATACTTGATTCTTCTACCGCCGCTGTATTAAACTCGCATAAAATTCGTTCTGTAACACCTACTACCTGCTGGTTGAAAGTAACAACAAAATTAACGGAGTCCGCGATAGAAAAAGGAGTTACGATTGTTTCCAGTCTGGGAATGCTTACCTATGAAATAGTAACCTTTATCGCCAACAGACACAATTCACCAATGATTATTGTGCTGGATGGGTATTTGCCGGGGGTGCTGTCTTCTGACCTCCGGAAAACTTTTTACGATAAATTCAGCAACATGTTTGACTTAAAGAATACCCTGTTTATCTCGCCATTCTGGCCAGAAATTACCTTACCAGTCCGTAGGGAACGGATGGCTATTCGAGATTATTGGGTAGTGGCTTTGGCAAAGAAGCTATTTGTAGCTGAAGCGAGAATTGATGGAAATATCCAAAAGTTAGCTTCTACCGCACTTTCTGAAGGACGAAAAGTTGCCGTATTTCGGCCCCTAATATCTGACCAGAATACAAAAGGCAATCAGAAGTTGTTATTGGCTGGAGCAGAGGCAGTCATTTATAGTGGTACCGCTCAATCAAAACCATCATATTCCTCTGGAGAAGAAACACCACCGCTATCAATTGTCCTTTCTGAATATCTCTTCCATTCTACACGTGCCTGTCCAAGCCCCTGGCCGGAACAGACTTTATCAGGGTATATTCAATCACTTGTAGAGAATGATTTGGATGCTGGACATATGGCTTTTGATACCCTATGTCGAATCCTGAAAGAACAACTTATTCGTGCCGGCAATCGGCTTGTGCGGGGAAAAACTTCTGTAGTTTCATTCACTACCTGTCTGCCGAATGAATTAGCCAAAATTCGTAAGTGGAATCCTGCTTTAATTCGTTGGACTTTTGAACCTTATGGCATAGGAATCAAGAAAAGCATTTTAGGAAAGATGGGTGCTAAACCGGTAATTTATGCAGAGGAAGAGAAATTTAGTCAACTCCCACCGAAGCAACAATTCAGGTTTCAACTTCATCAACCACCAAAGACAGATTGGAGTTTAGAGAAGGAATGGCGTCTGACAGGTGATGTTATCTTAAGTCACCTTTCACCAGAAAATATGATAATAGTCGTCTCCAGTCCCCATGAATCTACAATAATCCGCACCCGATTTTCTCTCCCAGTAATACTCGCAAATGTAAGCGTTCAGGGTATAAGGAAGGAAAAATGTAAGAAGAAAGGTTTGGATTGTCTGGAGTAGATGCAATTAACTCTTTAAAGACGGCAATTTAAAATTGAACCAAGTCCAGAAAAACGGAATGATTTCTTGCCTGATTTAAACCAATTTTATATCCCCCCAAACGCCCATCAGGTCATCCTTAATAATTATCACCCCTTTGAGTCCGTAAACAGTCTTATCAAACTCAAGTGCCTGCTCAATATCCTCTTTGCCTTTAACCAAATTACCTATTTTAGTTGCCGCCGCATCTGCCTTACCAAAACTTAACGAATGCCCCACTGTCCCTGATGATGTACAAATACCTAATGAAGTTTTTTTTCCTTCTATTTCTACGGCTATTTTATAGATTTTGGATTGAGGATATGAGATTTCCCAATCCAAAATCATTTTTATATCTTTGATTGCAACTTAGTCTCAATAGGCTATCCCTTTTAATTCCTCAACATATTTTTGGGCAGAAAATGCCGCTACTGCCCCATCGCCACAGGCAGTTACTATTTGACGAAGTAACTTTTGACGACAATCACCGCAGGCAAATATTCCTTCTACGGATGTTTTCATTTCCTCATCCGTAATAATATACCCTGCTTCATTTAACCCTACAACTCCCTTGAGAAAATCCGTATTAGGCATAAGCCCAACGAAGACAAAGACACCTTTGCAAGGGATTTCTGATGTTTGACGGGTTTTAACCTCCTGAACCAAAACCGCTTCTATCGTGTCTTTGCCCAAAATCTCAGTAACCTGGGAATTCCAGATAAACTCCATCTTTTCATTTGCCAATGTTCGCTCCTGCAGGATTTTTGTTGCCCGTAATTTATCCCTGCGGTGAATTAGAGTAACCTTTCTCGCAAATCTGGTCAAAAATAGCGCCTCTTCTACGGCTGTATCACCACCTCCAACAACAACTATATCCTTGTCTTTAAAAAGTGCACCATCGCAGACCGCACAACAAGAAACCCCTTTACCTTGAAATTTTGCCTCACCGGGGACTCCTAATTCTTTGGCTCTGGCACCGGTGGCAACAATTATTGAGAGAGCGTCATACACCGTATTCCCTGCGGCTACTTTCCATCCATCTCGAGCTTTTTCTATGCCCGTAACATCTTCGGTAATAGACTCTAAGCCAAACTGTTCTGCCTGCTTTTTAAATTTATCCATCAATTCAAACCCACTAATTCCGGAAGGTATGCCCGGGTAATTTTCAATCAAATCAGTAATTACTGCTTGCGAAGGCACGGTGTAGCTTTCAATTAACAGGGTCGTCAATCTCGCCCTGGCCGTGTATAATCCTGCCGTTAGTCCGGCAGGTCCCCCACCAATAATAAGGACATCATAGATATTACTCATTATTTTTACCTCATGGTATTACATTATAGGTCTTATAGGACATATAAGACTTATACAGTAATTTCAATTATCTTTGAAATTAATTTTCCTTTTAACCGATTTTTGGACAGACAAGCGAGTGAATATGTTATGCCGGCTAATATAAGCCCGGAGGCAATTCCTATTAACTCCCCTACCTTCTGGGAAAATCCCCACTGGTTTGCCCAATAAATACCGCCTCCTATCCCACAGACAATAGCCATAGTAGGAATTACAAAAAAGAGGATAGCCCCTGCTATTCTCTGACCTGCTAAGGTTTGGAGACTTACTTTTTGCCCTACCGAAACTCCGATAGAGTTATCTGCCTCTAATAATATTTTCCCGTCCTGAGCATCACATCTGTGCGGGCAATGCTCACATCCTTGTTGCCCTGACTCAATCTGAACAGTGGCTTTATTCCCTGCTATTGCCAGAACAATTCCTTCTTCTTCCATGACTTTCTCCTGTTTATGTCCTTTCCTCTACTCTTAATCTGTGTAATCTGTGGAGTAATGGGTCAGTTATCAGGGGGAGAAAAGGGGTCCAGGATTCGAGGGTTCAAGGGTTCGAGTGTTTGTTTTTCCTTATTCCACTTGACCCCTCGACCCCTCAACACCTTGAATCCTGTTGATACATTTTTCCATATTCC
>JBDRHR010000220.1:0-37330 GCA_043816605.1 Nitrospirota bacterium
ATTAACTACAACCAATAGTAACGGCACAACCTCTACGATTTTCACCCTCGGCACAAAAACCGGAACATCATACACCGTAATTGCTAAAGTAAATGAATTAACGGCAACATTTACGGCAACAGCTACCTATGGCACACCAACCTATCTTACCGGTATTTCCGGAGATGGTCAGAAGGCAACCGTAACTATCACCTTAACACCTTATGTGGTCAAAGTAACCGATACTTATGGCAATCCAGTCGGTTCATATTCAATAACCTGGCAGATAATAGAGCCGGGCTACGGAGCTAAGTTATCGGCAACATTAACTACAACCAATGGTAATGGCACAACTTCTACGATTTTCACCCTCGGCACAAAGACCGGGACATACACCGTAATTGCTAAAGTAAATGAATTAGTGGCAACATTTACGGCAACTGCTACCTATGGCACACCAACTTATCTTACCGGTATTTCTGGAGATGGTCAGAAGGCAACCGTAACTACAACCTTAACACCTTATGCGGTCAAGGTAACCGATACTTATGGCAATCCAGTCGGTTCATATTCAGTAATCTGGCAGATAATAGAGCCGGGCTACGGAGCTAAGTTATCCGCTACATCAACTACAACTAATGGTAATGGCACAACCTCTACGATTTTCACCCTCGGCACAAGGACCGGGGCATACACCGTAATTGCTAAAGTAAATGAATTAACGGCAACATTTACGGCAACGGCTATCTATGGCACACCAACTTATCTTACCGGTATTTCTGGAGCCGGTCAGAAGGCAACCGTAACTATCACCTTAACACCTTATGCGGTCAAGGTAACCGATACTTATGGCAATCCAGTCGGTTCATATTCAGTAACTTGGCAGATAATAGAGCCGGGCTACGGAGCTAATTTATCGGCAACATTAACTACAACCAATGATACCGGCACAACCTCTACGATTTTCACCCTCGGCACAAAGACCGGGGCATACACCGTAATTGCTAAAGTAAATGAATTAACGGCAACATTTACGGCAACAGCTACCTATGGCACACTGACTTCTCTTACCATTGTTTCTGGAGATAACCAAAAGGCAACTGTAACTACTACCTTAACACCATTTATAGTGCAACTTACAGATACTTATGGTAACCCAATCGGTTCATATTCAGTAACCTGGCAGATAATAGAGCCGGGTTATGGAGCTAATTTATCGGCAACATTAACTACAACCAATGGTAATGGCACAACCTCTACGATTTTCACCCTCGGCACAAAAACCGGGATATACACTGTAATTGCTAAAGTAAATGAATTAGTGGCAACATTTACGGCAACAGCTCCTTTCCTTACAATCTTCCCAGAAAATAAGACTGTTATTTTAGGGGCTACATTTACCCTGCAAATAAACCTATCAGATATCCCTGATTTTGACGCAGTAGGTGTGTATCTTTCCTTTGACCCGCAGATATTAGAAGTAATAAGTCTTACTCAAGGGACTTTTCCCTCAGGAGGTAGTGAACTTATTTCCCAATTTAACAATGGTAGTGGGACTATTGACTATGCAGTAGGATTAACTTCTGGCACTGCTCAAGGCTCTGGAACTGTATTAACTATTCTATTTAATCCAAAAATTGAAGGTAGTACTACTGTTAATTTTGACTTTACCCCACCAAGAAAGACTGAGATTCTTAATGGCATAAATCCTATTCCCTTCGCTTATAAGAATGGAACAATAACCGTAGGGATTAATAATCCACCTGTGGCTATTATTTCTGCCCCTCTACGACCTGTAAAGGTAAATGATTTAGTAATATTAGACGGAACTAAAAGCTATGACCCTGATAGTAACCCTATAACTTACTATTGGAGACAGATTGCCGGTCCACAGATTACTATTGCTAATCCAACTGTAGGAATTATTACCTTTACCCCGGTGCAAATTGGAAATTACGCTTTTGAATTGAAAGTAACTGATGATATGGGAGCTCATGGCTCTGCTACCGTAACTGTTATAGTAACTGATACCTTGCTTACTATCTCACCAGCCAGTATTGAAGTTGGTATAGAAAATAATTTTAATCTTGATATTGTGCTGTCAAAGGCTAAAGAGTTTGATTCCGTTGGTATGTATCTTTCCTTTGACCCGAATATATTGGAGGTTACAAAACTTACCCAGGGACCATTTCCACAAAACGGTAGTGTGATTATTACCCAATTTAACAACGGTAGCGGCACAATTGACTATGCGGTAGGATTAACTTCTGGCACTGCTACAGGGACAGGGACAGTACTTACTATTAGTTTTAAAGCCAAAGCAATAACAGGGACAACAACCTTAAACTTTAATTTTAATCCACCAAGAAATACCGACATTCTCAAAGGGACTGCGTCACTGCCTTTTGTGGCAACTGAAGGAAAGATTATTATAGTCCCTTATGGCAGTTTAGATGGATATGTGTTATTTGACATCCCAAGACAAAATCCTCATGCCGGCATAGAAATAAATATTGCTGGCACTGAGTTAAAGGCTACTACAACTAATACCGGTTACTTCTTAATCAATAATGTTTCACCAATGACTTATCCGCAGGTATTTGCTTATGCTCCGGGTGCATCTCCGAGATATTGGGGTAGTGTTACCATAACTGCAGGAGCAAAAACTACACCTTCTACCCTTACTCTTTTAAATGCCGATGCTAATGGAGATTGTATGGTAAGTCTGATAGATTTTGGTTACTTGAAATTGGCATTCCTAAAGACAAATACAAGCCCGGGTTGGTATGATTCAGCTTACCATAAAAGGGATGGGTACATAAACTCTGATTTTAGTGGAGAGGGTATGGTTAGCCTGTCAGACTTTGGCTATCTTAAATTAAACTTCCTTAAAACTACCTCTCCACAATATAAAACCCTATCTGCACCACCATTAATGCAAACTATGGGTAGATTACCTTTACCTGATGGTTCTGCTCTTCTTAAGGTAGTACCTCCAGAAAAGAATGCTATGAGTGGTGATGAATTTGAGATGAACATTGATTTACTCCATACACCTATTTTTGATTCCGTAGGTGTGTATTTTTCCTTTGACCCACAAATATTAGAGGTAATAAGCCTTACTCCAGGGAGTCTCACGCAAGGTGGCAGTGAACTTATTCGTCAATTTAATAATGGTAGTGGGACTATTGATTATGCAGTAGGATTAACTTCGGGTACTGCACAAGGCACAGGGACAGTGCTTACTATTAAACTCAAGGCAAAAGGGAGCGGAACAACAACCCTGAATTTTGATTTTAATCCACCGAGAAATACTGAGATACTCAATGGTATAATTCCTGTCTCCTTCATTTCTCAAAATGGAACTATTACTGTTTCTTTAGATGGCATCCCGCCTACTTCTACTGCTGGTCCATTACCAGAATATTCAGGTACCTCAAGCCTCAAGATTCCCTATATTGCCTCTGATAATATAGGGCTTAAGCAGGTCAGTCTTTATAAGATGAAAGAAGGAGGAACATGGAGCTATCATACCTATCTATCTATCTCTGGAACTTTTACCACAGGCACTTTTACCTGCAACTTAGGAACAGGCACTGATGGTCGATGGTTCTTCTACACCAAGGCAAAGGATATTGCAAATAACGAAGAAGCCTTTACAGGTAGTGATACCTCAGTCATCGTTGATACTACAAAACCAGTTACTCCAACCCTAATCTCTGTTACTAATCCAGCTACCGGTGGCAGGCTTGATTTTTCCTGGACACCAGGCACTGACACAAATTTAGCTGGATATATTGTTCACTATGGCACCCAATCAGGCAACTACGCAGGTTCTAAGACAATATCAGGCACAGATACCACCTATACCCTGAGCACCTTAACAAATGGCATTCGCTACTACATTGCCATATCCGCTTACGATAAGGCAGAGAATAAATCAGACAAATCAAATGAACTCTATGGCACACCGACTGAATCTTTGCTAATTGTTATTTCACCTACCATTGGGACAGTAGGTAGTATAGTTACAGTATCGGGAGATAGTTTTGGTTCAATAGAGTTAATCAGGATAGATTTTGGGACAACTCGGACTATTGCGATGGCTATGGCAAATCAATCAGGAACTTTCTCGACTACCTTTACTATTGATACCCAGCCTTATAGCTTCACTACTGTTATGGCTACAGGGTTAAATTCTGGTAAGAGTGCCTTAAATTCCTTCCGTATCCTGCCTAATATTATATTACTCACTCCAAAGAGTGGGACTGTCGGTAGTATTGTAACAATAAGAGGTAATGGGTTTGGTGCCTCAGAGCAAATAACCATTGACTTTGGTATCAATCCTATGATTGCCGTTGTTTTTGCCAATGCTTATGGTAACTTTTCAACCACCTTTACCGTAGATACGCAAGGAGGCTGTGGGACAGTAACCGTAAGTGCTCACGGTAGCCATTGCTCTGCATACAGTCAGTTTGTAATATTAGGTCAGATAACCTTAGTGACACCAACAAAAGGGACGGTAGGGAGTTTTGTCACGGTAGCAGGTAATGGGTTTGGAGTAATTGAATTAATCAGAATTGACTTTGGCATTACTCCTACGATTACGACTACTATAAGTGATGCTAATGGTAAATTCATTACTACTTTTATAGTTAATACTCAGCCTATAGGAACAACAACAATTAGGGCTGTAGGACTATTTACCAATGCAACTGCCATTGCTTACTTTAAAATAACTGAGGATATTATTCCACCAACAATCATTCATATACCTATTATTTCTGGACCTGCTGGAGTACCAATTACAATTATTGCCACGATAACGGATAATATTGAGGTTAAACAGGCTATTCTTTATTGGAAGATAGGTGGGACAAAGACGATTTCTTCCGCTCTAATGGTTAAGATTGCTAATGACCTTTATGGAGCTATCATCCCGGTTAAGGATGTAACTATGCGTGGATTGCAATATGCGATATGGGCTACTGATGGTAAAAATGAGACTTTATCGACTATTTGGACTACACTTACTTATGGCACGGTTAGCTCGGGTAAGATTGGTGCGGTCTACCCAACATACAAATCTATCTCCGTGCCTGTGCATCCACACAATCCTGACCCTGCAAATGTCCTGTGGAACTGGGGTAATTTTGAGGTAAATGTGAGATTAGTCCATTTTGATGGGGCTAATTGGATAATTCAAATTTCTAATTCGTCCGGTTTAAGCTCAAGAGTCCCGAATTTTGCCCCGGAAATAGGCTATGGGATTACAGCCGATGCAAATAAAGAAATTATTGTTTCAGGAACATCTACCAATCCTTCCGGTTACTATGTTATTCCGTTAAAAGGCGGTAGCCCGGAGAGGTGGAATAATATTGGACACCCATATCTTTACCCTGTGGCGTTAAATGAGAATATCAAGTTCCGTCGAGGGGATGAGGTAATCGACCCGGTTCAGGCTTATTTAAAAGGTTGGATAAAGAGTTCCCTCTGGTATTATGATGGGACAGGGTTTAAGATGGTGCCGTATCCTGGGGTAATTAATCCTTGGGTGGGATATTTTATACCTGCGGGTGTGGACTGTGAGATGCTTGTGCCGGCAGAAGAGATAGGGAGTAAAGTAAGTAACGGCAACACCACCTGTCCAATAAAAGAATGGAATTATGATGAAGGAGTGGTAAGTGAAAATGATACCTATATTTTTGGAGAGAGACAAGGTTGGACAATACAATTGATGGCTAATGCTGGTAGTTTGACAGATGAGTTTAATTTTGTTGGGATAAGTGAAAGTGCCAAGAATGGGTATGATGACCAGAATGACCTTCGAGAAATACCTATATTACCTATCGGCACTGGGTTATTTGACTCCCCTGCCTGTGTCAATCTTTACTTCACCTCGCAAACAGGGGGCAGTAAGTATGCCTGCGATTATAGAGGTGCAAGGGAAGAAGAAAAAGTTTGGGAGTTTGAAGTTGAGAGAAGAGGAGAAAAGGAAGATGTGGAACTAAGCTGGAAAATTGACCGGGTTCCACAGCAAAATTATCTGTACCTGAAGGACAAAGACACGGGCAATATACTTGACATGCAAAAGATTAATGGCTATAAATTCGTTGGTAATAAGAGGCAATTTAGCCTGATAGTTACTTCTCATCAAATACCGGTTATTTCGACAGCCACAACGCTTGAAAGTGCCTACTGTTATCCCAATCCAACCACAAAGGATAAAATAATCTTTGCTAATTTACCTGCTGGTAAGATAAAGGTGAAAATTTATAATATTGTAGGAGAAGAGGTTCGGGATGATGAGATTACTCGTGATGGTAATAATGAATGGACGTGGAATTGTAAAAATAATGCCAGTGAAAGAGTAGCAAGTGGCATTTACATCTATATCCTTCAAGACCCGGTAAGTGGAAGTATGAAGAAAGGAAAACTTGGGGTGATTAGGTAAGTGGGTAATTCTATAATGTGAAGTGTAGAATTCAATTAAAATTAGATGTTACCTCGAGTTCAATCCAGTTTTCTCTATATTCTAACCGGCGGTCTGATGGTAAAAATGTCTTTTCGCAAGAGATACCACATATTTCTTCTATACTCATGTCAAATTCTTTAGCAGATTGGACATAAAATTTAATTATTTCTTTTAGTCGCAACATTGCTTCCTGAATTGTCTTTCCATAACTATAAATTTGTAATTCAGGATAAGAGGCAATGTATGATTGTTCTTTATCTTTAAAGACTTGTAATAATCCGATTTTCAAACAAAAAACCTCCTTTAACATTTTTATCGGCATATCTTTTAAAAATCTTTAATTCCAGATTATGCATTAACCACGAATTTCACGAATGAAACGAATAAATATAAATAGATGTATGAAGTAATAAGTTAACAAGGAAATAAGTTGACAAATAAAGCCTTATCCTCTTGTTTCTAAATAATTCGTAAAATTCGTAAAATTCGTGGTAAAAGTTTTTTCTTGACATAAGTAGTGAAATATATTATAATTATAGCAAGTTAAAAATATATAAAACAAAAGGAGGACGAAAAATTTATGTTTAGAGTTGAAAGCATGATAGGAAGAGAAAAGCTGGTTTTGGAAACAGGTGAATTAGCTAAACAAGCCAATGGAAGTGTTAAGGTGCAATATGGAGATACGATTCTCTTAGCCACCTCAGTCGTAGATACCAAGATAAAGGTGGATAAGGATTTTTTCCCTTTAACCGTAGAATATCAAGAAAGATTTTATTCTGCAGGTAGAATTCCTGGAGGATTTTTTAGACGAGAAGGAAAATTATCAGAACGGGAGGTTTTAAGCTCAAGACTTATTGACAGACCACTTCGTCCATTATTTCCTAAAGGATTTCTAAATGAGGTTCAGATAGTAGCTACCGTGCTGTCTGTCGATAATAACCAACCGGATATTTTAGGTATTATAGGAGCCTCTGCTTCACTTTATATCTCTGATATTCCATTTACTACCCCTGTTGGAGCAGTTAGAATAGGCAGGATTAATCAAGAATTCATTATTAATCCTACTTATCAACAAAAAGATGAGAGTGAGTTAGATATTATTGTTGTTGGAACTAAAAATATGGTGATGATGCTTGAGGCAGGAGCTAATCAGGTGGATGAGAAGGTAGTTATAGAGGCAATCGATTTTGCCACACCTATCATTCAACAAATTATTGAGTTACAGGAGGAATTAAGACAAAAGGTAGGAAAAGAAAAAATGCCGTTTTCTCCACTTATAATTGAAGATGAACTGGATAAACAAGTCCGAGTATTTGCCACAGGTTTAATTAAAGAAGCAGTGTTTATTGCGGATAAACTTCCAAGGAATGAAAAGATTAATCAAACGACAACAGCTACAATTAATCAATTTGCCACAGTTTTCCCTGATAAAGAAAAGCAAATTCGCACTGTAATAGACACGATTATAGAAGAGAGCATTCGAACAGCTATTTTAAAAGAAGGTAAAAGGACTGACGGTAGAGACCTGACAACGATTAGACCGATAGGATGCCAGATAGGGGTATTGCCGAGAACACATGGTTCGGCGTTATTCAGCAGGGGACAAACTCAGGGTTTAGTAGTTACTACATTAGGCTCAGCAGACGAGGAACAGATGTTGGATAATATTGAAGGGAAGAAATTCAAGCAATTTATGCTCCATTATAATTTCCCACCCTTTAGTATAGGCGAAGTCAAACCTATGAGAGGACCTGGCAGACGAGAGACCGGGCATGGGGCTTTAGCTGAACGCTCACTTTTGTCGGTTCTTCCTCCAAAAGAGAAATTTCCTTATACTATCAGAGTGGTATCTGACATATTAGAATCAAATGGTTCTACCTCTATGGCTTCTGTCTGTGGAGGCTCACTTTCTCTAATGGATGCCGGCGTTCCAATAACTAACCCGGTTGCAGGCATAAGTATCGGCTTAGTTAAGGAAGATGACGAGTTTGCCATATTCACTGATATTACAGGATTAGAGGATGGTTATGGTGATATGGATTTTAAGGTAGCTGGAACTAAAAATGGTATTACCGGGATTCAATTAGATATTAAGATAGCCGGGATAACAAGGGAAATTATTGTTGCTACTTTAGAGGCGGCTAAACAGGCAAGATTCTATATCTTAGCCGAGATGGAAAAAGCCATTTCTCAACCAAAGGCAGAAATTTCCGAGTATGCACCTAAAATTATTACGATAACTATTCCAACCGATAAAATCAGGGATGTAATTGGAACAGGAGGAAAAATAATCAGGAATATTATCGCTACTACCGGGGCTAAAATTAATGTTACTGATGAGGGCATAGTTACTATTGCCGGACCGGATAACGAATCTACTTCACAAGCATTAGGTATGATTGAGGATATAATTGCTGATGCAGAGATAGACAAAAATTATAAAGGCAAGGTTATGAGAATAACAAGTTTTGGCGCATTTGTAGAAATATTGCCGGGTAAAGATGGCCTGCTTCATATCTCTCAGATAGCTGATTATCATGTTAAAAATGTAGAGGATGTTCTCAGTGAGGGTGATGAAATAGTGGTTAAGGTCATTGGTATTGATGAACATGGTAGAATAAGTTTAAGTAAAAAAGCAGTAAAAGAGGACTTGTAGATTCTATAAGTCCTATAGGTCAAATAATGAATTACAAAGAAATATTTCCAAATGGAATAAAGGTAGTCATTGAAGAAATACCCTCAGTCCGTTCTGTATCTATAGGTATTTGGGTAAGTGTTGGTTCAAAAGACGAAAAGGCAAAAGAAAATGGGATTTCTCATTTCCTTGAGCATATGATTTTTAAAGGCACAAAGTCAAAAACAGCCCTTGCGATTGCTCAAACAATGGATTCTATTGGTGGACATGTTGATGCCGCTACCGGGCGCGAACATACCTGTTATTATGCGAAAGTAATGGATAAACATCTTCCCACAACCATAGAATTACTTGCAGATATATTTTTCAATTCTGTCTTTAATCCAGTTGAAATAGAGAAAGAAAAACAGGTAATTGTAGAAGAGATAAAGATGTATGAGGATACTCCGGATGAGTTGATTCATGACCTGTTTGCTCAAACTATCTGGAATACTCACCCGTTAGGACAACCAATCTGGGGTAACTTAAATGTGATTAAAGATACCACTCAAGATGAACTAATCAAATTTTGGAATACTCATTATACCCCGGATGAAATTGTCATTTCTGTCGCAGGACATGTTCAAAAAGATGAAGTTATAAGCCAATTATTCAAGTTTTTTAATAAGCATACCGGTAGTAAATGGCGGTCAAAAGAGGCTGTTCCCACATTTAATTCCGACTCGATTTTCCAATTTCGCAAATTAGAACAAATACATCTGTGCCTTGGAACTCCAGGACTTCCATCTATACATGAAGATAGATATATATTAAGAATTTTAACGACTATTCTTGGTATAGGCATGAGTTCGAGATTATTTCAAAAAATTCGTGAAGAAAGTGCTTTAGCCTATAATGTTCAGGCGTATCCATTATCTTATAAGAATGCAGGGGCTTTAGTTGTCTATGCCGGCGTAAGTCCTAAAAATTATAAAGAAACAACCGGCATAATTTTAAATGAGTTCAATGCCCTCAAGACCGAATTAGTCAATGAACAAGAAATACTTAATGCGAAGGAAAAACTTAAAAGTGCCCTTTGGTTAAACTCGGAAGATACATCTTATCGTATGAGCAGATTAGCAGAACAAGAGATTTATTTTGATAAGCTTTTTAGTATTGAGGAGACCATAGAATTAATTGATAAGGTTAACCTAACTGATATTCAAAGATTAGCTCAGGAATTATTCAAAAATGAATATTTATGCCTGACCACTATTGGACCTCTGCGTAAAAAGGATGGAGAAATAGATTTTGAATCAGGTGTATAGGTCTAATAAGTCATATATGTCCTATTCCTAAAATTAATAATAAAAAATGAAAAAGAATCAAGATGCACAGGATTCATCAGAGTTTAAAATTATCCATGAAGTAGCCGGAATAATAATATCAGGGCTGGCTCTTTTAGTCTTAGTTTGTTTAATTGTTCCTGATTATGCCGGAGGGGTAGGAAGTGGGATATCTGAGTTATTACAAAATGCCCTGGGGATAGGGGCATATCTTTTGCCTGTTATCTTAGGTGTTTTAGGTTTCAGGAGATTTAAAGGAGAAAGGGCAGGGTCATTTATTAGAGGTTTTGGGGGAGTATTGCTATTAATTTCTACCTCTATCTTTGGTGCTTTACTTTTTGAAATATGGGTAGATATTAATGGAGGAACGGTAGGTAGTGCGATTGGTGGGTGGTTAAATGATGGTTTTGGTTCAGGAGCCTGGGTAATTAATTTTACATTCTTTGCCTTAGGATTTATTTTATTTACTGAATCTTCAGTGATGCCCATCATGAGCTTTTTTAAAAAGGTAATCGTTTGTCCAATAAAATTATGCAGTTTTATAGTAGGAAAAGTAACTCCTGATGAAGGGGAAGAAGAAGAAGAAGAAATAAAGGTTAGTAAAAAAAGAAAGGTTAAGGAAGAAAAACTATCCTCCACCCCACGAATTATTTTACCTTCAGATACTATTTCTAATAATTATGAACAAGTTGTCAAAGAAGAAATTACGACAGACCCATATCAACTTCCTTCTTTGTCTCTTCTCAATGATTCTCTTCCAGCCTCAGAAAAAGACTTAAAAGAGGATTTATTACTCATTTCAAAACTTCTTGAAGAGACTTTGGGAGATTTTGGGATTGAGGCAAAGGTAGTTCAGGTCAATCGAGGTCCTGTGGTAACCAGTTTTGAGATTCAACCCGCGCCTGGTGTCAAAGTAAGCAGTATTGTAAATCTTTCTGATGACTTAGCCCTTAACTTAGCCGCACCCACCATTCGTATAGAAGCACCCATTCCCGGCAAGCAAGTAATTGGTGTTGAGGTACCGAATCGTAAGGCAACGCCTGTATGTATAAAAGAGGTTTTATCCAGTGAATCCTTTATTAATTCCCCATCTCCGCTTAGTATTGCCCTTGGCAAGGATATATTTGGTAAGCCTATTATAACCGATTTAATAGAAATGCCTCATCTGTTAATCGCCGGTGCTACCGGGAGTGGGAAAAGTGTGTGTATCAATGCGGTTATTACCAGTATGTTATATAAAGTTTCCCCTTATGAGGTAAAATTTGTCATGATTGACCCTAAACGGGTTGAATTGACCATCTATAACGGCATCCCTCATCTATTATTTCCCGTTATTGTTAATGCTAAAGAGGCGATAAAGGTTTTAAGTTGGTTAGAGCGGGAAATGGAATCAAGGTATGAAAAACTTGCAGCAGTGGGGGCAAGGGATATAGAAAATTATAACAAAAAAATGAAATTAAAAAATGAGCCTCTTCTTTATTACATAGTTACAATTATAGATGAATTGGCAGATTTAATGACAGGACCTTCTCAAAAAAATTGTGAAGCCTCAATTACCAGACTCTCTCAAATGGCAAGGGCTATTGGTATTCATTTAGTTTTAGCTACGCAAAGACCATCTGTTGACATTATTACTGGTGTAATTAAGGCAAATTTCCCATCCAGAATTGCCTTTCAGGTATTTTCTAAGGTTGACTCAAGAACTATTTTGGATGGAATGGGGGCAGACAAACTATTAGGTAAAGGAGATATGCTTTTCTTACCTGCCGGGGCACCTAAACCTACCCGGATTCAAGGCAGTTATGTGACCAATACAGAGGTAGAAAAGACTGTTGATTCTATTAAAAACCTGCAAATTCATATACCACATGAACAAATTGATTTTAAGAAAGAGATTGAATCAGAACCTGAAGAAGACGATGATGATGATGAGTTATATAATGAGGCACTCCAGATAATTGCCAGGGCAGGTTATGCCTCTACCTCTATGTTACAACGGAAATTAAAAATTGGGTATAATCGGGCGGCAAGATTAATAGAGATGATGGAACAGGATGGACATGTTGGTCCACCGGATGGAAGTAAACCGCGTCAGGTTTATATTTCACCTGAAGACTTAAAATAATTATTGGTCTTATAAGTCCTATAAGTCCTATAATCCTAAACGAGGATGATAATGAGTAAAACAGGAGAATTCTTAAGAAAAAGACGGGAATTAGAAGGAATATCCATAGATGATATTGCCGCTCAAACTATGATTGCTAAAAAATACATAGAGGCATTGGAACAAGGAAATCATGACATTTTCCCGGCAGAAGTCTATGCTAAAGGGTTTTTACGCAATTATGCCAATGCACTTGGATTTAATGCAAAAGAAATAAATGAGTTAAGTTCCCAATATGAATTAGAATGGCAAGAAGCTTGTTTTGCTGAAACTCGTTCCGATGAAACTCATGATGAAAATCGTTTCAACGAAACGCGTTTCTCATCACAGACATCAATGTCTGAGGAAAAGATACTCTTTTCTGCAGAAAAAACCAACACCTTACTTTATATGTTTATTTTTATATTAATCATTGGGATAGCTGGATTTCTAACTTTTTATATTACCAGACAGAAAACCTCAAATTACCCTGACCCGGCTCAGATATTAGGAGAAGAAGATATCTCCATGGCAGAAAATGGTATAGGAAAAAGATTAGAAAAGATTAAAAATATCACAAAACAGGGAATAGATAAATCTACAGTTATCAAACCTGCGGCTAATGTGACTAAAAAGGTTTTGGTAGAGGTATTTGCCTCTGAAAAGGTCTGGCTGCAAGCTACTATTGACAACAAAAAAACTCAAGAAATCCTTTTAGAACCAGACCAAAGGATGAAATGGCAAGCTAATGAAAAAATATTCTTAACTATTGGGAATGCAGGTGGGGTAGTATTTAAATTAAACGAGGAATACATTGGTGCATTAGGAAGAAAAGGAGAGGTGAAAAATATATTAGTTACCTCAACCGGCTTAAAGATAATGAATACTCAAGAGGCTATGGCTAAAGAAGAAAAACCAGACTCTAAACTATTATTAGAATCCGGCACGCCATCTTCTTCTCCTACCATACCTATCATTGAAAAACCACAACCAACTTCTACCGTTTCCTCAGAATAGACCTAAGTGAAAAAATGTAAGAAATGCTTCTGTCTTATAAACTAAATTTATTCTTCTCTTTGCATTATATTATTTCTTCTTTCCAAAAACTTACAAAAATGTCAAGCCAATTTTTATCCAATTCTAAAAATTTAGTCCGAAATTCTGAACAGTCTTTTGCTATTCACTAATCAATATTTAAATTATTAATATCTCTATTAAAAAATACAATTTGACATATTTGCAACTTTGTGATATTCTACTACTATGAGTCCTAAAAGAACTGAATTAAAAGAATTAAAAGAAAAACTTTATCAAATGTGTCATCTGACTAAAAGGATGCTGGATATTACCTGGCAAGGATTTGATAGCTATTGTGAAAAATACATGGGAGAGGCAAAGCAAATAGGGAAAGAGATTGATTCGCAGGAAAAGATATTAACCCCTTTGTTAGTTGAGAAGGCGGCAATAGATGAAGAAATTAAATCATTGGTACTCATCCCGGGGAATCTTGAACGAATAGGGGATAATTTAGAAAGCATTCTCTATTCTAATTGCACCATGAATGCTCAAGGAATACTTTTTAGTGATAAGGCTATCAAGGAATTAAACTTTCTCTTTGAAAAACTATCTGAATTGATAGAATGTGTTGCTGACTGCATCCTGACTAAAAATAAGGTTCTACTAAAACATATTAGAGAGGAAGGTGAAGAATTAAATCATCAAGCTGATGAGTTTGCTGATGGGCATGAGCAAAGACTTGTTACCGGCGTATGTATTCCTAAATCCTCCCCAATATATCTGGACATACTTGATTCTTTGAAGGAGATTAGCCGACATATTCGAGGGATAGCGAAGGTAGTAGAATTACCGTAGTAGGTAAATGTGTAATGTGTAATGTCTTACATAACACATTACACATTTAACAAAAATTCAGGAGAAATATGTATGAAGAGGATAGTCATTTTAGGAGCAGGAGCAGGCGGGGTGATGTCTGCTTATCATCTTCGCAAGAAATTAAATCCACAGGAATGGCAGATTACAATAATAGACAAGAATTCGATGCACTATTATCAACCTGGTTTTTTATTTCTTCCCTTCAAGTTTCGTGGATACAAGGAACTATCGGATATCTCCAGACCGATAAAGACACTACTTCCAAAAGGTGTAGATTTTGTTAATTCAGAGATAACAGAGATAGCCCACCAAAACAATCAGGTTAAAACTAAAGCAGGCGATTTTCAATATGATTGGCTAATTAGCTCATTGGGCTGCAGAATTATTCCTGATCAGATAGACGGAATGACAGATGGGTATGAGAAAAATGTGTTTGATTTTTACACCCCGCAAGGTGCTATAAAAATTCAAAGGGCATTGGAACGGTTTGAAAAAGGCAGATTGGTCTTCAATATCGCTGAGTACCCTATTAAGTGTCCGGTAGCACCAATAGAATTTGTATTCCTCGCTGATTATTACTTTCATAAAAAGGGTATCCGTGATAAGGTAGAAATAGAGCTTGTTACCCCTCTCACAGGGGCATTTACAAAACCAATAGCCTCTGGAGTGTTTACCAAAATTGCTGAACAAAAAGGAATTAAAATAACCCCAAACTTTAACCTTAGTGAAGTGGACAATGTAAAGAAAATAATAAAATCCTATGATAGTAAAACAGTTGACTATGACCTGTTGGTTGCTATTCCTCCAACTGAGGGTGCAGAGGTAATTGAGAACTCCGGGTTAGGTAATGGTGCAGGGTATATTCGGACAGACAAACATCTTTTGAAGGCTATCGGGCATAATAATATCTATTCTATTGGTGATGGGACAGATGTACCTACATCAAAAGCGGGTTCTGTGGCTCATTTTGAATCTGAGGTAATGACAAAGAATCTTTTAAGTGAAATAAATGGTCAAGAGCCAAAGGCAAAATTTGACGGACATTCCAATTGTTTTATTGAATCCGGGTTTGACAAGGCATTGCTTATTGATTTTAACTATAAAGTAGAACCATTACCAGGTAAGTATCCATTCCCGATGATTGGACCATGTTCTTTGCTAAAGGACACCATGATAAATCATCAGGGTAAACTCGGTTTTAGATGGGCATACTGGAATCAACTTCTTACCTGTAAGTTGCCTGGTGACCCTATCCTTACCAATCACTGCAGTCCGAGAGGCAAAAAGGTAGCTATGCTTAAGGAAGGTAAATCCTTGTTTGGAGTTTAAATTGGAATTTAGGCTTTAGCCTTTCATTATGAAATCCTAAAGGATTAATTCCAGGAAAGGAAAAATTTTAATGGCGGAACTTTTAGTTTTGTGTACTTGTGGGTTAGATGACCCAAACCGGGCATCATTAGCCTTCTTAACCGCTAAAGCGGCAAAAGAGAATAAAGATACGGTAACTATCTTTCTGGCTAATGATGCAGCCATCTTCGCTAAACAAGGGATTGCTCAACAAGAGACTATTCAGGGTGTAGGTCTGGCGGCGTTTAGTGATGCCTTTGAAATTTGTCAGATTCTTAAAATACCTATGTTGGTTTGTAAACCTTGTGCTGAGGTTAGAGGAATTAAAGAAGAAGACTTGGTGGAAGGGGCAAAATTCTCCGGCGTCTATGACCTGGCAAAATTAGCCGTAAAAATGAATACCGTGTCTTTCTGACTGGTTTGACTTGTCCGACAAATCCAAAAGGAGGGATATTTATGACCAAGGTTGGTATTATTGCCTGCAAACTGCGATGGGACATGGGCTGTGCAAAATATAGCTCACATGTTAGCTGTTTCCTGGCATGTATGAATAAAAAGGGTAGATTTGAAGAGCTTGACAATCCGGTTATTGTTGCCTTTTGCTCTTGTAATGGTTGCCCGGGTAAAGGTAGATTTGAGAAGGCGGAAGTAATGAAGGAATTAGTGAATGTGGATGTAATTATGTTAGCTTCCTGTTGCTATAAGCCACCCAGATGCAAACACATTGACCAGAGTGCTAAGGATATTGAAGAAAAGCTAAAAATCAAGGTTATAAAAGGCACGGTGAGTAAGGAGGAGGGGGAGAGGTGAAAGGTAATAGGTGATAGGTGATAGGTGAAAGAAATCAGGGAAATATTTCCCCTCCTACCTATCACCTATCACCTTTCTCACCTTCCACCTTCCCTCAAAGAAGAGTAAATGAAAATTATTATTTCTGCTCCTGGTAGAAGTTCGGGTAAGACAACCGTCTCTATAGGGTTATGTGCGGCTTTAGCTCAGAGAGGGATGAGAGTTCAACCATTTAAGAAGGGACCTGATTATATCGACCCGATGTGGTTGACTGCGGCGGCAGAAACCCAGTGCCATAATCTGGATTTCTTTATGATGGGTGAGGAAAAACTCATTAAGACTTTTCAATCAGCAAGTCAGGATGCTGATTTGAGCCTGATTGAGGGTAATATGGGCTTCTATGATGGTCTGGACCTGGAAGGCAAAGATAGCACCTCATATTTAGCTAAACTATTGAAAGCACCTGTTATTCTGGTTATAGATGCCAGCCGGATGACACGAGGGATAGCACCTCTTTTGCTCGGCTATCAACAATTTGAACCGGATAATTTGATTAGAGGCGTTATATTAAATAAAGTTGCAGGCATACGGCATGAAGAAAAGCTAAAATCCGCTATTAGTCAATATTGTAGCGTCCAAGTATTAGGTGTTTTACCAAAATTAGATGAGATTGAAATTAAAGAGCGACATTTAGGGTTGATGCCCATAAAAGAAGATTTCAGGTTGATGCTGGTAATTGAGTCTATCGCAGTTGCGGTGAAAAGGTATGTTGACTTAGATGCGGTGCTTAAATTGGCAGAATCAGCCGAACCTTTGTCTGAATTAGAACCAACCGAAAATTACCCGGTCCCTTCTCCAACGGTGCGACTTGGAATAGCTAAGGATTCCGCTTTTACCTTCTATTACCCGGAAAACTTAGTGGCACTTCAGAGGGCAGGAGCCGAAATTATACCGTTTAATACCTTGACGGATAGCCGATTGCCAGAGATAGATGGTTTATACTTTGGCGGTGGATTTCCGGAGATGTTTATGGAAACTTTATCAGAAAACAGGGGGCTCAGGGAGGAAATTCGAGCCGCAATAGAACAAGGTATGCCTGTCTATGCTGAATGCGGCGGCTTGATGTATTTAGCCAGAAGTATATCCTACAACGGGACAACTAAAGAAATGGTGGGTTCTTTACCCTGTGATATCAGGGTGTCTGAAAAACCACAGGGACATGGTTATGTAACCTTGCAACAACGAGGCAAGCCTCAAACAGGTAAAATCCCCTGGCTTAACCTTGATGAAGAGATTAGAGGACACGAGTTTCATTATTCCGAGGTTATTAATCCACAAGGGTTAGATTTTGCCTTCAGAGTTACTCGAGGTAAGGGTGTAGATGGCAAACACGATGGGATTATTTATAAAAATGTTCTTGCCTCCTATATCCATTTACATAGTACTGGAGTTCCCCAATGGGCACTACAGTTTGTCACTTTTGTGAAAAAGTGTATGGGGAAATAGTCCGTTGTATTGATTTTATTTATTACCCTATAAAAATTTTTGATTTGATATATTTGAATTACTGTGATATAAATAGTAGGGTAGGGATGAGGGAGAAGGGATGAGGGATGAGTTGAATTTATCTCCACTCATCCCTCATCCCTTCTCCCTCATCCCTACTAAAAGGAGGTAAAGTATTATGACAGGATTTTGAATGTAAGGGGAAATTTTATGAGACAGATGAAGAAGGGTATCTTCAAAACCTCGAAGAATGGAACGAAGAGGTAGCTTTGGAGATTGCCAAAACAGAAGAGATTGAGATGACGGAGAAACAATGGGAAGTAGTTAATTTCTTAAAGAGTTATTACAAAGAGTACCAGATTGCTCCGATGATTAAGATTTTGATAAAAGAGATGGCAAAGATGTTTGGTCCTGAAAAAGGCAATAACAAATATCTCTATGAACTTTTTCCGGCTGGACCAGCCAAGCAGGCATGTAAGATTGCAGGACTTCCTAAACCAACAGGGTGTGTATAATGAAGGTTGAGGTTAAGGTTGAGGGTGGAAGAAAATACCCCCTTAACCTCAACCTCAACCTTAACCTTAACCTTAAACTTAAACTAAAATGGAGGTAGCCGTGAATCCTTTAACGATATTTTATACTATTTTTACCTACATAGCTTGTGCTATTTTTATTCTCGGTTTCTTACTCAAAATTTGGAAATATGGGGCAACCCCATCTCCACTTAAAATTCCTACCACCCCAGCTCCCACCTCTACTTGTGGAGCGGCTCTGCGAGTAACTCAAGAGGTAATATTCTTCCGCAGTTTGTTCAAAGGCAATAAATTTATCTGGCTTGGTGGTGCTGTCCTTCATGCAACTCTACTTGTAGTTTTAATTAGTCATCTCAGATATTTCATCCATCCTGTGCCGGAGTGCCTGATGTGTTTTCAGGTGTTCTTCCAAAATATGGGACATTATGCCGGTTATGTCCTGCTTTTAGCTATTGGGTATCTCGGGCTACGAAGGATATTTATTGACCGAATCGCTTACATCTCTATTCTGGCGGATTACTTTATCCTCGCACTTATATTTTGCATAGGTGTAAGCGGCGTTTTACTCAAGTATATCACCCGACCTGATTTGGTTAGTGTCAAGGAATTTGTGTTAGGTTTAATTTCATTCAATCCTGAACCGGTGCCAACAAACCCAATATTTTTAATACATTTAACCCTCGTTTTAATCTTACTAATTTATTTTCCGTTTAGCAAGTTAATGCATGCCGGTGGGATATTCTTTAGCCCAACCAGGCATCAGGTGGATAATTCGAGGGAAAAGCGGCATGTTGGAGTTTAGGCTTTAGCCTTTTATTACAATGAATAAAACCCTAAAGGGTGAACTCCAGTTAATATTCGGAGTTTAGGCTTTAGCCTTTCATTATGAAATCCTAAAGGATTAACTCTGAGATTAACTAAAGGATAAATAAAAATGGCAAAGATAGAAATAGAAATTCCCGAAATTACAGGTAGAATAGAAATACCCAGGATTAAAGAAGGGGCGGCTTTTGGCGATAAGTTTAAAAGCTATCCGTGCAAAGAAAAGGATATGGCAATCCTGGGCTTTCCAACTCAACGGGTGGAGGATTGGAAAGAAAAGGCTATTGCCAAAATGGGTGAGCTACTCAAGAAATACAAATCCCTTCAGGTTTATCTGGATACTTGCGTGAGATGTGGCTCGTGTGCTGACAAATGCCAGTTTTTCCTCGGCACTAAAGACCCAAAAAATATGCCGGTAGCCAGGCAGGAGCTTTTTAGGAAGGTCTATCGCCGATATTTTACCCCGGCGGGTAAGATGCTTGGCAAATTGGCCAATGCTGAGGATTTGACCGAGGATGTGCTGAATGAATGGTATGTCTATTTTTATCAGTGTTCACAGTGCCGAAGATGTTCTGTCTATTGCCCTTATGGCATAGATACCGCCGAGATTTGTATGGCGGCAAGAGAAATAATGGATTCCATAGGTGTCGGGCAAAAATATACAACCGAGGTGATAGGCAAGGTTTTTACCATAGGGAATAATCTGGGGATGCCGCCGGCCGCTCTCAAGAATACCCTTGAATTTGTTGAAGAAGAAATAAAGGAAGCTACAGGTGTTGATGTCCGACTTCCGCTGGATGTAGAAGGTGCGGATGTCCTTTTGGTTACCCCTTCGGCTGACTTCTTTGCCTCTCCACATATCGAATCATTGATTGGTTATGCTAAGGTATTTCATCAAGCCGGGATAAGTTGGACAATAAGTTCTTATGCCGCTGAATTTGGCAACTTTGGGATGTTTATTGGGAATTATAGTATTATGCAGAAAATCTCTCAAAGAATTGCCGATGCAGTCCGTAATTTAAAGGTGAAACGACTTATTGTAGGAGAATGCGGCCATGCCTACCGGATTGCCTACAGCTTCTGGAATACATTGGTTGGCCCGTTTGATACCCTTGACCCGAAATATCCGCGTCCTCAACATATTTGCGAATTTACCATGGATTTGATAAATCGTGGTGCATTGAAGATTGATAAATCGGCAAATGATGAGTTCACGGTAACATTTCATGATTCTTGCAATGTCGCCCGGGCATCCAGAATGGGTAATTGTCCTGGTGGTCAATTTGAAATTCCAAGGGCATTGATTAAAGCGGTTTGTACTAAATATGTGGATATGGCGGAGGAGACGATTAAAGAGAATACATTCTGCTGTGGGGCAGGTGCCGGGTTGCTCACCGATGAGCTTATGCAGGTGCGTGTAGCCGGCGTAATGCCAAGGATGCAAGCACTTAAACAGGTGATAGATAGTCACGGGGTGAATTTCTTTGCCCTTATTTGTGCTGTTTGTAAAGCCCAGTTCACATCGGTATTTCCTAAGTATGGCTTGCCGATGGAGATGGTCGGCGGCGTTCATCAACTTGTCTCAAAAGCCATACAACTCGGAGAAAAGGAATAAACAAACTTAACATGGAGTTAATCCTTTAGGATTTCATTATGAAAGGCTAAAGCCTAAACTCCAACTATGGTGGGTGGAAAATAAAATGATTAAGAAACTATTAGCTATAATCGGTGTCATCATCTTTCTAATAATATTAATATCCCCGGTGTTATTGAATGCCTTGCGTCAAGGAGGATTAGGCAAGGAAGTGCCAAAACCCGAAATAGTAATTCATAAACCGGGTAAATGCGTGGAAGACACAGATTACATGCGGGCAAACCACATGGATATGCTTAAAAAGGAGCGGGAAAAGGCAGTCCGCTGTGGCAAAAGGAATACCGCTCATAGTTTGGTAAACTGCCGCACCTGCCACACTAACCGTGAGGAATTTTGTAACAGATGCCATAATTATGTTGGTGTCAAACCGGAATGCTTTGAGTGCCATTATTATTCAGGGGGCCGGGGGCGTTAATTGTTAGTCTGGCGAGTCTGACAAGATTGAGGGTAACTATTTACTCAAATGAAGTGTAACCGTAAAATTAACTGTAAACTGTAAAATGGATAATGAAAAATTGAAAATTAGAAGATCATAACCTTATCTTAGGCTTATTTATACAGCATTCATTTTACATTTTTCATTTTACAGTACCCATTTTACATTTTTATCCAATTATACTTCAGATGGCTAAAGTGTTACGATTGAGGAGAGGTAATTATGGACAGACGGACTTTTCTTAAAATAGGTGGTGGGGTGGCTTTAGGAACAGCAATAGCTCCATTACCTCAATTAGTTTCCCTTCTACGGGCAGAAGATACTGCCTCTGGAAAGACTAAATTGGGGATGGTGATTGATTTAAGCAAGTGTAAGGCAGGTTGTACCGTGTGTGTGGATGCCTGCCGCAAAGAAAATAATGTTCCTCCGGATAACTACTGGCTCAGGGTAGCTAACATAAAACCAAAATTTCCTAATGCTTTGGGCAGACCTATTCCCTTGTTGTGCAACCATTGCGAAGACCCATTCTGCGTTAAGGTTTGCTTAGTCAAGGCTTCCTTTAAACGCAAAGATGGGATTGTCTTGATTGATGAACATAGATGTATTGGATGCAGGTATTGTATGATTGTCTGTCCGTATAAAGCCAGGTCGTTTGTGTTTAAGAAAACCGATGAATGGACTAACCCTGATGTCCCCAATCGAATGCATGGGGTAGTGGAAAAATGCGATTTTTGTGTCCATCGGATAGATAAAGGGCTTATGCCGGCTTGTGTTGAGGCATGCCCGGAAAAGGCTATGGTTTTTGGCAACTTAAATGACCCACAAAGCGAGGTAGCTAAATTAATTGTGGCAGGTAAAACTCAACGCATTCGACCGGATTTAGGCTCGAAGCCAAAGGTCTATTATTTAGGATTATAAAATTATAGGTCTTATAAGACTTATAAGACCTATAATTTTACCCAGAGAGGTAAAAGGATGAAGATATATTTTACTAAGGTAGAAGGAAAATCAACCGGATTATATTTGTTGTTAGGGATATTAGGAATATTAGCCTTAGGTGGTCTATATTCCTCTTACCTGATGTACACCAAAGGGCATTATCTAACCGGAATGAATAATCAAGTCCCTTGGGGATTGCCGATTGTCATAACTATTTACCTTATAGGCTTGAGTGCCGGTTCTTTGGTTTTATCTTCTTTATCAACGGTATTTGGTCAAACAGAATACAAGGGGTTTTCAAGGGTAGCGGTATATTTAGCCGCACTGCTTTTAGTGGGTGCATTGCTATCCCTCAGTCTTGACTTAGGCAGACCGGAGCGGATGACTATGGCGTTTTTCTACTTGAACCCAACATCTATCTTTTCCTGGAACGGTTTTCTGTATTCAACCTACATATTAATCTGTATTGTTTATCTCTGGGCAATGTTCACCGAGAGAGCAAGGTGGATTAAGGCAATAGGGACTTTAGCCGTTGTTTGGGCAATTTGTGTTCACAGCGGTACTGGAGGTATCTTTGGGTTTGTCAGTGCCAAAGAATTATACCATTCGCCGTTGACTCCACCAAGTTTTGTTGCCGCCGCACTATCCTCTGGAACTGCGTTAATTATTATTTTGCTATTGCTGACCTTTAAATGCACTAAGCGATATTTAGACCCGCAATTAATTGTAGGTTTGAGTAAATTATTGGTTGCATTTATTCTGGTGGTTTTATACCTTATCATCGTTGAAAACCTCACCCGACTTTATGCCCCGGCAACTTATGAGGCAACACAGTTCCTTTTATTTAGTGGCAATGAATATTGCTTAGTCTTCTGGATTGGGCTGATACTTATTGGCTCTATTATCCCGGCTATTATACTTTTCAACCCTAAAACCAAGGATTCAATTAGCTGGATTATAAGTGCATCTGTATGTGTAGTTATTGGTGTGCTGTGTGAAAGGTTCATTATCGTAATTCCGGGTCAGGTGTATCCGTTAGAGTTGTTTCCGGGTTATGAGGTAAGCAGTCCATTTATGGATGGGGCAATAGGCAGTTATTTTATCAGTCCGTTAGAAGTTACTCAGGCAGTAGGGGTTTTAGCAATAGTTGGTATCCTGTATGTCTTAGGGCTAAAACTCTTTGCTTTGCTGCCAACAGAGGCAAAAATAGGGATGAGGGAGAAGAGATGAGGGATGAGTTAAATTTATTTCCACTCATCCCTTCTCCCTCATCCCTAAATAAAAAGGAGGAAAATAAAAATGAACGAGACAAGTCTCTCTGATTCAAAAACACCGCTTTTAGACGAATTAGAAAAGGGTCCATGGCCAAGCTTTGTTAAGGATTTAAAGAAGTTAGCCGAGAGAAGTCCCAAGGCAAAAGACTTATTGGGGCAACTTGAACTTTCTTACAAGGACAAGATGACCCACTGGAAACATGGTGGTATAGTTGGAGTTAAAGGTTATGGTGGAGGAGTTATCGGCAGATTTTCGGATGTAGGAGACCAATTTCCTAACGCCGCCCATTTCCACACGGTTCGGGTTAATCAACCATCAGGTTGGTTTTATACCTCAGCGGCATTAAGGGAATTAATGGATATTTGGGACAAATACGGCTCGGGAATACTCAATATGCACGGCTCTACCGGCGATTTGATATTTCTGGGAGCAGATACAGATAAATTAGAACCACTATTCACTGATTTGTCAAATGCAGATTGGGATTTAGGAGGTTCAGGGTCTGATGTGCGAACCCCAAGTTGTTGTCTGGGACCTGCTCGATGTGAATTTGCCTGCTATGATACCATGGCAATTACTTATGATTTAACTATGACCTATCAGGATTTGTTACATCGCCCATTTTTCCCATACAAATGGAAATTTAAAATGGCAGGTTGCCCGAATGATTGTGTCGCCTCTATTGCCAGGAGTGATTTCTCGGTGATTGGGATATGGCGGGATAACATCCGCATAGACCAGAGTGCGGTCAAAGAATATGCAGATTCAGGGCTGGATATTGCGGCGGATGTATGTCATAAATGTCCAAAGGGATGTATCCAGTGGGATGGGAAGGAGTTAAAAATAACGGATGAGGAATGCAGTAAATGTATGCACTGTATCAATGTTATGCCCAAAGCACTCAGTCCGGGAGAAGATAAAGGTGCATGCATTCTCATTGGGGCAAAGGCGCCAATTGTAGAAGGTGCTCAACTTGCTTCGGTATTAGTGCCGTTTATGAAATTAGAACCACCTTACGAAGAACTGAAATCCCTTATTCAAAAGATTTGGGACTTCTGGGATGAATACGGCAAGGCGAGAGAACGCATTGGTGAATGTATCCAGCGGATAGGTCTGGGTAATTTCCTGGAAAAAATAGGGATTGACCCTGTGCCGGAGATGGTCTTCCAACCGAGGGACAATCCGTACATATTTTACGAAGAATATTTTGAGGAAGAATAGAGTTTATAGGACTTATAAGACCTATAAGACCTATAATTATTCAAGGAGGTAATTAACATGGCAACACCACAAAGACGGACCGATATAGGTCCACCACATTACGATAAATTTTTACACCCAATTATCAAAAATAACTATGGTAAATGGAAATATCATGAGGTATTAAAACCGGGGGTATTGGTTCATGTTTCAGAGAGCGGGGATAAGATTTATACAGTACGGGCAGGCTCGCCAAGATTATTGAGTAGCGATTTTGTCCGATTATTATGCGATTTGGCAGATAAGTATTGTGATGGGTATTTGAGGTTTACCTCAAGAAACAATGTAGAATTTTTACTGGCTAACAAAGATAATATTGACCCGTTAATCAATGATTTATCTGCAAATGGTATTCCTGTCGGAGGGACAAAAAATACCATCTCCAATATTGTCCACACCCAGGGCTGGGTTCACTGCCATTCTGCGGCTACAGATGCCTCAGGTTTGGTTAAAGCGGTGATGGATGAATTATGCGATTACTTTACCGGAAAACTTGAACTGCCACATAAATTAAAGATTGCTGTAGCTTGCTGTCTGAATATGTGCGGTGCGGTGCATTGCTCTGACATTGCTATTTTGGGAGTCCACCGAAGACCACCAAAGATTAATCGTGAGCGGTTGTCAAATCTTTGTGAAATCCCTTCGGTTATAGCCTCTTGCCCATTAGCGGCTATCAGACCAACTATAATTGATGGCAAAAAATCCGTAGAAATTGATGAAGATAATTGTATGTACTGCGGCAATTGCTACACGGTTTGTCCGGCAATGCCGATTGCTGACCCATTAAATGATGGAGTATCCATTTGGGTAGGCGGTAAGGTTTCCAATGCCAGAACCGCACCTATGTTCACCAAATTGGCGATACCCTTTATACCCAATAATCCACCAAGATGGACAGAGACTGTTTCCGCAGTCAAGAATATCGTTGAGGTATATGCTAAAAATGCCAGGAAATATGAACGCGTAGGTGAATGGATAAATCGTATTGGCTGGCCAAAATTCTTTGACCTGACCGGGATTAAGTTCACTAAATATCACATTGATGACTTTAAGTATGCGGGCAAAACTTATAGAACAACAACGCAAATGGTATAGGGATTAGGGAGAAGGGATGAGGGATGAGGGATGAGGGATTAAGAGAGGAGTGAGATTTTCTTCCACTCATCCCTCATCCCTTCCTCTCTCATCCCTAAAAGGAAGAAGAGATGAGTGAAAGACCACATAGCAATCTTGATGTTTGGAAAAAGGCGATTAAGTTAGTGATAAGTGTCTATAAACTGACTACTCAATATCCTCCTGAAGAAAAATATGGATTAGTTAGTCAAATGAGGAGGGCTACAGTTTCTATACCAAGTAACATAGCAGAAGGAGTAGCGAGGAAAACAACTAAAGAATATATCCAGTTTCTTTATATAAGCAGAGGTTCTCTAAGTGAACTTGACACCCATTTAGAAATATCCCAGCAAATAGGGTATATTAATTCAGAACAATATAAGGATATGATAGATGAAATGGATGAGATAAGTCGAATGCTTTCAGGATTAATAAAGGCATTAGAAAAGAGATTAGGGAGCAGGGAGAAGGGATGAGTTAAATTTATTTCCATCCCTCCCTCATCTCTCATCCCTAATCCCTCATCCCTAAACGGGAGGTGATAAAAATGGCAGATAAAATGTCTGTTGAAGAAATAGCTGATGCTATGTATCAAATGATAGCAAATTATGCAGGTAAGAAAAAGTTTAAACCCAATGATTTGCCTAAAGAAATGGTTGCTCAATTTGGTGAGGATAAAGTTTCCAAAGATGAAGCAAGGGAAGCGGTGCGGATGCTGATAGATTCTGAAAAATGCGTCTATACCTATTTTGGAGGCACCTTTATTGAGATACCACATCAAGAAGGAGCGGCAATGTAACGAGGGATGAGGGAGTAGGGATGAGGGAGTAGGGAATAGAAGGGAGAAGGGAGTAGAAAAATTTTATTTCTTTCTCTCTCCTTTTTACTCACTCATCCCTCATCCCTACTCCCTAATCCCTAAAAGGAGGATTACTATGGCAATAGTACTTAAAACACGAAAACGGGCATTAGATAGAATTGGTTTGCGTGGAGGTAGAGAAACCTCAACACTCCGACCTAAATATACCCTTAAAACACCACCCTGTACATTTACCTGTCCAACTGGGACAGATATAAGGGGGTATTTAACCACTATAAGTCAATCAGAAGGTTATAAAAGGAATTATGCTCAATCGTTTGAGATGGGTTGGTATATTTTAGTGGATAAAAATCCATTTCCAGCGGTTTGCGGCAGGGTTTGTCCACATCCTTGTGAGAAGGAATGTAACCGTAAGGAAAAGGATGAGTCGATTTCTATCAACAGTGTAGAGCGATTTATTGGTGACTACGGAATCAAGAACAATTTGGCGCATAAACGGCTTTATCCGGATACATATCCTGAAAAGGTCGCGGTTATCGGCTCTGGCCCTTCAGGGCTTTCTTGTGCCTATCAATTAGCCAGAAGAGGATATGCGGTAACAGTTTTTGAATCATATAAAAAATCAGGCGGTATGCTCCGCTACGGTATTCCAAGATACAGGTTACCGGAGGATATCTTAGACGCTGAAATTAACAAGATTTTAGCTTTGGGCGTGGAGATTAAATACAACACCATGGTTGGGAGTATTAAACAGTTGCAAAAGGAATATGCGACTATCTATGTAGCTATTGGCGCTCATAAAGGGCTGGACTTAGGTATTCCGGGTGAAGATGCAGAAAATGTCTTTACCGGGGCTGACTACCTGAATAAGATTAATTCCGGTACTCAGGTTGAGTTGAGAAATAAGGTGCTTGTCATCGGCGGTGGAAATAGTGCCATAGATGCGGCTCGGGTCGCCAAAAGACAAGGGGCAGAGGTGACTATCCTCTATCGAAGAACTAAGGTAGAGATGCCGGCTATTGCACATGAGATTAATCAAGCAGAAGAAGAAGGAATCCATTTAGAACTATTGGTTGCCCCAGTTGAGGTTTTAAAAAAAGGTGATAGAGCGATAGGATTGAAATGTATCCGCATGGAATTAGGTGAGCCGGATGAGAGTGGTCGAAGAAGACCGATACCTATTGCGGGTTCTGAATTTACGGTGGAGGCAACGGCGATTATTGCCGCCATCAGTCAGTCGCCTATTTTTATCGGGTTAGACCAACTTAAAAATGAAAAGGGCTGGATTACCATTGATGAACGAGGTCAGACCTCGCTAAAAGGGGTATTTGCCGGTGGTGATGTTACTAATCAACTTGGGCTTGTTACCGAGGCAATTGGTCTGGGAAGAAGTGCCGCTGAAACAATGGATAATTACTTGCGAGAAAGAGAACAGACAAAGATTATTGCTCCCACGGTAATTCGACATACCAATATGAATTTTAATTACTACGACACCTTGTCAAGGACACAAACCTCATATTTAGCCACTGCAGAACGGGTAGATAATTTTGACGAGGTAGCCTTTACTATTGATGAATCTACGGCAATAACGGAAACGAAAAGATGTTTGAGTTGCGGGCAGTGTTTTGACTGTGATAATTGCTATACCTTCTGTTCGGATAGTGCCGTGAAGAAACAGCCCAAAGGTCAGCATTACGAGTTCAATCTGGCACTATGTCAGGGTTGTAAGAAATGCGCCGAGGAATGCCCTTGCGGGTATATTGAGATGCTGTAAGAATTAAAAATTATGAATTATGAATTATGAATTAAGGATTAAGGATTATCTTCTAATTCCTCAATTCATAATTCATAATTCATAATTCATAATTTTTAATTCTTACTCTCCTCCTACAGTAAGGATTCCACTTGCGGCAAGTGATAAAACAATTATTTCTAATATAACGATAATAATATATGGTATATCTTTCTTGCGAATCAGGAAAGGGAGAATAGATAGATAGCATGGTATTGTCAAACCAGCTAATATAGCGATACCAATAAAATTCAAGTAATCTCCTTTACCTACCATAGTTATCCATCCCCAGCCGGTTGGGGCATTAAGAATATGAACATACTCCTTAACCTTCATTCCCCAGTATTCAGGCAATTTCTCAATAGGAATAAAACTTGGTAGTATTCCAGAGATATAAATTGCAAAGCTAACGGTAAGGATTAAAAGACCAGTCCACATACCAATATTTAGAATATTGGCGTATATAATCTGTTTTTCTGATGCCTTTGTTCGGGTATTATCCATTCTTTTTCCCCCTCGTATAATATGTGTTATAAATGATTAAATTCTAAGCACGAAACACGAAATTCGAAATAAATCTAAAGAAAAATTCGATATTCGGATTTAACCGTTTCATATTTGAATCTCCTCGTCATGGCCATACGCCAATGCCTTTTAATAGTGCTCTTGTTCCGGCAAGTAGTAAAAGCATAAGTACTATCTGTTTAATAATCTTTGGTTTTGCCTTAACTAATATTTTAACCCCAACCATAGAGCCAAGCATTATTCCTATAATAGAGGGAACAATAATCATGGGTAAGACTGCTCCCTTGTTAAGATATATCCAGGCGGCAGATGTATCAGTAATTGAAAGTAAAAATTTACTTGTAGCCACCGAGATTTTCAATGGAGCACCCATAAGCAGATTTAATACAGGGACATTAGCCCAACCTGCTCCAAGCCCAAACATACCGGCCATAAAACCAATAAGAATAAATAGAGCTAACCCTTGAGGTGTTTTATGGATATGCCATTCTACATCTTTTCCCAGGGATTCTTCCCGATAAATTCCCATAATATCCAAGGATTGAGATAATTTATCCGGTTTGGGAACATTTGGAAAATCAGACTTTTTTGCCAGCCACATAATAACCACAATCAATAAAATGGTTATACCAAGCGAAGTCTGGATGATATTTGTGGGGATAGATAGCCCAATTATTGCTCCAAATATTGCTGAAGTAGAGGCAATTAATGCCACAGGTATCGCCAGCCGTAGACTGGCTAAATTCCTATTTACAAGACCTGGTCCTGCCGCCAGAGCACCGGCAAGAGCGACAAATAATCCTGCCCCCCTCACAAAGTCAAGATGGAAAGGGAAAAAGCCGCTAACAATTGGTACATAAAGCACTCCTCCACCAACTCCACCCAGCACCGCCAGTATGCCTAAAATAAATGTAACTATAAAAAGGGATAATGGCCAGACCCACCAAACAACAACGAGGCAAGCCTCTTGCGAACTTGCTACTTGAGATGCTACGGTTTCTGTTCCTGCAAATCCATTTGTAGCAGTTAAAGTTAAAAAACCTATTAAAATTAATATTCTTGGTAACATTAGTCTTTCCTATTATTTGGGACGGTTCATTTTTATCGTTTTTCCTGTGATTTCTTTTGGAACAATAATTCATGGTTCAAAAGAATATCGAATATCGAATAAAGAATTTCGAATGATGAAGTCAAGATTGAATATCTTACTTCGACATTCATTATTCCTTGTTCGATATTCTACATTCAATGCTTCACCAAAAAATTACTCCATCTTTTAACCGCAAGCTTTCACACTAAAGTGAACCATCCCTATTATTTAATATTTAGCAGGTCCTATGTGTCCACCTCGTTGGTATGAAGAACGAGCTCCACTTTGAACCTTTTCTACCTTCTTACGAAGTTCCTTTAAAAAAGATAGGGCATTGTCTTTATCGGCATCCTCACAGATACCTATCAGTTGGATAATCTCCTCCGGCAAAAAAATAACGCTGGTTTCTTTTATCTCCATCATTTAATAACCCCCTAACCCTCTTTTTTAAGGGGGAATATGGCACAACCCTGTTTTATTCCCCCTTAAAAAAGGGGGTTAGGGGGTTGTTTTTCCCCATTACCTACCACCCCAAATAAACACTTGACATTCAAACGATTTAAGTATATAATATTACTATAAAAATTCTTACAAGTCAAGTTCTAAATTTTTATGTAGGGATAAATTATATTCATAAAGTATAAAGTAGGCTGATGGAGTAAGGGAAAGAAGAGAAAATGAAGAAAGATTATGAAAAATATTTAGGGAAAGATGAACAGATCGCCTTAAAGGTTTTTATCGAGCAAGTCAAATCTTTTACTGGAGATAATTTGGTTTCCATTAAATTGTTTGGTTCCAAGGTAAGAGGAGATTTCAATGAAGAATCTGATTTGGATATTTTAATTATCCTTCATAAAAGAGATTGGGCAATTTCTCACAAAATAAGTGTTATTGTAACTGATATTAATCTTAAGTATGACTGCAATGTCTCTCCAATTATTTATACCCGGGTTGAATATCAAAAAAATCAACGATTCAATACACTCTTTGTGCAAAACCTAAAAAAGGAGGCAATTGCCTTATGAACTCAATGAACCTGGACCCGAAAAAGATTAGTTTAGCTCGTTATTGATTATCAAAGGCAGATGAACGAATAAAGGCGGCTGAGGGAATGATAAATCTTTCTCTTTATGAAGATTCTATCGGCCGTTCATACTATGCTATCTTTACTTCAGCCAAGGCACTTTTGGCTTTATTAGGGCTGGACAGTCAAAAACATTCCGGGATAATTTCATTCTTTAATCGTTATTGGGTGAAAACTGAAATAATGCCTAAGGAAAGTAGTATTATTATTGCTAATGCCAAACGCGATAGAGAGGCTTCTGATTATAACGATTATGTTGAATTTACCTATGAGGAAGCTGAAGCTCAACTTGCTCAAGCAAAAAAATTTATTTGTCAAGTTAGAGAAATAGTAGAAAAAGTATTATCCAGCAATATAAGTCTACCCAAAATTGAGCCCTGAAGGATAAAAACATAACCCAGGGTAACAAGGAGTAATTTTTATGTTAGACAGCTTTTCTTTAAGGACATTTTATACACTATCAAATGAAAAAAGTTTTTCTAATACCGCTAATATTTTATGCTTAAGTCAGCCGGCGATTAGCCATCAAATTCATATCTTAGAGGAATCTTTGGAGACAAGATTATTTGACCGTATAAAAGGTGAAGTTAGCTTGACACCGGCAGGAGAGATTCTTCTTAAGTATGCCTGGGATATTTTAGACCTTTATCAAAAGGCAGAAAAGGAAATAGCGGATTTAACTCAAGCCTCTCATGGCAGGCTGGTAATTGGTGCATCTACTACCATTGGTCAGTATTTTTTACCTACTATACTATGTAGATTTAAAGAACTATACCCCAAATTTGAGATTTTTCTTACCAATGCCAATACAAAAGAAATAGCCGCCCAACTTTTAAATAATTTAATCGATTTAGGCTTAGTTGAGGGACCAGTCCAACATAGAGATATTTTGGTTGAGAAGTTTATTGAAGATGAATTGGTCGTTATTGCCTCTTTGAAACACCATTGGCAGGAAGGAAAGGAAATAGAGCAAGATGAGTTTAAGAAGGAACCAATTATCTTGCGTGAGCAAGGCTCTGGAACTCGAAAGGTAATAGAAGATATATTAGCGAAGGCAAAAATAAAGCTGTCTGATTTGAATGTCAAGATGGAATTAGGCAGTTCAGAGGCAATCAAGTCAGCAGTAGAGGCAGGACTGGGCATAGGCATTATCTCACAATGTGCGGTATTAAAAGAAAAGAAATTAAATATCCTCAAAATACTTCAGATAAATGGTCTCAGGTTTGAAAGAGACTTTACCATTATTTTAAAACATGGGCAGTTTAGAACTAAACCTATGGAACAATTCTTGAGTTTCCTCAGTAACCGTTCAAACTACTAAATATGAACACGAATAGCACGAATAGACGAATTATACGAATAGAGTCAGGGAATAGGGATGAGGGGAAAAATTCATCCTTTCTCCCCTCATCCCTATTCCCTTTATTCATTCGTGATATTCGGACATTCGTGTAATTCGTGTTCTTTCGAACAGAAAATCTACTCTTCTATAAAGAAAATTTATCTACCTATAAAATCTTATAATTTGCCATATAAAAAATTTTATGCTACTATAATATCATAAGTGTTCAGGTATCCTGAATGCCGGCTAAAATTTATTAAAGGAGGAAAACGATATGTCAAGATTAATTACACCACATGGAGGTGGAGAATTAAAACCGCTGTTGCTGACCGGAGATGAACTCCATGAAGAACGGAAGAAGGCAAAGTCATTAACCGAGGTTAAGATGAGCTCAAGAGAGACATCTGATTTGATTATGATGGGTATTGGCGCTTTTACACCATTGGATGGATTTATGGGTTATGATGACTGGAAGGGTGTCTGCGATGAGATGAAAATGTCTAACGGTGTGTTTTGGCCTATTCCGATTACACTTTCGACAACAAAAGAACAGTCGGATAGTTTGAAAAAGGGTGAAGAGATTGCCCTGATTGATGAGGAAACAGGCGAATTAATGGGGACGATGAAGATTGCGGAGAAATATACGATTGACAAGGAGCATGAGTGCAAACAGGTATTCCGAACAATTGACCAGGCACATCCCGGAGTCCATAAGGTTATGACCCAGAAAGAGGTAAATCTTGCCGGACCGGTAAAGGTATTAAATGAACTTCATTACCCGGCTGAATATGGTGATAAATATATGCGACCTGCCCAGACCAGAGCACTTTTTCAGGAAAAAGGCTGGAACACGGTAGCCGCTTTGCAACTTAGAAACCCTATGCATCGTGCTCATGAGCATCTGGCAAAGATAGCCATTGAGATTTGCGATGGTTTGCTCATCCATCAATTGGTTGGTAAACTCAAGGAAGGAGATATACCGGCAGATGTCAGGGTAAAGGCAATTGATTTGTTAGTTGAACATTATTTTGTAAAAGATACCTGTATTCAAGGAGTCTATCCTATGGAGATGCGTTACGGTGGACCGAGAGAAGCTCTACTTCACGGTGTCTTTCGTCAAAACTACGGCTGTAGCCATTTACTTATTGGTCGAGACCATGCGGGAGTCGGTGATTATTACGGTCCTTATGACGCTCAACATATCTTTGATGAAATACCTCAGGGTAGCCTCTTGATTCAGCCACTTAAGATTGATTTGACATTCTACTGTCATAAATGTGATGGCATGGCTTCAACTAAAACTTGCCCGCATGATAAAGAAGATCGGGTGAACTTAAGCGGAACTATGCTTCGAAAAATGCTTTCCGAAAATCAACCGGTAACTGATCACTTTAGCCGAGCGGAAGTGTTAGAGGTATTAAAGGAGTATTACGCCGGGTTAGAGGAAAAGGTGGAGATTAAACTCCATAAACACGCGAGGGGAGAGAAGTAAGAGTTGAGGAGTTAGGGAGTTAGGAGTTAGGGTGGAAGAAAATATCCTCAATCCTTAACTCTTCAACTCCTCAACTCCCTAACTCCTCAACCCTTATTAAAAAACGGGAGGTGATTTTGACAGAACAAAGGAAATTATAGAACTTATAAGTCCTATAAGACTCATAAGACCTATTGTCCGGAAACAACCGGAAAAATATAATCAAAGAGGAGGTAAATTAAATGCCAAGTTTTGTAATTGCAGAAAAATGTGATGGTTGCAAAGGACAGGATAAGACAGCCTGTCAGTATATTTGTCCAAATGATCTGTATAGGTTAAATGAAGATAAGACCAAAGCTTTCAATCAGGAGCCGGAACAGTGCTGGGAGTGTTATTGCTGTGTTAAGATATGTGCCCAGCAGGCTATTGAGGTCAGAGCCTATGCGGACATCGTGCCGATGGTAGGTACAATAATTCCAGTCAGAGGTACAGATTCTATTATGTGGACAGTCGAATTCAGAAACGGTAATATCAAAAGGTTTAAGTTTCCTATTCGGACTACACCTGAGGGTTCAATTAAACCTTATGAGGGTAAGCAACAACCAACAGAGGCTGACCTCAAGAGTCCAAACTTGTTCACAGAATTGGGGAAGACACTTCTTGTTCCAGCAAAGTAAAAATAACCGTTTGAACGGTTCGAATGGTTCGAACGGTTCAAACAAAATTAAAAAGGAGGTAAAAAATGTCAGTACAAACTACAGATACTTCACATTTTTGTAAAGAGCCACAAATAGAAGAAATAAAAACCGATATTTTAATTATCGGTGGTGGCATGGCGTCATGCGGAGCGGCATTTGAAGTAAAAAAATGGGCTTCGCCGGATATGAAAATTACATTGGTAGATAAGGCAGCTTTAGAAAGAAGTGGTGCTGTTGCTCAAGGACTTTCAGCCATTAATACCTATATTGGAGAGAATACACCTGAGGCTTATGTCAAAATGGTTTCCAATGATTTGATGGGTGTTGTTCGTGACGACCTTATCTATGATGTAGGGAGACATGTTGATGATAGTGTGCATAGATTTGAGGAATGGGGATTGCCAATTTGGAAACAACATGGAGACGAAGACAAAACCCTTGAACAGGGTGGCAAGCCCGTCAGAACCGGTAAATGGCAGATAATGATTAATGGTGAATCATATAAAACCATTGTGGCTGAAGCCGCTAAAACAGCACTCGGTATGGACAATATCTATGAACGGGTTTTTATTGTTAGTCTATTGCTTGATGAAAAGGAAGAAAACAGGATTGCAGGAGCAGTTGGCTTTAGCACAAGAGAAAATAAGATTTATATCTTTAGAGCTAATGCAATTATCATGGCTTGCGGTGGTGCTGTAAATATATTCAGACCAAGGCAGTCAACCGGTGAAGGTATGGGTAGGGCATGGTATCCTATATGGAATGCCGGCTCGACATACACTATGGCCGCTCAAGTAGGGGCAGAATTAACTATGATGGAAAACCGATTTGTCCCAGCGAGATTTAAGGATGGGGCAGGACCGGTGGGAGCATGGTTCTTGTTATTTAAGGCAAAGGCAACAAATGCTGCAGGTGAAGATTACAGTGTAAAAAATGCGGATTTACTTAAAGATTATCTGCCGTATGGTGCTTCTAAAGTAACTCCAACATGCTTAAGAAATCATCAGATGCTCAAGGAACTAAAAGAAGGTAGGGGACCTATCTATATGGATACTCCAACAGCTATGAAGAACCTCTTTGAATCCTATGGTAATGACAAGAAGAAATGCAGGGAACTTGAATCAGAAGCATGGGAAGACTTCCTGGATATGTGTATTGGTCAGGCAGGGTTCTGGGCAGGTATGAATATTGCCCCTGAGGAGACAAAGTCTGAACTTATGCCGACAGAACCATATTTATTAGGTTCACATTCAGGATGCTGTGGAATTTGGGTTAGCGGACCCGAGGATTTTGCTCCTGCAGAATGGCAGTGGGGTTACAACCGAATGACTACTGTATCAGGTTTGTTCACAGCAGGTGATGGTGTGGGTGCATCAGGACATAAATTCTCATCAGGGTCACATGTTGAAGGTAGAATTGCCGCTAAGTCTGCGGTTAAATTCGTGCTTGAGCATAAGGATTTTACACAAACTATTACCAAAGACAAAAAGGAATTGGCAGATGAAATTTACCTGCCATTCATTAATTATGAGGCACATAGAGGGTATTCGACAGACCCGGAGATTAATCCAAATTATATCAAGCCAAGGATGTTGATGTTCAGGCTGAATAAGATTATGGATGAATATGGTGGTGGCTGTGGAACATGGTATGTAACCGGTAAGGCTATGTTAGAAAAGGCATTGGAACTCCTTGATATACTCAAGGAAGATGCAAAAAAGATGGGGGCTAAAGATTTGCACGAGTTATTGAGATGCTGGGAGAATTATCACAGAATTTGGACAGCGGAAATACATCTGCGACACATCTTATTCCGTGAAGAATCAAGGTATCCCGGCTTTTACTACCGTGCGGACTTTGACCTGATTGACGATGCGAATTGGAAATGCTTTGTCAATTCCAAATACGACCCCAAGACAAGTCAATGGTCAATATTTAAGAAGCCACATAAGGATTTAATTCCAAAGTAAGTGTTTTCGTTGCAGGGGCGAGAGGTAACACCTCTGGTAGAGGTTATCTCTTGCCCCTGTTTGTTTTTGGAGATTCAGGTGTAAAATAAGGAGAAATGGAGAAAAGGGAGAATTGGAGAAATATTAGCCACTAATAAACACGAATTAACTCTAATTTAATTAAAGATATTCGTGGTTATTCGTCTTTATTTGTGTAAATTCGTGGTTTCTTTTCCATTTCTCCGTCTTCCCCTTTTTCTCCTTTATTACACATCCTGAATAGTTACTAAACAGCAATTCTCGGTGAGTTGTAAACATTAGGTATATCAAAGGGTTAGGAACAATTTTAAATATTTTTTTCGCAGAATTTTATCCCAAAATATGGTTTTGTAAACCTTAATAAGATAGCCATAATCCTTTGTCAGAACAGGA
>JBDRHR010000221.1:0-4208 GCA_043816605.1 Nitrospirota bacterium
AGAACCATTAAAACCAAGAAAGATATATATTCCTGAAGCAGATCATCCTTGGAGGAGATTTAAGATAAATCTATGCAAATATCAACAAAAAGAGTTTCTTTTAGCTAACACAAAATAGGACATTTCTAAATTGGTGTAACATACCTATTTTTTCTTGTTGACAATTTTTTATTTTCTGATATAATGATGTAGGCGTGAAAAAAGTTGCTATTTTAGGTTCTACCGGGTCTATTGGTATAAATGCCTTATGGGTAATGGAGAAGTTCCAACAACATTTTCAGGTGGTTGGCTTAGCCGCTAATAAAGATGTGGATTTGATAGAAAAACAAGTCCGCAAATTTAATCCCAAAATAGTTTGTCTGGCAGATGAGGAAAGGGCAGATGAGTTAGCTCAAAGATTAAAAGACCATTCATGTGAGGTAGTTGGAGGACAAGCAGGGCTAATTAAGGTTGCCTGCCAACCTGAGGTAGATTTAGTCATCTGTGCTATTGTTGGGGCAGCAGGCTTAATTCCATTGCTTGAGGCAATTAAAGCTAAAAAGCAAATTGGGCTGGCGAATAAAGAGGCATTGGTTATGGCAGGCAAGATAGTTATGGAGCTTGCTAAGCAAAATGGGGTTAAGATTTTACCCTTAGACAGTGAACATAACGCCATATTTCAATGTTTGGAAGGTAAAGCCCCTAACACGGTTAAAAGACTTATCCTCACCGCCTCTGGTGGTCCTTTTCGACAAAGAGAGGATTTAGAAACTATTACACTGGAGGAGACCCTTAAACATCCTACCTGGCAGATGGGTAAAAAAATCACGGTGGACTCTGCTACCTTGATGAATAAAGGACTTGAGGTCATAGAGGCTCATTACCTGTTTGATGTTCCTGTTGCCAATATTACGGTAGTTATTCATCCGCAATCCATAATTCACTCAATGGTAGAGTTTATCGACGGGTCAATTTTAGCCCAAATGTCGGTTACGGATATGCGGATTCCAATCGCTTATGCTCTGTCTTATCCGGAAAGATTGGAAGAGGTATTATCCTGTTTGAATTTAACCCAAATTGGGACACTTTCCTTCCAGGAGCCGGATTTAGTTAAATTCCCATGTTTAGCGTATGGTTATGAAGCAATGGCAAAAGGAGGGACTTTACCGGCGGTTCTTAATGCCGCTAATGAAATAGCCGTGCAACAATTTCTGAATAAGGAAATAAAATTTACGGATATTCCTAAAATTATTCGAAAGGTAATGGATACGCATCAAATAATTGAAAGCCCGACATTAGATGAAATCCTAATGGCAGATACCTGGGCAAGGGTAGAGAGTAGTGGGGCAGAAAAAGAAGAAAGATGGGGAAAGGGAGAAAGTTTGTAAAGTTATGGAATGATGTGTTATTCCCCCTTTGAAGGGGGTCAGGGAAATATTCCCCCTTTGAAGGGGGTTAGGGGGATGTTATTCCTTCCAAAGCCCTCAATACATTATCCATATCCTTTTTTATTTCTAAATCATTAAAACGAATAAATGTAACACCCAATTTTTCTAATTTATCCTGCCGTGCTGTATCATAATTATATTTATAACTGTGACTATCACCATCTATTTCAATTGCAAGCATTAATTCATGACAATAAAAATCTACAATGAATTCATCAATTGGTATTTGTCTGTGAAATTCATACCCAAATGCTTTACCCTTAATTTGATTCCACAGTAAGACTTCCGATAATGTACTATTTTTTCGCAATTGTCTTGCTAATTCTTTGAGTTTTGGATTATATGGTATGATTTTATTTGGTGTCAGTTTTACATCCCCCCTACTTCAACATCCCCCTGACCCCCTTCAAAGGGGGAATTTATTAAGTTGGCATATAAAATGGTTTATTAACAAGGGTCATTATACTTGAAATGTTACCTTATGGCAAGATGTTTATTATTCCTCCTTTGAAGGAGGTCAGGTGGATGTTATTCCCCCTTTGAAAGGGGTTAGGGGGATGTTACCATACTCCTTCGAAAAATCTTTGGTAAAATCAAACACCTGTAATATGAGTTTATATATACTCAAATAAATCAGGTTTGCAAAAATTAGTAATGTCCTATACTAACCAGAAAGAGATTTTTAACCACAAAGCTCACAAAGGACACAAAGGTTTAGAGAATATTTTGAAATTTCTTTGTGCTCTTTGTGGTTCAATTATTTATTGGAATCCTGATTTGTTTAGGTATACATCTTTGTAAATAGGTAATTCGTGCGATAATGCCATATTTTTCTAAAAAAATTTAACCACTTCGTGGTAATAGTTAAATGGATAAATTGTTAAAAGCCCCGAACAGCACGCACACAGTACGTGTAGTCCTTACTGACGTCGTCCTGGTTGCCACGGAGGAAGGACTGGAACCACGCGATGAGACTAATGAACTCGGGCGAACTCCAATAGTAGCTATACGCAAAACCGCCAACAACACTTTTTTGAAGATACAATAAATTAAGCTCATATTTTGAAGGTAAGTACCAGTCATCGTAAAACTCATTGTTTACGGTAATTTCCAAATCATCACAAAGTTTAGCAGCATAACTGCCTGCACCTTGATTGTTGATAATCAAGGCGGTATTTTTTTACCTGCATATACCCCATCCTTAATTGCCCCAGTTGTCGTATATACTCCGTTGTACCATCGTATTTCTGTGCTTTGGTCGACTGTGGCTGCAACTAATCCATGTTACCCGCTTGCATCTACCCAAAATACAATACCACCACCGTAGGACTCGCCTATGTAATGAGCACCTGCTGAAGTCGCAGTAGTCTGAAGAGACCCATCAGGGAATTTGAATCCACCGTTAGTTGACTGAATCGTTCCCGCAACGGTAAGTTTTTCTGTCGGATTCGCCGTCCCAATGCCGATATTACCTCCCTTGGTAATCCGCATCCTTTCGTGCCAATTAGCCGGAGTCATGAAATTTCCGACAGCGGTGGAAAATACCATATCACTTGTTGCCGCACCACTGAAAGGCACACAGTTGCCTATGCTCCAATCAATCCACTCGTTCGGAGAAGTCTGTTGATTCCCATCCCCACCAAGATAACCACCGACAATAGAAGAATCACCATTGGGGGTAACGAAAATATCTGCCCAATTAATTTGCAAGGCAAAGGCAGATTTTGTCGGGGCAATAACTAATCCCAACATTAACACTAATAACATCATTAACCTTTTCATTTTTTTCTTCCTCCTTATTATTTAATTTTGTAGAGTTCTGCAAAATGCGGTATTTTGTCATTGCGAGCGATAGCGAAGCAATCTATATAACTGCTTGTTACTCAACGGGATTGCTTTGTCGCTTTGCTCCTCGCAATGACACGCTAATTGTTAATTTGCAAAACTCTATTTTAGATTTTAGATTGTCGATTTTGGATTTATTCACCATCCGCAATTCGCAATCTACAATCTATATTGCTGGATGCCTTAATCTGAATCCAAGATTAATTCCCTTAATTCCAAACATCTAATTCCTAATTCTATTTCCCCGAACCCCGAATCCCTAATCCCGAACCCTAAACGATAAGTACCATTTTCCCACCATTCACTAACCCATTACGTGGATGTAACAGCATTATTTTTAGTTTTTTGTAATCCTTACAGTTACGGGGGGAAACAACCCCCTACTGCCTCATTACTCTTTAAATTTAGGGTAACCGTCAATACTGTTCGGAATGCCAAATCATGCCAAACAGTAGCGGATGTATCTCTATGTTTTCGTGAAAGCCACTATGATTTATATTCCTTAAATTTTTACATGTCCCGTAGGGATAACATATCGGTAGAAATAGATATTAACAAGCATAAATGCCGTAGGCATGATATATTTAAAATTCAATCGACTGAAAATTATATCGTTCCTACGGAACTTTTGGTTTATCTATGGTTATTGTTTCTACCAATATTATGTTCCTAACGGAACTTGGGAAAGGTAAATGTGGGATGTGTTCCAAATGGAATTAATCATTCCGAACAGTATTGCCTCTACCCCCTCTTAGTAGAGGGGATTAGAGGGAGCTTTAAGAAATCCCCTCTTGAGAGCTTAGCATGTCCCACATCTTTTGCTGGACAATTTAGGCTGATAGTTATTTCCCAATTCCCTTTGTAACCGTTCAGCCAGTTGAAGATTTCGTATTGTGAACAACTGTAAACTGTAAAATAAATAATGAAAAATGAAAA
>JBDRHR010000222.1:0-39297 GCA_043816605.1 Nitrospirota bacterium
TGCTTTCCACGGCTTTATTCACCGCGTGGTACTGGTGGTATGCCGCAATCTTTTTCACCGTCTCAATCTGCACCAGTCCGGATTTGGGATCGATCTTTTTGTCTTTCTCAAAAACGATGAAGTTCCGTATCAAATCAAGCAGCGTTGCCTTGTTCAGCATGCCCTTGATGAGCACTTCGATCTGGCTGACATGGGGAGAAGATTCTTTTTGGCCGTCAATCGTTTTCCATGCCTGAAACCTGCTAAATGCAGATGAAATTGTCCCCGCCTTTGCTTCCAGCCCATCGGAAATTACGCAAAAAGCGTTGTAGAAAAAAAGCGATGGAATGACTGCCTTGTAGGTCTGTATCTGGTCAAAGGCTTTGCGAATGGTAGCGTGCTTATCCGCCGGGTTCTTGAGTTCTATCACCACCAGCGGCAAGCCGTTGATAAAGAGGAGAACATCAGGCCGTTTGTTCTGATTACGTTCGAGAACGGTGAACTGATTTATGGCAAAGAAAATATTGTTCTCGGGCTTCTGAAAATCAACTAACCAGACCCGCTCGCCGCGTTCCTGTCCATCCTTTTGCACTGTAACCAAGATACCTTCGGCAAGCATTTTATGAAAGGCTTCGTTCGCCTCGATAAGCTGAAGAGAAAACACGGACAACGCCGCTTTCAGTGCTTCCTGCCGAGCCATTTCCGGTACCACAGGATTCAGTCGGTTTATGGCTTGTTCCAGGGTATGCCTTAAAACCACATTACCATAGCTTTCCCGTTTCTTCCATTCACCATAGGGTGCCGCAGGTTCAGCCACCATAAAACCCCGATTGGTTTCATCATCAGGGGCAATGGACAGCCCCGGAATGCAGGCAAAGCCAAGCTGCTTGAGTTCGTCAAGAGAGAATATTTCGATTTCAGATTCGGTGAAATTGGTCATTTTTTCCCTTCTATTCTTTTTATTTCTTTATCAAAATCAGAAATGTAATCTTTGTCCTGTATCACGCGATAAACTTCATATTCCTGTTCAGCTTTGAGTTTTGCTTCCAATGCACTTACCTTGCCTTTATCTTCAAGAATTGGATAGTTTGACAGCTCCAAAAAATTATGCAGAAATTTAAACCCATATAAATTTTTGTTGCATCAACAGAGGCATAAATCATTTCTGCGGCAGTTTTGCCTGTTATAGCCCAATGGAGTTTGTTTTGGACTGTTGCAAAAAACTCCTTTGTAATCGGCAAGTCCTTATCGTAATCTGTGGCCAGAGCGTAAATATCAGTGATTTTCTGATAAAAGCGTCTTTCGCTTGCCCGTATTTCCCTGATTCGCTCAAGGAGTTCCTCGAAATAATCCTTGCCAAAAACCCTGCTTCCCTGTTTCAGCCGCTCATCGTCCAGAACAAAGCCCTTGATAATGTATTCCTTGAGTGTTTTGGTAGCCCAAATACGAAATTGCGTTGCCTGATAGGAGTTTACGCGGTAGCCGACTGCGATAATGGCGTCAAGATTGTAGAAATCAAGCTCCCGCGATACCTGTCTGTTTCCCTCATCTTGAACTGCTCGAATTTTTCGAGTAGTTGCCTTTTCATCAAATTCGACCGATTTGTATATTTCTTTCAGGTGATAGGTCACGGTATGACTTTCAACACCGAAAAGCTGTCCCATAGCCTTCTGCGTAAGCCAAACCGTTTCGTCTTTAAGAAAAACCTCAACATTCACTTTGCCGTCACTTCCGGTGTAAAGAAGGAAGTTTGTCTGTTTATCTGGAAGATTGTTTTTCAATTTAGTTCACTCCTTTCAATACTAATAGCAGATTCTGGATCAGACCCTATTTCTGCCACATCGTTGTTGTCCTCGTAGAGACGCCCTAATAGGGCGTCTCTACCCACATAATAATCATCCTTTTCCCAATTCAACGGGTTATTTATAATGTATTCTGAAATCCTGTGATACGATTCATCATCGCGGACGATATGATCATAGAATCGTGATTGCCATGCAAAATCAGGTTTTATTTTCCGAGAATGTATAGTGCATATCCGTTTGTATTGATTAATGATAACACCCAAATTCCCTGATTCCCATTTATCATTTTTATTATCGATTGCCGCGTCGTCTGTAGAGACGCCCAAATTGGGCGTCTCTACAGAATAATTGTCCCGCATTATTTCATTTGATTTATCAATGATAATTATACCATGAATATGGTTTGGCATCACAACAAATGCACCTAAATCGACAAACGGAAAATGCGTGGGGATTTCATACCAATATTTTTCCGCAATGGTGCCAATTCCTGACAAAATCATCATTCCATTTCTGATGTTTCCAAAATAATGTTCCCGATTTTTTGTACATATCGTTAAAAAATACGCACCATTCCACCCATAATTCCAATTTTTCAAGCGTGTCGATTCAATGCGGTATCGGTTTTTATATAGAAGGCGTTCCTCCTCGTAGAGACGCCCTATTAGGGCGTCTCTACCCCCCACCAATAGGGCGTCTCTACCCACCTGTCTCATATGGACACCCTCACTTCGCCGGACATCAGTTTGGGCAATAGCGTATCGCGAAGGTGAGAGAGCGTGCTGATTTGTCTGACATTTTGTTCAATTTTATTAAATGCTGATTCACACCATGTGGTGAAATAGTCTAAGACATCATTACTTGGAAATTCAATTTCAATATTTTTTAAATCCGTCTGTGTTACAAGCGGTTGGGTGCTCACAACATTTAAGTTTTCAAAATCAATATTCTTCAATAAAAAATAAACAGCATAAAAAAATCTCTCTTCGTTTGGTTTCATAATAAGAACATTATCTGAAATCCACACTTCTTTATTGCTTATAGATATTTCTCCGAGTGTTCCAACTCTTCCAGTTAAGATTAGCTTTTCATTTGTAAGGTATTTATCTGTTCTTCCAATTTCACCATTCGCACCAATGACAGGATACAAACCATTTTCATTATATTCGATTCTTTTTAAACCCTTCCCTGTGCTCACGGAAGTTACATTCCCCAGTTTCCCCTTCTTCCACCCCGGATCCGCCTCCTCCACAAACATCTTCTGCCAAACCGCCTCGGCCAGGGCTTCCAGGGTTTTGTTTTGGCGGTGCAGCAGGTCTATTTTGTCATCCAAACTGCTCAACACGGCGGCAATGGCTTTCTGCTCGGGGAGCGGGGGGAGAGAAATACCTAAATTTTCAATATCTGATGGCTTCAATGATGGATATGCAGATGTTGACCCATCTGCAATAACATCTAATATTTCGACAATCTCGGTAGAAGTTAGATAATAATATATGAATAAAGGTTCTGCTTTTCCCTGGTCTGTTTCAATTACTGAAAAGCCTGTTGATACGACAAGATTTGGAGGTGGGGTAACAATAAAACCATAATGTCGTTGGATTGGTCTCACAGTGGAATAAACAATATCATTATTCTTGACAAGTCTTTTAGCCCTGCTTGGAGCATCTGATAATTTAAACTCTTGAAGCTGTACTATCTTTCCTTGAGTAATAGAGCCAGTATCTAAGTATTGGATAACTTCATATATATAGTCTTTTCCAATGCTTCGATTGTTTGAAATAATAACTTCATTTAGTTTAACTTCCTTCCACTCACCCATCCTACGATAAATCACAACCCCCTTATTCCTGATATGCTGTTTCAATTCCTCACTGGTAATTGTCGAATAGGCGACAAAATCAAAAAAGAAAGGCAGATAAGTATCTTCTTCAATATTAAACTTCATTTTTGCTGAAAGTGATGCCGTAACATTATTTCCTTTTAAAGCAATATCCACATCAGAGGCTTCTTTATAGGTATCGATTGCCCGGGATCCAAAAAGCACAGCCTCTTCCACTTCGGAATATTCCCTGAAAAAAGAGACTATCTCCTTAAGTTGTTTATTACTAAATCCATATTTCATAGTCGATTTTTTAAATCCTCATAGAGTTTTCTTACTAATGGATAAAATTCTTCTTTAATGTATTTCACCGTTTCCTCAAGAATGCTTTGATTGTAGGTGTGGCCGGCAAGGTTCCTTTTTTGAATAACATCCATCCATTTTTCAGCATCATAAATCAATTCAGCCCGAAAAGCGGTTCGGATAGTTTGCTTGCTGTTTTTAACCTCATCATAACCTTCATTCTCAAGATAATCTTTCATGGTATTCCATGCCAATTCAAAGGTGAATTCAAATGCTTGAACCAGAGCCATCTGAATTGCCTCATCATCTGGACTAACATCATACCGATTTATCATTCGATTAAAGGTATTATATGCATTTTCAAAATTCTGAAACCGTTGTTTCCATCTGATATCATTATTCATTGTAATGCCTCCACAACATAATAATTCCCGCTCAGACCATATTTCACCTTTTTCAGATTTTCCAATATCAGAGCATTGAGCTTTTCTTCTTCCTTTAACTGCGATTCAAACTCCGCTTTCAAGTCGTCAAAACGGTCATTAAAATCAAAATCATCCTCATCCTCCGGCAAGCCGATATATCGCCCCGGCGTGAGCACAAAATCTTTTTCTTTGATTTCATCTAAGGTAACCGATTTACAAAAGCCCGGTACATCTTGATAATTGTCTGACTTGTTGCGCCAGTGGTGGTATGTCTCGGTTATTTTGGCAATGTCGGAAGCGGTGAATTGTTTTGTCCGACGGTTAATCAAAAACCCAAGATTGCGAGCGTCAATAAACAACACCTTGTCAAGACGGCCTTCTTTCTTGCGCGACAGGAACCAGAGGCAAGCTGGTATTTGTGTATTCAGAAAAAGCTTTGCCGGAAGGTTGACAATACAGTCAAGAAGTCCGACTTCAATAATCGCTTTTCGTGTTTCGCCTTCACCGTTGGTTTTGGAAGTAAGAGAGCCTTTGGCGAGCACAAAGCCTGCCATGCCTTTAGGCGACAGGTGATAGATGAAGTGCTGGATCCATGCGTAGTTGGCATTACCGGCTGGTGGAATACCATACTTCCAGCGGGCATCATCTTTTAACAATTCACCTGACCAGTCGGAATCGTTGAACGGCGGATTGGCAATGATAAAATCGGCTTTCAGGTCTTTGTGGGCATTATTCAGAAATGAACCTTCATTATTCCATTTGATATTTGAGCTATCAATCCCACGGATAGCAAGATTCATTTTAGCCAGTCGCCAGGTAGTCTGATTGGACTCCTGTCCGTAAATGGAAATCAGGTCAGCAGGATTAAAGTTGACGCCTTTGCCTTTCTTTTTATAGTGGTCCTGATGAGAGGCAATAAACTTCTCGCTCTGCACAAACATACCTCCAGAGCCACAACAAGGGTCGAACACACGACCCTCATAAGGCTCAAGCATTTCAACCAGCAGATTAACAACACTTCCAGGTGTATAGAACTGACCGCCTTTTTTGCCTTCAGCCAGAGCAAATTGTCCGAGAAAATATTCATACACCTGACCAAGCACATCCTTGCTTTTTGCCTCTTCAGTACCAAGTGCAATCGTGCCAACAAGGTCGATGAGACCGCCCAAACTCGCTCGGTCAAGGTTCTGACGGGCATAGACTTTGGGAAGAACGCCCTTCAAAGAAGGGTTCTGCCGTTCTATGGCTTCCATAGCTTCGTCCACATATCCGCCAATATCTACTTTTTTACCGTTATCCAGAAGGATTTCGGTCTTTTTAGCGTTATCGGAAATAAGTTTCCATCGGGCGACAGGCGGGACAAAGAAAACCTTTTCAGCGGTGTATTCATTTGGGTCTTCCGGGTCAGCCCCTTCGTATTCGCCCTTGCCCTCTACAAGTTTGGAATACAGAACTCCAAAGGCATCGGATATGTATTTCAAAAAAATTAAACCAAGGACAATATGCTTATATTCTGCGGCATCCATGTTTTTACGCAATTTATCCGCAGATTGCCAGAGTGTCGCCTCAATGGATTCCTGCTTGTTATTCTTTCTGTCTGCTTGTTTGACTTTAGACATTTTGCCTCCGTTTTGAATTTCTGTTTTTACACCTGGATTATTTTGGAAATTCAAACTTTATTTCAGGTGAAACCTTTTCTTCTGCAGGAACTTTATACATCTCTTTTTGCTCATATTTAAGCATATTGGCAATGAATACATAAGGTATTTGTTGTATGCGGACATTGTAGATAGTTACAGATTCATTATAAAATTCCCTTCTATCGGCAATTTGACTTTCAAGATAAGTTATTCTATTTTGCAATTGCATAAAATTTTCATTTGCCTTTAGTTCAGGATAGTTTTCTGCAACGGCAAAAAGTGTTTTTAGGGCACCGCTAAGGTCATCACCTGCTTTGGCAAACTCATTTGGTGTCTTTGCATCTAAAAATTTTGTTCTGGCAAGGGTAACCTTTTCAAGTGTTTCTCTTTCATATTTCATATACCCCTCGCATACCTTTATAAGTTTTGGAAGCTCATCATATCTCTGTTTCTCAAGAACTTCAATATTTGCCCATGATTTGTCGATGTTGACCCGGATATGTATCAACTCATTATAGATACTAATAAAATAAATTATCACCCAAACGATTCCTAAGCCTAAGGCAATTAAAATCAAAATAGATAATCCACTCATTTTACTACCTCCTCGTATAAATATGTATTATAGATAATTAAATTCGAAGCACGAAGCACAAAATTCGAAATACGGAATAAGGTGAAAAATTCGAAATACAAATATCGAAATTCGAAACAATGAAAGAAAAAGCGAGGAGAATTCAAAACAAATTCAAATAGCAAATGTCTCAAATATTTTATTGTTTTGGATTTTGAATTTTGGTATTCGGATTTGTTTCGTATTTCGTATTTCGATATTCGGATTTAACCGTTTCATATTTAAACTTTCTATCTATAAAATATCTCCCAGGGAATTATTAAATAACCCGGGAATAAACCTGACCGGGCAAGTAATGATGTAGTTATAATGATGATGATACAAAACCCGGAGGATATACATAAATATCCTTGAATAGCCATCTTCCTTACTAATCTTTTCTCACTCATGTCAGAAATAATAAATGTTTTTTCTATCTCCCCTTTCGTGATGACAATATCATCTTCCATATCCCCTGTTTTTTTAATTTCTTCTTCAAACAATTCCTGTTTAGTTTTTTCTACGGCAATATCCCATTCTGTAATATCTATTCTCTCATCCTTGTTGGTATCATATTGCATAAGTTTTTCTTTATTTTGTTTTAATTCCTGAAGTTTTAGAATAAGTTTTTCCTTTCTTCCCGCAAGTGCATCCTTAAATTTTTGAACATTACCCAACACATAAATCTCTTCACCAGGGGTTATATACCATTCCGTATATCTCTTTCGCCTATTCATTAACAATCCACCATCATCCAAGCCAATTTGCCTGTAATCATAAGGTAAAATAACCTCTGCATCTAATGGGTCAACAAGGATTTTACCTGTCTCATCTTCAATGTAAAAATACTCGGTTGAACTTCCTTCATCTACTGTTACCCAGGAGCTTCTTCCTTTGCTATCTCTTCTTTCTTCCTCAATCAAGAATTTGTAATAAACACACTCCGTATGAGTGAGTCGACTTTGAAGAGGCATCTTCTGCCTTGCCGTACCTTTAACTTCCCCAAATCCCATAGCCACAGACCTTATCTTTGATGTTGGAATATCTTCAATAAGCCTTTTTTTCTTCAGTTTAAAAAACCCATAAAAGAAAAGACCAAGTCCAATTAAAATAAAAACTATTTCATGAATATAACCCATTACATCTTCTATGCCTGTTGATGTATGAGAGAAAAATATATATAAACAGGTAAATGCAACTATACTTACCGGGAGATAGAACCATACATTTCTTTTATTAACTGATAGAAATTTACCTTTTGGGATATTCCTCACCAATTACCTTACTAAAGTATGCAATAGCCATCTAAAGAAATAGATAGCCTCCATATGCGGCTGTTCTTCTTCTTCCAAAATCTGGTTACTAAAGAAAAAGGTATCACCAATGACTACAAATTTACCCTTTCCATACGGCAGACTGACAATAAGGGAATAATCATAGGCACTGCATACCACCTCTACTTTTTTATTATCACAGGTAACAGGCCAGCCTTTATAAAAGGTAGCCGTCTGACCTGTGCCTTCCATCTCTACTTGAAAATATCCTAAGGGAACATTCAAAACTCTAACGCCAAAATCATCCATAAGTTTTAAAGAACCACCTTTTTCTTCAAATCCCACGGCTAAGATAACAGTTCCCCCTTGATTCAGATACTCCTTAATAATTTCAATCTCTTTATTTGTAAAGGGTTTAGTTGGGGCAATAAGAATCAATATATCACTATTTAAGATTTTTTGTTCAGAAAAGTCTTTTAGCATAAAAGACAGGTAGCCATTACGCATCAAATTAAAGTGTAGTCCCATGACACCATTAGGTTTCCAGGATTCTAAAGAATAGTATCCCAGATGGGAATTGTCAACATAGGCAATATTTCCATTAGGAATCCTGCTTTGGTTTTTCTTATTCAATTCCGTAGAGAGACAAACAAAAATTAAGGTAATAAAAACAAAAGAGATTAAAATAACCGGATTTCTCGAAAATACGAGGAAAAGCACTAAAGCGGTAATTAAAGTAATCAAAGCAATAAGAAGGTAGCGGTAATTAAAATTGTCTCTTTTATCTCCTGCCAGCCAGGTAAATACTTGATTAGCAAAATCATGGCTAAAGACCAGAATAGGATTAGCAAAACCGGATGTATCGCCAAAAACTAAAACCCGTCCTTTACCATAATTCTGGCAGGCGGCAAGAACAAGGTCTCCTAATTGCTCACCCGGGTCATAATCTAAATTACCCAGGTATGCCTCGTCTGGATTATCCGCTCTACCAGGATCAGAGTAACCATATTTACCCATAATGACAGGGTAAGCTGGGTAATTCACCTTTAGCGAGGCACCAACTACAATACCTGGTTCATCCTCTATATCATTCAAACCGATAGTAATCGGATGAACAAGATATTCGTAAGAGTGCAGCCATCCACCAATAAAATAATCCGCAGAATCAAAATTATAGCTGATATGGACAGGTTTCAGGAGGTCATTCAAGTGGTTACGGTCACCTTTTTTATAAAATGTATGGTCGCCCAAAAGAAGTAATGACCCACCCTTTTCAACAAAATCCCAGATAGCCTTTTTTTCAGAATCAAGTATAGGCTCATCAATATTTATCATGACTAATATCTTCGTCTCTTTCAATATTCCCGGATTAATTGTTTCAGTCCAGGCAGGTTCAAAGCCAAGTCTGGCAACAAACAACGGCAGATTACCAAACATACCGCCGCTACGAGACCCAAAATCCTCAAAATTAGGTATCAGCCAATTCACAAAACCCTTGGTATAAAAAACTACCTTTTCTTTACCGGCAGGTTTTGCCGGATGGGTAAATGTTAAAAAACCTATGGAAACAGAGACTAAAATCAGACTCAGAATGATGGGTAAGAGTTTGGTCCCCTCTTTTAAATTAATAAGCCCAAATTCTACCTGCCTTAAACTAAAATACAGTGGCACAAGAAGAAGTAACGGTAAATAAAGAGGCATGGTTAAAAGGAGGATGTCGGTTTTGTGTAAAAATTTCCCTAAAAGCCCAAAACCAATGATATAAACGAACTGGACAACGATGAATAAAACTAAACTTAATACAAGCGAGAAAACCTTTTTCCTTTGTGAAAATTTGGAGTGCGGCGGCTTGCCACCGCTTTCAAAAAGGAATGAACTAAGGATAAGAAAAACCAATAATATGGAGGCATGAAATCCGCAAAATGTATGCCCTAAAAGGATATTTACTTTAGTAATTGAACTGATAAAGGTAGTTAATGCCAAGGACAGCTCTTGTTCCCAGCACCAGACAAAGGGGTTAAATTTATAAAATATCATAAAAAACAGGTAACCGGTGGTCGCAAAAAGTAATGGAGGTAGTTCTTTAGCCGGATTGTTCACCCCAACGAGGCAAGCCTCTCGTAAAAACAGGTCAAGCCCAAACAAGATGAATAAAACACCAATTAATCGTAAAATTATATCTTGAGAAAGTAAGGCAAACCCAAAGAGGAAGAGGATTATTCCTGTTATCCATAATCCTTTATTTCCAAAACGAGGCAAGCCTCTCGTTATCTTAAACGGGAAATAGGTCATAATAAAACAAAGCAGAAGCGTAATTCCAAGCCCCAGATTAAGCCAATGGGTGAAAAAGCCCATATTTTCGGTCAAGAAATTAACTGAAATAAAAAAAAGAGCAAATTTAGTAAATGTTAACATTTGTATATCCTTTGGGGTCGGTAAGCATTCAGTAATCAGTAATCAGTAATCAGGTATCAGGTGTGGGAGATAGGAAGTGAGACAATTACTCTCTATTCCCTATTTTTTAGTGGTGTCCCGTTATATCTTAGTTATAGTGAGGCATCTGAAAAAGGTATAAAAAGGGAGATTATTCATTGCAAATTTATCATTGCAAATTGTAAATTTTAAATTTAAAATGCTAAATTTGCAATAACGAGGCAAGCCTCTTAAAATGAATTTATTCCCTTATCTTACACAAATTAGCTATTCAAGGACACCACTTATTTTTTAGTGTTACCTGACTGCTGATACCTGATACCTGATTACTGATACCTTACCTCACTTACATTATTTCACGGATAAGCATAAAACATTCTACTGACTTTTTTCCTACCTCTAAACCCCGTTTTTTAGCATAAGTAGTTACTGCCTCAATTGACCTTGGATGAGGAAATGGTCGCAGTTCACTTTTGTATGCCTTCATAGCCTGTATTTTAAGAGGTAACACATCTGATATATCCACAAAGACATTAGGCATGAATTGATTAGTCAGGATTGGGGCATTCCATTCTGAAGAAGATGGGGTTTCGTAAATAAGTACCCTTTTGATAGGTGAATTTAATCCAGGTCTGACCGCAACCATAGTTGATTCAAAGGCTAACCGATGGTCTTTATTTACATCCCCCCAGTGGTGTGTATAGACAATATCAGGTAAAAGTTTAACAATGCACTGTTCAATTGGCTGATTTACTTCCGAATGGGCAATAGTGTCTAATCTCATATCCGGCAGATTAAAGAAAAATACCTCTTTTATTCCTAAAATCTTAGCCGCTTTCAAACTCTCCTTCTTTTTCTGTTCAATTAGATTATCTAAAGAAATCTTATCCATTGCATTGGCATATTGCGTGGTTACGCCTTCTGTAAGTATACAAACATAGACTTCATCCCCACATTTAGCATGCTTAACTATTGTCCCACCAACACCATATATCTCATCATCTGGATGTGCGGCAACAACTAATACCTTCAAATTACCTTTTACCTCCTATTATCACTTTCCTTTTTCCTTAAAATAGTATACCAGATTTTTTAATTAAATGCAATAAAAAAAGAGTAATTAGAGTAATGGGTCAGAAGGTGTGAAAAAATTGAAATTCGGGTAAAATAAAACGACATTTGGAGTGTTTTATGCTATTGTTTAATAAAGGTCGATATATTTTTGCTTTAACGAAATAAGAACAAATTCTCAATAAATTGAGGACTCCGGAGTCCCGGATTTATCTGGGGCAAAAGGCAAAAATAGGTAGATTGATTTTTTAAGGAAAGGAGGTGAAAAAAGATGAAGAAAACAATTTTTACCACAATATTAGCTTTAAGTTTTATGCTCACAATGGTTATGAGTGCACAGGCAATGATAGTTTGGTTAGTAGATAACCACGACTATGTGTATGAATTAGGAGTCTGTACAAACGCCGCTCCACACTACGATTTAGCAGGACAAGATAAAGATTATGGTGATGTGCTTCATGGCGTAGCAAGTTTTACAGATGATGGACTGGAAATAGGATTTGAGACTGAATGTTATGAGATGGATGAGTTCGGAGATGTAGACAGCGCTAACTACAATGTCCATGCGACCTTGAATTACAATCAGCAAACTGGCAGATGGGAAGGACCACAACATTGGTACAATACTTTTGGGGATTTTGGTGGTGTATGCAACGCATATCTATCATTCACAGAACCAGTAAAAACAGGAAAGTCTGCGAATTCCAGGTCAAATCCCAAGGCAAATGTTAAGTAATTAACATGTGCAGAGAGGAGAAAGAATAAAAGGCAAGATTTAATTTTTTGTTAAGTCTTGCCTTTTAATTATTCAGATACTTATGTAATCCCTCAATTATCGGTGGGAAAGTTGATAAAAGGGATTCAGGATTCAAGGGGTTAAGGGGTCGAGGGGGCAAGTGTAATAAGGAAAAACTCTTCACTTAAACCCTTGAACCATAGACCCCTTTTTCCCCACCCGTAGCTAAGGCATTACCCTTTTCTTCCATTTTTACTTCCTTTATTCCTCTACCAAAAAATCATGTAATTGTTTAGTAATTCTCATCTTTCTAAGTTTATCAAGTATCTTTTTTTCCATCTGTCTAACCCTTTCTCTGGTTATGCCTAATATCTTACCTACTTCATCTAAAGTATGGGGTTCTAAGCCATCTAATCCAAAGCGTAATTTTAGGGTTAGCCTTTCCTTTTCGGGAAGTGTATCTACAATTTCATGTATTTGCTCTTGTAACATACTAAAAAATATTGCCTTTGATTGAGGTAATGCCGCTTTGTCTTCAATCAAATCACCTAACTCACTTTCTCCGTTGATACCTACCGGCGTTTCTAAAGATATTGGTTCCTGAGCAATATTAATGAGCTCAATTACCTTAGCCACAGGCATCTTCATCTTCGTGGCTATTTCCTCTAATGTTGGTTCCCGAGATAATTGTTGTGACAAGGTATTTATTGTCTTTATACATCGATTGACTGTTTCCATCATATAAACCGGAACTCTAATAATCCTGCCCTGGTCTGCAATTGCCCTTGTAATAGCCTGTTTTATCCACCAGATAGCGTAAGTACTAAACTTAAATCCTTCTTTATAATCATATTTACTTACGGCACGAATTAGTCCTAAATTACCTTCATTAATCAAATCCAAGAAACTTAATTTTCCATGTCCATACCTTTTAGCTACATTTACCACCAATCGTAAATTAGCTTCAATAAATCTGCGATTAACACTCTCAATTTTATTCTCAAGTATTTCTATGGTATGGAGAAGTTTATCTATTTCTTTTTTAGGTAATTTTTTTAAAGATAGCGGGAGGTCTTTCTTTTTTATCTCTTTTAATTTCCACTTCTCATAGATCTGTTTTAATCTTCTTTGAGATAAACCGGTTTTTATCTCAATTTCTTTTATTCTCAAATGGTCTATCTCTACTTGTCTGGCAAATCTTCTTTCTTCAACAGGGGTTAGAAGAGATATTTGATTGATTTCCTTTAAATAAGTATTGATTGGGTCATTAGATTTTTTAAACCTCATATCCTCATCTGTAATCATCTGAGACATTTTCCCATTATCATGAATTTCAATATTTTTTTCTTCCAGTTTAGTAAAGAAATCTTCTAAATGAGGAGACCAGGCAGCATCTTCCGTAAATATTTCATTTATCTCATCATAGGTAATGTATCCTTTTTCCTCTCCTTTGGTAATTAACTCCGCTATTTCAGCGTTTATATCCTTTAAGACCTTTTTATCCATAATGGTATCCTCTCGTATAATTAAAAATTATGAATTATAAATTAATTTTTAATTCTTTTGCACAGAATAGAACGAAATCGTAATATCCCCATATCGCTTTTGCCTTGTTAATCTTAGATTTTCTATCATCTCAGGCAAAAGCTCTTTTTTGTGATGTTCTACCCCTATTATCCCGTTTGGTTTTACAATTTTATTTTCAGCTAAAGCAAAAATAGTAGGTGAACACATATTCTTTAAAAAAGGGGGTGCTAAATAAACGATATCAAATTCTTCTCCTAAATTTTCTATTGTCTTTAGGACATCTTTTTTATACACAGATGTATCTTCTTCTGAAAAATTCAAAGAGGCGATATTTTGTTTGATAATCTTTATCTGTGTTAGATTATTTTCTACAAAGACTACTCGTTTTGCTCCCCGACTCAATGCCTCTAATCCAATATTCCCTGTTCCTGAATAGAGGTCAAGCCAACAGACTCCTTGGACCTTATCGCCTAATATATCAAATAAAGATGTCTTTACCCGACTCAGCGTAGGTCTTGTAGCAAATCTGTTTGCTGTCTTAACCTTTCTACCTTTAACTTTACCTGCAATGATTCTCATCCTTCATCCTTAATGGTTGTCTATATTTTACCCCAAAAAATAGTTCTTGTCAACAAAAATCTTGACTTTTGGTCTTGAAAAGAATATAATAATTATAGGACTTATATGTCCTATAAGACCTATAAGTCCTATAATCTCAAGGAGGAAATGATGGAAAAGCCCGATGTCAGAGTAGCCATAGTCATTCTTAAAGAGGACAAAATTTTATTAGTTCAACATAAAAAGAAAGGGAAAAAATACTGGCTTTTGCCTGGTGGCAGGGTAGATTTGGGCGAAACACTAATAGAAGCAATCCAACGAGAGATGTTAGAAGAAGCAAATATTAAGGTTAAAGTGGGTGATTTACTATTTATCAGCGATGCCATCTCAACGGACAGACATATTATCAATATCTTCTTTGAAGGAGAAATAATTGGTGGCAACTTAAAAGTTGGCAATGAGGAAATCCTTCAGTGTGTAGAATTTGTTCCTATAAGTTCACTCGATGAATTAACCTTTTATCCCATAGTGAAAAAAGAATTAAAACAATGGCTAACTAACAGGAAACCATTAGGTTACTTAGGTAATCGTTGGGAGTAATTTCAATGAATATTGAGTAGTGCCTCATTACTCTTTAAATTTAGGGTAACCGTTCAAATAACTACAAACTGTAAAATGGATACTGTAAAATGAAAAATATATAATGAAGACTAAGGAAAGAATAGTACACTACAGCAAAATTCTTTAATTTTTAATTTTTAATTATCCATTTTACAGTTTACAGTTATTATAAATAAACTCATAATTTTAAATGTCAAGAGGCAGTAGTGTCGTGTTGCTCCCCGTGCAGGAGCGTGGAGTGAAACAATGAATAACATTATTTTATTAGGTTTTATGGGTAGTGGAAAAACAACGGTAGGCAAACTCCTGGCAGAAAAATCACATAAGGATTTTGTTGATTTAGATGATTGGATTGAAAAAAAGGCAGAAATGACGATAAATGAGATATTTGATAAGAATGGAGAGGCTTATTTTAGAGAGTTAGAAAAAAAGATAGTGGAAAAGGCAGGAAATATTCTTACTAACACGGTAATTTCTACTGGTGGAGGAGTGATATTACGGGAGAAAAATGTAGAAAATCTACACCAGACAGGGGTATTAATCTGGCTCAAGGTAAGTCCTGAAAAGGTCTATGAACGAACCAAAAATGCCATCTACCGACCATTATTAAACTGCCCTGACCCACTCGAAAAGATAAAAGAACTACTTTCCTTCCGCACCCCTTACTATACTAAATCTGCTGATTATATTATTGATACCTCAAATCTGACCGTTGAAGATGTAGTCACAAAAATCATCGAATTATGTGGAATTCTCTGACCCATTACCTCTGTTGACAAAAAATTGTTGACATTTTCTTTTTAATATGGTATATTTCTTTAAACAAGGAGGATATTTTTAAATGAAAAGATTATTATTAAGTTTGATATGCCTATGGTTAATAGCCGGATGTGCTAAATCTACCACTGTCCAAAAACCAGGTAATCTTGATTTAGAAGGGCAAATTTATGAAAATAAAGACAAAGGATTCTTTATTAAATTATATCCTGAATATAAAAAAGTATCAGAAAACCAGGGTCGTGCGGTATGTTTTGCTAATGGTAAAATAACAAGACTTGCTACCATTTTCTGGGAGAAAGATACAGCGTGTGTCCATAGCGAATATAAAAAGGCATTTGAAAATCCTGAAAACTTTCAGGATGCCGCCGCATTATTTATACTCGAAGAATTAGGTGTTTTAGGGAAAATAATTACGGTTAAAAAATTTAAGATAAAAGATGTTGATGCTTATTATTTTCAGACAAAACATAAACGGCTCTTTACTGATTTTTATCGCACAAGAATTGAGGCGTTTCCTAAAAATAAAAATCTACAGATTACTGTTTTCTTCCAAAATGAAAAGGAAGATTTACCTAAAGTAGCAAGGATGATTGAAGGGATGAGGATTGTTCCAGGAATAAAACCTGTGGCAGAGGAAGATACTCATCACCATTAAAATTAACAATTATCAATTAATAATTGATAGGAGGAAAGGGAAAAGGTTGGACAGTCAAAAAGTAGTTGAGTTATCAAATATCACACTTAAATATGGGGAGAAAGTGGCATTATCTAATATAGATTTGAATATTATCCCGGGAGAATTCATTGGTGTCATTGGTCCTAATGGTTCTGGTAAAACTACCCTGCTTAAATTAATCTTAGGGTTATTAAAACCTACCTCCGGCAAGATTGAAATCTTTGGGAAACAAGGAAGACTAACCGGCAGAATGAGGAGTAAAATTGGATATATCCCTCAAAACCCTGAGATAGACCGTTATTTCCCAATTAAGGTTATAGATGTTGCTATGATGGGAAGATATGCCAAATATGGTTTTTTTAGAAATCCAGGAAAGGAAGATAAAAAAATAGTCATTGAATCATTAGAAAAAGTAGGGATGAAAGACTATGCCAATACGCCGTTTGGACAGTTATCTTCCGGCCAACAGCAACGAGTTGCTGTCGCCAGGGTATTAGCTCAACAACCCGAAATGCTTCTTTTAGATGAACCTACGGCAAATATTGATATAGGCACACAAAATGTAATTATGAATCTCATAGATGAAATTCACCGACTTCAAACTATAACCACATTTTATGTTGCCCATGAAATTAACCTCTTGAGCCAATATTTAGACAGGGTAGTCTGTTTAAATCAATCTGTATATAAAATTGGCTCCCCTAAAGAGGTTTTAAATGAGGAAGTATTAGGTAATTTATATCAAGTAAAAGTAACTATGTTTCCTCACAATAAACATTATTTCTTTTTAATAGGGTAAGAGATAATTATCAATCAATAATTATTAATTGGTAATTCTACATATTAGGAGAGGAACAATAAATGGAAATAGTTGGATTCTTGAATTTTGCATTTGTGCAGAAATCTTTATTAGTCTCAGTCTTAGTGGGGCTGATTTGTTCGTTAATAGGGGTATTTGTTATTTTGCGTGGACTTTCTTTTATGAGTGTAGGAATTGCAAATGCCGCCTTTGCCGGTGTAGTTTTGGGATTTATCCTTAATCTTAACCCAATTGCATGTGGACTTATCGTCAGTCTTTGTACTGCTTTGCTTATTGGTCATATTAGCAGGCGGGCAGAACTAAAATTAGATGCCTCCATAGGTATCTTTTTTGCCTTTACTATGGCTATAGGATTTTTTTTGATGGGGTTATTGCCGGAAAAAGTGGAAGAACTACGCCATTATTTATTTGGAACACTTATTCTCCCATCTGATTTTGAGATTAAACTACTTATCATCACCACTATAATTGTAATTATCGCTATCCTATTATTCTTCAAGGAATTCTACTTTATTACTTATAACCAGGATTTAGCTGAAGCCTCAGGACTTCCGGCTACCTTCCTGTTTTATTTTCTACTTTGCTTGGTGGCAATCACCATTGTTTCCTCTTTAAAGGCAGTTGGGGAACTATTAGTTGTAGCCATGATTATTATTCCTGCCGCCTCTGCCTGTCAATTAACCTATAACATCCGCAAAGCACTTGGATTATCTACTATATTTGGAGTTATATCGGCATTTTTAGGGGTTTGGCTTTCTTTTTACTTAAATATAAAAATGGGACTTACCGTTCCTACCGGTGCAGTGATGGTTATCATTGCTACTCTTATCTTTTTCTTAACAGTCAGTCTATCACCTAAAAGAGGAAAAGGCGGGTATTTATAACGGATTTTGGATTTTAGATTTTGGATTTGGGATCTTTCCAAAATCCCCAATCCAAAATCTAAAATCCAAAATTAGACAGAGGATTATAATCATGGCAGAAATTGTTCCATTTAAAGGAATTTTATATAATCAAGAGAGGCTTGCCTCGTTAAGGTCCGCTGATGTTTCTTCTGTTGTTACCCCTCCTTATGATGTTATCTCCGCAGAACAACAAGAGATGTATTACCAAAACAATCCGTATAATTCTATTAGACTCATCATGGAGAAAAACCTTCCTGAAGATAATGAAACAAATAACAAATATACCCGTGCCAACTCTTATTTTAATACATGGTTAACAGAGGGAATACTAAAACAAGATGAGACGGAGGCTATTTATCCGCTTACTCAGGAATTTTTACATCGCGACAAAAAGCTCACCCGCAAAGGATTTATCACCTTAATAAGGTTAAAGGAATTAGGCAAAGGTGTCTTTCCTCACGAAAAAACACTCTCTAAACCTAAACAAGACAGGTTAAATTTGATGCTCGCCACAAAGGCTAATTTTTGCCAGGTATTTGCTTTATATTCAGATAAAGAAGGCATATTGGATGAGTGTTTAAGTGTTGAATCTGCCCCTATTGTTGATATTAAAGATGAGAATATGATTACTAATCAATTATTTAGATTAACCCATCCCACAAAACTAAAAAAGATAAAGGAGATAATGCAGTCAAAGGATATATTCATTGCTGATGGACATCATCGATATGAAACTGCATTAAATGCCCGAAAAATACTTGGTTATGATTTTATTATGATTTACCTGACAAAAATGGAATGTGACGGACTTACCATTCTCCCTACACATAGACTGATTCATAAAGCACCCAACTTATCTTTAAATACATTTAAGGAGTTTTTTGAAGTGAAAAAGGTTAGTAGTTGCGATAAACTATTGCTAAAGATGGATGAGCTAAAAACTACCCATCATGCCTTTGGAATGTATATGGAAGGGGCAAACTACCTTTTCGTTTTAAAGGATAATAATATTATGGATAAACTGATTGGGGAAAAACATTCTAAAGAATATAAGCAATTAGATGTAAGTATTTTACAAACCTTAGTCATAGAGCATATATTAAAGATTAATGATATAGAATCCAGTATAAGTTACACCCATAATGAGAAAGAGGCTAAATTATTAGTGGATAAAAATAAATATGGGGCGGCATTGTTTCTAAATCCAACCAGGATAAGTCAGATGCAGGAACTCTCATTACAGCATGAACTTATGCCGCAAAAGTCCACCTATTTTTACCCCAAACTTTTAACCGGATTAGTGATGAATAAATTTACCGGTTAAGCGACAGCAAAAATTTTTCTTGACATAAGTCAAATTTTTTAGTATAATATTTAAAGTCTTTAAGGAGATTTTATGAGTTTAATTCAAGTAGAAGACCTTTTAAAAAATGTAAAAAATAGATATGAATTAGTTAATTTAGCTTCTAAAAGAGCTAAACAATTAATGGACGGTTCTACCCCATTAGTTGAAGATATTCATAGGGAAAAAGTGAATATACTGGCATTTAAAGAGATAAGAGAAGGTCTGATTATTCCTCAAAGAGAGGAAATACCGGAATCTTAAAAATCCTCTTCGTCATAATCAGGTAGATAGGCTGTAGATGTTTAGATTGTATGGTAAAGAAGTCGGAACACAGACTTGATTTGATGCAGTCCATCTGCAAAACTAACAGCCTTCAGCCTAAATAATCCGATGAAACCATTAATTCAACTTACTATTTTCTACATTATAGGCATATCTATTGGCAATTATCTGGCTATTCCCCTTTTTTTTATCTATCTATTAATCACCTTTCTTTTTATCGCAAGTCTCATCTTCTTTATAAAAAAATTATCTATTCCAACCAATATCTTTCTTGTTTTAAGTATAATATTAACCGGGATATTATTTCATGAGATACATTCCGGATTTTTAAGTTCAAAGTCGTTGCTGAAATACTCAGGTAACATCCCCCTAACCCCCTTTAATAAGGGGGAATCAGGTAACATCACACTACCCCCCTTTAATAAGGGGGAATCAGGTAACATCCCTCTACCCCCCTTTAATAAGGGGGAATCAGGTAACATCCCTCTACCCCCCTTTAATAAAGAGAAAGAAGTAATTTTAATGGGGGATATTTGCAATTTCCCAGAGATAAGTGAAGAAAAAATAGGTCTAATTATCCAGGCAGAAAAACTTGTCGTCAACAAAATAGTGAAAAAGGTTAATGGACTTGTTCTGATAAATATTAAGAGTGAATTTGAACCTGATTTTTTTTACTATGGGGATAGAATTCAGGTTACAGGAAAATTAAAGATGCCTGCCGGATTAAGAAATTCAGGTGGATTTGATTATTCAAAGTATCTGGCAAGAAAAAAGATATCTGCTATTGTAAGTATTTGGGATAAGAAAGATATTGTTAAATTAGGGATTGGTAAATTTAACCCTATTGTTATGTTTGCTTATAAAATCAGGGATAAGGCAAGTGATACAATTTCTGAGGCATTACCTAATGATATAGAAAAGTATAAATCATCAAGAGAAACTTTGGATATTGATAAAAAAGTTGTTAGGGATGAGGAAAGAAAACTTGTTTTCCCTGACAAAGCCCTTGTTTGTGCTGCATTTTTAGATGGTCTATTATTAGGAAAGCGTTCTCTGCTACCTGATGAAGTCCAAGCCTGGTTTGTGGATACAGGGACAATTCATATCCTGGCTATATCAGGCTTAAATGTTGGATTAATCGGGTTAATATTCTTCTTTATCTTCCGTAAGATAATTCGATTACCTCCGCGAATTTCATCAATTTTCACCTTTTTAGTTCTCATCATCTTTGCAATTGTTACTGGGGCACAACCCTCTGTTATTCGTGCCACTATTATGGCTGGCGCAATATTAATAACTATGATTATAGAAAAAGATCCGGATATTTACAATATCCTTGCCTTATCCGCACTCATCATCCTCTTGCACAATCCACTTACTTTATTTGATATAGGATTTCAATTATCTTATGTCGCCGTTTTTGGTCTATGTTATTGGACACCTTTTATTGAACCAAAATTATGGTTCTTACCAAAATATATAGCCAAACTTATTTCTGCATCTATTGCCGTTCAGATAGCATTATCTCCTTTGCTTGTATTTTATTTTAATAAATTGTCATTGGTAACCGTCCTTGCCAATATAATTGTTGTTCCCTTATCAGGAATTATATTAACCCTGAGCCTGGCTATGTTTTTCATTGGAATTATATTTATGCCTCTGGCTAATTTAATTGGCTTGATTAATTTTCACCTTGTTACCGGTTTATTGACCTGTGTTTCTTTCTTTGCCCATTTCCCCTTTGCTTACATTTATCTTCCTACACCCTCTTTCCCGTTTATAGCTACCTATTATCTTTGTTTATGGGCCTTAACTAAGCATAAAAAAATTGGGACACCAAGGGTTGTTATTGGAATTTTAGTCTTAATTAACATATTTTTATGGACTTATGTCGTTAAAATAAACCAGTGTGTGCTTAAAGTTACATTTTTGGATGTAGGGCAGGGAGATGCGATTTTCTTAGAGTTTCCTAAAGGTGGTAATATGCTTATAGATGGCGGTCCGGGCGGAGAATATAATGATGCCGGGAAATGGGTCGTTTTGCCTTTTTTAAGAGATAAAGGAATACATGAATTGAATACAGTCATAGTAAGTCATTACGACCTTGACCATTACGGTGGATTATTGACCGTGCTTCAAAATTATAAAATTAAAAACCTCCTTTTAGATAACGGGGTTATCTCAGATAACATAGCCGAAAAACAAGGATTAGCTCAGATAATTAGACAAAAGGCTATTTGTCATCAGGTAGTTAGAAAAGGGGATAAAATAATTGGCTATCCCGAGATAGAGATTTATATCCTGCATCCTTCAAATTATCTGGATAGAAAATCATCTAACAATAATTCAGTCGTGGTTAAAATAGTATATCAAGACATCAGTTTTCTCTTTAGCGGTGATATTGAAAATAAGGCAGAGCAAAAACTCCTACCTTTTAAGGATATGCTTGCCTCAACAATATTAAAAATACCTCACCATGGAAGCAAAAAATGCTATTATCCACCATTTATAAAATTAGTCAATCCAAAGATTGGAATAATAACGGTAGGCAGGAATAATAGATTTAATTTTCCGTCAAAAGATATTTTAAGGAATTACAGGGAATCAGGCACTAAAATTTATCGGACAGATAAACACGGTGCTGTAATGGTAAATACTAATGGGAAAAGAATTTGGGTAACGACGGCGGTAAGTAATTAATACCAAGTTGCAATCAAAAATAAAATAATCTTGCAAACTGCTGAGGTATTTCTTATTTAATGCAAATATAAAAATGTAAAAATCAAAATTACAAAGTAAAATGCAAAATTATTTGTGAAATAATGAGAGAAGTTTGCCTGTTGTTTATCTATCGGCAGACAAAACAGAAAAGTACAAAATCGATATTTTTGATATTTGATTTGTAATTTTACATTTTTATATTTAATTTTTAATTTCAGCATGACAGATTTTGATTGAATTGTTTAATATACCTTTGATTGCAAATTAGTATAAAATCACTGTGAACACAGGGGTTAATTTTTCGTAAGCGTTCAATCAATTTGTCCCATTAATAAGGACAACGACCATTTATTTAGATTAACAAAAAATGGTGGTGTCCCAAATTGGATAGATTTATTGAAAAACTGTAAAATGGATACTGTAAAATGAAAAATGCAAAATGAGAATGCGTAAATAAAGAGTGATAAGCCATGCAAAATACGATAATTTTCAATTTTTCATTATCCATTCTACAGTTTACATTTATTTTTTCTCTACGACTCTAATGCCTCCCTGATTTTAACCAACTTGGGACACTACCCAAAAAATGGTCGTTGTTCCCTCTTTCAGCCAAAATTGTCCCCAAGACCTTCCTCATACCTCAACTTCCCTTAAATCTCTTGCCGCCTCTTCAGGGATAACTGAATTAATATAAAATCCAGTGCCCCACTCAAAGCCGGCCACATGAGTTATTCTCGGAATAATCTCTATGTGCCAGTGATAATCCTTTAAATTATTTGGAAGGGAAAGGGGTGTCGTATGAATTATATAATTATACGGCGGGTCATTCAATAATTTCTTTAATCGCAACATTGAACTCTTTAGAATTTGGGCTAATGATGAAATTTCATCATTAGTAATCAATTCATAGCAAGGTTTATGTTCCTTAGGAATGATACAAATCTCATAAGGAAATCTTGAGGCATACGGAGTAAAGGTAAGGAAATGCTCATTCTCAACCACTATTCGTTCTTTGTCTTTTAATTCCTGATGAACAATATCACACAGCACACATCTCTCCTTAAAGTTATAATATTTTAATGCACCTGCAAGTTCCTCTTTGACGCGTTTGGGGACAATGGGGGTAGCAATTAATTGTGAATGAGGGTGGTCTAAACTTGCACCAGCACTACTGCGATAATTTCTAAAGACAAGGATATATTTAAATCGTGTATCCTTTTTCAAATCAATTATCCTTTCCCGGTAGCAATAAAGTACCTTCTCAACATAATGAGGCTCTAAGTCAGCTAAGCTTTTATGATGTTGTGGTGTCTCAATTATTACCTCATGAGCTCCCACTCCATTCATTCGGTCATATATTCCTGCTCCTTGTCTATCTAATTCTCCTTCTATCATTAGTGCAGGAAACTTATTAGGGATAGTTCTTACCCACCAACCAGGTGAATCAGGGGCTGTCCCCGGCTCACGCACACATAGGATTTCATGTGGAGTCTTTGCCTCATTTCCTCCACAAAACGGACAATGTCCGCTATTTATTGTTATTTTAGGTTCTCCACAATGGAAATCGGTAGGTCGTTTCCCCCGCTCCGTAGCAATGATTACCCATCTCCCTATTACCGGGTCTTTTCTTAATTCTGGCATAATTTCCTCCTTGTTTTTATCTCATTTTTGATATGTTTTTCGACATACTTTATAAAATGCCTTGCATCATTGATCACATGCATGGCTTTTTCTTTGTCTGAGGTGAACACCTTTCCTTTTGATGTTCCCTCATGGCTCATCCCTTTAAAAGTAAGATAAGGTCGGACATCCTCCTTATCAATAATCCCGGATTGTAAGAAATTCAAACCAAATTCTTCAATTGCCTGTGAATCTGTTTCAGGCTGTATTTGTTTAGCATATAGGATAGCCCTGGCGGTATGATAGACCGCATGATGAGCCTTGAGGATTGCCTCTGCATAATTACCTTTTTTTAACATTATACCGGCTAATTTTATTTTATCTTCCCCTGCTCTCAATCGGACCAGAGCTGATTCCCATAATTGCGAAGAATCCTCTTTCATTTTACTCCTTCTGTAAAGACTTAAGGAATAGGTCTTATAAGACTTATATGACCTATTCCTTAAGTCTTCCTCCCCATTTTAATTTAGTTCTTAACACCTCATAAAAACTCCTCTTTTTGGGCTTGATTAATTTTATTGTCCGCTCTCCACAACTTATCTCTACCTCATCATGCAAATTAAGTTTAACCCCTTGTTGCCCATCAATGGTAAGTATGATTTCTTCCTCATCAGATTCGACCACAATGGTTATTTTAGATAAATGAGGAATAACGATTGGTCGAACCCCTAATGTATGAGGGCAAATAGGGGTAAGGATAATACTTTGCATCCCCGGAAGAACAATAGGTCCTCCAGCAGACAATGAATATGCCGTAGAGCCGGTTGGTGTCGCCACAATTAAACCATCTCCCTGATATGTTGTCAGGTACTCGCCATCAATGGATACCTTCAAGGAAATAATCCTGGCTAAATTCCCTTTGGTAATAACTACATCGTTTAATGCCTTATAAGAAGGGATGTGCTGATTAAGGATTTTAGCCTCCAGCATCATCCGCTCTTCTATGGCAAATTTACCCGTAAGAACATCTCTTAGTGAAGAATATAATTCATGTTGAGTAACCTCGGTCAGAAATCCTAAGCTACCAAAATTTACACCGAGAATGGGAATCTTTTTATCTCCCATCATCCTGACCGTATGGAGCATTGTCCCATCTCCCCCTAAGGTAATCACTAGGTCAGAATTATCGAAAATGATAGAATCCCTAGATCCTAACTCCTTTTGATCTAATTGTGTTGCAATTTTCTCCTCTAAAAGTAAATTATAATCCCCTTCCTGAGCAAGCCATTCCATTAGTTCTTTAAGAACAATAGCGGCATCTTTTCGATTGGGATTGATAAAAAGTGCAATTGTCTTTATCATCTTACTTCCTTTTCAGGTATCAGCAGGTTATAGGACTTATTTGACCTATAAGTCTTATAACCTGACACCTAAACGCTTACGAATTCCTTTACAGATTGAGTAATTCCCTCAACATCTAACCCATATTTTTTAAAGAGTATCTCCGGTGCTCCATGTTCAATAAATACTGATGGAAATCCCAGACATTTAACCCTGACATCGTTTATTTGATTTACATTTAATAATTCCAGGACAGCACTACCAAATCCACCGGTGATGATATGGTCTTCAAGGGTGATAATCCTTTTAGTTTTTTTAGCCAGATTTAAGATTAATTCTTCATCCAGCGGTTTAACAAATCGGGCATTAACCACCCCTATTTTACCTAAATTATTAGCGACTTGTAAAGCTGTGGATACCATTTTACCCAAGGCAAGAATAACACCATTTTCTCCTTCAAGTAACACCTCTGCCTGACCAATTTTAAAAGCAGGCTCGCCTGGTAGAGGCTGGGGTGCTTCGCTTCCTTGTGAACTACCCCTCGGGTATCTAATGGCACAAGGTTTAGAAGACTCAACAGCCAAATTCAGCATCGTCACAAGTTCTGTGGTATCTTTTGGTGACATAACCGTTAAATTAGGTATATGTCGAAGATAAGCGAGGTCAAATAACCCTTGATGTGTAGGACCATCTTCACCCACTATTCCAGCACGGTCAATGCAAAATACCACCGGTAAATTTGTTTGACAAACATCATGTAAAATCTGGTCATAGGCGCGTTGTAAAAAGGTAGAATATATAGCGACAATAGGTTTAAGACCTGCCACAGCCATACCTGCCGCAAATGTAACCGCATGCTCCTCGGCAATCCCCACATCAAAAAATCTATCAGGGAAAGCCTTCTTGAAATAGCTTAAACCTGTTCCTTCAGCCATAGCCGCAGTAATGACCACAATCTTAGGGTCGTTTTTGGCTAACTCTACCACCGTATGACCCATCACTTCTGAGTATGATGGGAATTTATCCACAACGAGGCAAGCCTCTTTCAAAGGATTCCCGGTTGATATCTCAAAAGGGTTTGTGCCATGAAACCATTCGGGATTTTTCTCCGCAGGAGGATAGCCTTTACCTTTTTTTGTGAATACATGTAAAATCCGGGGACCTTTCAATTCATTGATTTTTCCTATAACATTAATCAATAAACCTATGTTATGTCCATCAATCGGACCAAAATATCTAAATCCTAATTCCTCAAATAATCCCCCATGAATTAATATATTTTTTATCCCTTCTTCTACCTTTTTGACTAAGGTATTCATTGGTGAGCCTAATTTTGGAATTTTAGCGATTAATTCCTGAATATCTCCCCGAAGCCGGGAATAAATGGGCATAGTCAGGAGTCTATTTAAATAGCCCGACAGTGCCCCGACGGTTCTGGAAATCGACATTTCATTACTATTTAAAATCACGAACAGGTCTTTTTGGAGTTGTCCGGCATGATTTAACGCCTCAAAAGCCATACCGCCGCCTAAAGCCCCATCACCAATAACTACCACTATTTTTTTAGACTCCGAGCCTTCAAACTCCTTAGCTATTGCCATACCTAATCCTGCCGAGATAGAGGTAGAGGCATGACCGGTATTAAACACATCGTAAGGCGATTCTTCTCTGCGAGGAAATCCTGATATTCCTTCATATTGTCGTAATGTTCGAAATGCCTTTTTCCGTCCTGTAAGTAATTTGTGAGGATAGCATTGATGTCCTACATCCCAGATAATTTTGTCATCAGGGGTATCAAAGAGATAATGAAGGGCAATGGTTAATTCTACTACTCCCAGACTGGAGGATAAATGTCCACCAGTCTGGGAAACTGTTTTAACTATTTCGTCTCTTATTTCGCTTGCCAGATATTTTAACTGCTCAAGGTTTAATTTCTTAAGTTCTTTGGGTGAAGTAATTGTATCAAGCAAGCCCTTTATTTCTTCCATCACCATTTTATTATACAATATTTAAATGAGATTTGCAACAATTTTTTTATGATAGGCTATTCGGCTGTAGGCTGTTACCTATGTTCAACAGGAAAACACCAAAAAGTGAGATATTAGGAAAAAGACTTTCTTATATTACAAGGGATTACGGAGTATAATCTGTCAGATTTGAAAAAAGTTAGTGACAATAAAATTCAAACAAGAGATAATCTCTCCGTTATTGGTGGAAAATCGGACGCCCAAAAATGTATAAAATACTAATGATTTAATGATAGAAGAATTGACACCATTAATTAAGGAATTTAGATAAAACAAGGTTAAAATTTATTCTTGAATTTATCAAGTTATTTCGTGACGCCCCCGGTTTCAAAAAACCTCTTGACAACCACCAATATATGTGTTAAAATCCTTTAAAAGGAGAAGTTATAATGGGATATTTGATTAGTTTTGATACAGATAATCTTCAGAATATCCAGACCGATATTTTGGTTATTGGAAGTGGTGTTGCCGGGCTTCGGGCGGCAATCGAGGGAGCTAAATATGGTAAGGTGCTGCTCATTACAAAGGCTCAACTGCGTGAGTGTAACACAGAGGTTGCTCAAGGTGGTATAGCCGCAGTTTTATCCACAAATGATTCTTATGCCGCCCATATTCAGAATACATTAACGGTAGGGGAGGGATTATGTGATGAAGAGTCGGTTAAGGTATTGGTTGAAGAAGGTCCAATTCGGGTTCGTGAATTAATCGAATTTGGGGCGAATTTTGATAAGGAAGAGGGGAAACTCCTGTTCACCCAGGAAGGAGGCCACTCGACCAGAAGAATAATTCATGCCAAAGGTGATGCCACAGGCTCAGAGGTTGAACAGACCTTAATTGCCAGGGCACAATTACAAGAAAATATCCGCATCTTAGAAAATACCTTTACCATAGACCTGCTCTGTGAGGACAATATCTGTTATGGCGCCATAGTGCAGTTAAAGGATAAAAGATTGGCAATTTTTGCCCAGCAAACTATTATTACTACAGGTGGGATTGGTCAGATTTATCGCGAGACAACTAATTCCATTATAGCTACCGGTGATGGGATGGCATTTGCCTATCGTGCCGGAGCTACCTTGATGGATATGGAGTTTATTCAATTCCATCCTACCACACTCTATATTGCCGGGGCATCTCGGTCATTAATCTCTGAGGCAGTCCGCGGAGAGGGAGGAATCCTGAAGAATAAACATGGGGAAAGATTTATGGCAAAATATCATCCATCATTAGAATTAGCCCCACGAGATGTCGTCTCACGCAGTATCATCACCGAATTAAAACAAACAGACGATTCCCATGTATATTTAGATATGACTCATTTAGATGAGAAATTATTAGAGAATAGATTTCCAAATATAATGAGGGTCTGCCTTTCCTTTGGACTTGATATAAAAAAGGATTTAATTCCGGTTAGACCGACAGCTCATTATACCATCGGTGGAATTAAAACCGATTTGTATGGCAAAACCAATGTCCAGAGGTTATATGCCTGTGGGGAGACTGCCTGTGCGGGTGTGCATGGGGCTAATCGTTTAGCCAGCAATTCACTTTTAGAAGGATTGGTTTTTGGATATAGAGCTGGATATACGGCAGGGACTTCATTAAAAAACCCTATAAAACCTATAAGACTTATAAATCCTACAAGACCTATAATTCCTTCAATAGAGGAATTAAACATAGACGATGTGAAAAACTCCCTTAAAAGTTTAATGTGGCGTGATGTGGGTATTGAACGAGAAAAAGATAAACTCTTGACTGCCCAAAAAGAAATAGACTTTTGGTCATCCTATGTCTTACGGAAAGAATCTACAACTCAAACCGGGTTTGAATTACAAAACCTGCTGACGATAGCCAGACTTATCCTCCAGTCAGCCCTTATGCGTGAGGAATCAAGAGGTGTCCATTATCGCAAGGATTTCCCGCAGAAAAATGATGCCGAGTTTAAAAAACATATTGAATCAGCAAGAAGTTAAAAGTTGAAAGTTATAAAGTTGAAAGTGAAAAATATTTACTTTCAACTTTATAACTTTATAACTTTTAACTTCCTAACAGGTGTAACAAATGAAGCGATTTGAATTTTTCGAGCATACCGCAGATATTGGGGTGATTGCATACGGCAAAACCCTTAAACAGGCATTTGCTAATTGTGCCTACGGCATGTTCTCTATCCTTGTGGGAAACTTAAATCAGGTTAATCCTACAAAAACTGTGGAAATTGAGGTCTCCGGCAATGACCTGCAAGAAACTTTGGTTGCTTTCTTAAGCGAATTGTTGTATAATCATACGGTCGGGAATTTAATACTTAAGAAATTTAGCATTAAAGAGATGACTGATACTTTCCTTAAGGCTAAGGCTTATGGAGAGGGATATGACCCCGATAAGCATGAACTGTTGCACGAGATTAAAACCGTAACCTACCATCAATTGAAGATAGAAGAAAAAGAGGGATATTTCAGAATTCAGGTGATATTTGATATTTAGTAAGCGTTCAGGTGTCAGGTATCAGCTTTTATGGCTATAGGTAAAAACTTATAGAATATAGAATGTCGAACAAGGAATGTAGAATATCGAAGTAGGATACTCAATATTGATTTCATAATTCGAAATTCTACATTCGATATTCAATATTCTTTTAAATCCTATCTGGTGTTATCTGACTACTGATACCTGATAGCTGAATACTTACAATGGTAGCAAGGAAATTAAGGAGGTCAACCTATGGGATTAACAAAAGTTACAGTAACCGTTTCAAACCTGACAAAGTCAAAACCAGGATATGAAGCATTGTTTTTGGTTGACACCGATGCGATACATTGTATGTCTCCAGAGAGTGAGTTAATAAAGGCTGGCATTCAAGTTGAAGGAAAGGCGGTATATGAATTGGCTAATGGTCAACCAGTAGAATATAAATATGGCTTTGCAAAGATTTCGTTCATGGGAGAGGAGACTGTATCTCGGATTATCTTTGGGCCCGATGATGTAGAATCTATCCTCGGTGTTGTAGCCTTAGAAGATGTGGGTATTAGCGTTGATCCAGTTACTATGACCTTGAAAAGAATGCCTGCGATATCGTTAAAATAAGGGGGATATGGGGAACATATCTCATATTTCCAAGAAAAATAAAGAAAAGATGGGAAGTGTCTCTCTATTTTAATTGCCTATGGCAAAACTCTTAAACAGACTTTTGCTAATTAAGCGTTCAGGTGTCAGGTATCAGCAGTCAGGTAAGACTAACAAAATCAAGGCAGGAGCAAATATCAGGATTCTATTTTCTTACCTCTTTGGTGAAAGTAGAGAGAAAAGGGGTGGTAATCCATGGAGATGAATGAGCGACATTGTCGCCTATACATCCAAAAATAAATAAAAAGCGACATTGTCGCTTGTGAACAAGTTAGCGGTCATGCTATTGCGACATACCAGCGTGGAATAAAATATAAAACTTTGGAGATATTATGTACTTAGAAAAATTTAACATAAAAAACTTCAGGACAATTGATGACCTTACATTGATTTTCAATAAAGGAATTAACATTCTGATTGGCGAAAACAATTCGGGCAAGACAGCAATCATTGACGCATTAAGGATTTGTATTGGTTACGGCAATGTACGCAGAGACTTGTATGTAAAGGATAGTGATTTTCATTATCAACGACATATCATTGCAGAGGCTGCAAGTGAAATAGAGTTTCACCTGTATTTCAAAATTGAAATTCCACATGAGGCAGGTTGGTTTAATGACCTTTTAAATTCTTATGAAGATAAGACGCAGGATTTACAAATGCACTTCAAGTTTTACACCGAGGAAAAAAACGGAATTAAAAAAATTAAATACAAGGTTTGGGGTGGTGCAAATGAAGGACAAATCATTTCATCAGATGTTTTATCGCTTTTCTATCATGTTCATTTGGATGCTTTGCGTGATGCAGAACTATTTTTACGACCAGTTAGAGAAAACAAGTTGGGGCAACTTTATTCCAACATTCAAATTGATAACACCAGTGCAGAGGCTGACAAGCAAAAGAAAAAAGACCTTGCAAGCAGAGTTCACACAGCCGTTAATAGCGATAAAGAATGGACTGAACACTTGCAAACCGGAAAAGCTAAAATTAATGAACATCTAAACGAAACTAGTTTTACTGGAAAAGAACAAAAGATTGATGTGGACTTTTTGCCTTACGACTTTAACAAACTTGTTGAGAATTTGAAAATTCAAATGCCTTTATATTCCGATGCACTATTGAACGGAAACTCAACACAACAAAAGCATTTTGAACTAACACAAAACGGACTTGGCTACAACAACCTTGTTTATACTGCAACTGTTTTGGGTGATTTGCAACAGAGGAAAAATCTTGATAAGGAAAGCTATGCTGCTTTGCTCATTGAAGAACCTGAAGCACATTTACATCCACAGCTGCAAAATTTGTTTTTCAATTACCTCAATAAATTAGACAAGGAACTAGGATTTCAACTTTTCGTAACTTCCCATTCACCGACAATCACGGCTAAAGCCGAATTAAAATCTGTAATTGTATTACAGAATCCTTCAAACAAAGTTCACGCTTTGTCTCTACAACATTCAGGGCTTTTACCCGAAAACCAAACCTACCTTCAGAAGTTTTTAGATGTTACTAAATCGCAACTTTTCTTTTCAAACGGTGTCATTTTGGTGGAAGGAATTTCAGAGGCATTACTGATGAAAGTATTCAGTAGAAAAGTTGGCGAAACATACGACATTGAAAAAGCAGGAGTAGAATTGGTAAACTTAAACGGTGTTGCGTTTTCACATTTTGCCAATCTTTTCAACAATACAGTTGCAGAAAAAAATTTGCAAACCCGTTGTGCAATCATTACAGATGATGATAGAAAAGAATTGGACGAAGATGGTTCACCAAGAGCAGAAAAAGTAAAAGCTTTAGCAGGTGGCACTTTGAAAATCTTTACTGGAGATGTAACATTTGAGTATGAAATATTCTTGGCAAGCAAAACAAACAGAAACTTGTTACTAAAAATCTACAAAGAGTTTCATCCGAAGACAAAAATCATAACAAACGATGACGCAAAAGTTTTTTCTGAAAACTTTGCTAACAAAGTAAAGGAGCAAAAAGGAAAATCAGAACTTGCTTTGCGTTTAGCAACACACTTAGAAAACGGTGCAGCATTACACAAAACATTTCAAAAACAAGCGGAATTATCCGAAGCTCAATTTTTGGAATCTCTTACCGAACCAAACCGAAACGCTTTTTCTGCTTACAAAGATTTCACGGTTCCACTTTACATTCAAAACGCAATCAAGTATGTTGTAAAAGGCGAAACCAATGTTTGAGAGTTTATCACCAACACAACGGGAAATAGTTTTCGATAAGTCTGGCAAGTTTGTTGTCAGGGCTTGTCCGGGTAGTGGCAAAACTTATTGTGTAAGTGCACGACTCGCAAGATTAATAAGTGAATGGCGAGAGGGTTATACTGGAATTGCTACAGTATCTTTTACAAATGTGGCGTGGCAGAAGATAGACAAAAAATATAAAGAGGATTTCCAAAACTTTAGGGGTATTCCTTTCCCTCATTTTCTTGGAACAATTGACAGTTTTGTAAACAAATACATTTTCCTTCCTCACGGACATTTAATTTTAGAGTGTAATTGTAAACCTACTTTAGTTGGGGAACCGCACGGAAATTGGACAGGAAAAGATTTCAGCAGTGCTTTATTTGATAACATCAGTTATTCAATTGATGGAAGTTTGTTCGCCATTCAGCCTACACGAATGAGAAAAAATTGGCAAAATAACAATTATATTGTTGAAGCAAAAAGAAGATTGAACAAAGCAGGTTACGCAACACAGCAAGACGCAAATTACTTTGCAATGAGGATTTTGGGAAATTATCCGTCAATTGCAAAAGCCCTTGCTTTAAGATTTTCATTTCTGATTGTTGACGAAGCACAAGACACATCCGACATTCAAATGCGAATTATTGATTTGCTGATTGAAAACGGATTAAATGAAGTAATGTTAGTTGGCGACCCCGACCAAGCAATCTTTGAATGGAATGATGCGAAACCAGAATTGCTTAATCAGAAGTTTCAGGACTGGGAAAATTCAATTGTTCTAAATGAGAACAGAAGAAGTTCACAGCGTATCTGTAATTTTACTCATAATCTTTCTTCACTTCCAAATCCATCAACTTCTGTTGATGTTGAGGTTATAGATTTCAACTATCAGCCCAATATTATTACATACACTGACAACTTGCCTGAGATAGTCAAGTCATTTCTTGCCCTATGCAATAAAAAAGGAATCCAGGTTTCAGACAAAACCGTTTCAATTATTTATAGGGCAAAAGATATGTTTAGCAGTATCATAGGAATTAAGAAAGTGCCTTTCAATATTTATCCGTGGGAGAAACACGATAGCTACACAAAAGATTTTGTCAAAGGAAAATTTCTTTACGACAGTGGCGATTTCAAGAAAGGTTTCAAGTTCATTGAAAAGGCAGTTCTCAAAATGCTGACAAATTCTGAATTTTGTTCAGAAGAAATGATTAATGACTCTATTGAAAAAATTGGTTTTACCGAACACAGAAGTTTGGTTTTTGACTTCATAAATATTTTGCCTCAAACAAATGTTTCTTTGGGTGATTGGATAAATGCTGCTAACGCAGCATTCGTTCAAAACGAAATTAATTCAGAATTAAAAATCACAAAAAAGGCCAAGGATATTGTTTTCGAAGAATTGTTTCTACATGAAGAAGTAATTACTTCAAAACTGAATTTCAGAATTGGAACAGTTCACAGCGTAAAAGGCGAAACATTTGATGCAACATTATTGATATTGAAAGAGAGAGCAAGCAATCGAGGCAAATACATTAACATACTTGCCAACGCAAACCCACCATTCGACCACGAAGAATTACGAATTGCCTATGTAGGCATGACACGCCCAAGAAAAGTATTGATGTTAGCAGTTCCAAATGATGAAAGTAAAACTGCATGGGAAAGGAAACTCAATGGAAACAATTAGAAATAGAATAGAAGCACGAACCGCTAACAGGATATTGGTGTCAGAACTCATTATCTTATTTAATACCAAATAGTTATGTATTGATTTTTAATCTTTTCTTCGAATAACTTTGTTAGGAATATCAATTTTTGCGAAGGCAAAAATATCAAATTATTTGTATCTGATTTAAATGTAAGTAGTTAGGGCATTCTGACACCATTTTCCTTTCCAAAATCCCTATTTCTCGAATGCCTCCCCCAAAAAAAGACTTGACAAAAATTAACTAATTATGATACAACTATACTCAAGGGGAGAAATATTTCCTTGATTTATCTTAAGTTTGTCGAAGGAAATAGTATAGAGGGTATGGAAAGTGTATCTGGATACATTAGCCCAAAAATCAAAATTTCCTATCACCTCACCTATTAAAAAAAAGGAGTATTCTTATGATTAAAGAAAAATTATTCTTAGAGCTTATTGAGAAGGATTTCCCGAATTTAGGTTTTATTACTGACGAAGTCCGAGAACAAGCTGTTAATGAGTCAGTCCGAAGTCAAGGTTCTGTGAGGATTTCTACAGGAAGGTTTTGGACAACGAAAGGGTATGAAGAAAATAGAAAAAGAGTTTATTCAACGAAATTACCTTAATTAAAACATAAGATAGGGATTTAAAATGGAGAAAGATACCAAAGAAATATGGGTACAAATAATACATGCTCATGAGTGTACTAAGCACTTTACATTAAAGGCAGAGGAATATGATAAGAATTTCAAAACATTTATTCAACCATTTAATGAGTTAAAAAATGTTTTGGAACATATAATTAGGGCTATGTCTGCTGAAGTGGGAATTAATGAAGACAAAAATCAAACATATATTGAAAAGAATTTAGATAAAGCTATAGGACATGAGTATAGAGCTTTTTTTGATATAGCAGATTGGTTATCAATTAGCCTTAGAGAAAGAATAATAGAAACGCTTAAACCTTTTAATTATGAAGCTATTTCTAAAGCTATACCTGATTACTATTCAAGTATACGATCAAGAATTGACGAAATATGTGATGATATTGCAAATTTAAGGGAAAAGAAAGATATTGGGAATGGTAATAATTTGATACTTGAAGCAGAAAGTTATGAAAAGATTCTTAACGAGCTTTTGGCTATTGATAAAAAAATAAGGAATAGTGTTCCTGCTATAATAGAAATAGACAGAGCGAAAAGATATGATAAGATGAAATTGGTTATTTTGTCGTCGATAGCAAGTTTCGTTGTTGCACTTTTGATGGCGTTAATAGTATATTATTTTAAACTCAAACCGTAAACTTCATTTTAAATTAGGGGGGTAAAAGAGGACAGTTCACCCAACTTCTTCAACAATAAGAAGTAACAAACAAAATATCCCCTCTTTGCTTTTGGGGTCTGCTTTGTTGCCGAGGCATATTCTGATTTCCAAGACAGATAAGTATGACAAAAAAACCTTCATTCCCTACAGTTTGACTTGCACTCCTGAAAAGATTCTCTTCCTCTTCGGCTTCTTTATCCAACCACTCATGGTATTGGTTAGGGAGAGGAGATTGGGGTTAGACTTTGAATGTAGAATGCAGAACTTTAATTGTGAATTAAAAAGATGTCCGCAATGGCAGATAACACAGAATTTACGCTACGGGCTTACGCCTTTGCCCTTGAACAGGCCAAGCGACGGGTCGAAGAATTCATTGAAGAGACGGTGGAAAAATGAAAGAGCAAAATGAAAGAGTAGTGCCTCATTACTCTTTGAATTTAGGGTATAGACGCTTGAAAACTGCTTAACCTAAAAAGTAATTTTATTTTTATACTTTTCTGTATCAGCAAGAAAAATCTTATTAAAGCAACTCTAACCTCATCTACATCTATAACAAACCACTTGGGTCTATGTCTATACCTACTTTTAAATCCTTAGGGATAGAAGTCAGGACTAAAACAGATTTTAATAATTCCTGAAGGGATTTGGGGCTGCCTTTTAGAAGTATTTGCCAGCGATATTCTTGTTTTATCTTTGTCAAAGGACACGGTGCCGGACCTAAAATCAGGATAGTTTTATGAAGCTTACCTCGTTCCTGATTAATCATTCTTAGATTATCACCTATATTTTGGGCTAATTTGATGGTATGCCCTTCATCCTTACCTTTGATGATTATATTAGCTAAATGGGCAAACGGCGGATAGTTAAGTTCTTTTCTAAAGGTAATCTCATTCGAATAAAAGGCGTGGTAATCTTGTGTTTTAGCGAATTGAATAGTTGGATTGTCAGGATTATAGGTTTGAATAATGACTAATCCCGACACTTTGCCCCTTCCAGCTCGACCGGCTACTTGAGTAAGTAACCCAAATATCCGCTCTGAGGCACGAAAATCAGGTAGATTTAAACCCACATCCGCTGAGATGACACCAACTAAAGTAATATTCGGAATATCTAATCCCTTAGCAATCATTTGTGTTCCGACTAATATATCCCCTTGAGATTGAAAGGATGAAAGGATATTTTCATGAGAATCTCTTTTTTTCGTTGTGTCTAAATCCATCCTTGATATTCTCGCCTCTGGAAATAGTTTTTGTAATTCATTTTCCACCTTCTGAGTTCCTGTCCCGGAATATTTTATCTGAATCCCGTGGCATTTAGGACAAGTTTCCGGTGCTATTTCTTGAAAATCGCAATAATGGCACTTGAGCATCTTGTCCTGGAAATGATAGGTTAAGGTGATTTCACAATTAGGACATTTTATCGTCGTGCCACAATCCCGACATTGAATAAAGGTAGCAAATCCCCTTCGATTTAAAAAGATAATTACCTGTTCCTGTTTTTTTAGTCTATCGGCAATTTCCTGTTTTAATTTAGTGCTAAAAATACCGTAATTGCCTATTTTATGTTCTTCCTTCATATCGATTATTTCTACCTGTGCCAAAGGTTTATGGTCAATCCGATATGGTAGATTGAGGTAAATAGATTTGTCTATGGATGTATTATAAAATGTCTCTAAAGAAGGGGTGGCACTACCAAGAATTATAACCGCATCATTGAATTTCGCCCGCATAATGGCGACATCCCTTGCCTGATAGCGTGGTGTGGCATCATATTGTTTATAAGTAGTTTCATGCTCCTCGTCAATGACAATCAACCCCAAATTTTTTAGTGGGGCAAAAACCGCCGACCTCGCTCCAATAACAATTTCTGCCTCACCTTCCTGTATCCTACGCCATTGAAACAATCGCTCCTTTCTTGACAACCTGCTATGTAAAATCGCTATCCTCTCCCCAAACCGGGCTTTAAACCGTTCAACTGTTTGTGGAGTAAGTGATATCTCTGGCACCAAAACAATCGCCCCTCTACCTCCTATTCCCTTCTTGGAAGTAGTAATTGGTAATTGGCATTTACCTCCTTTTAGTACTACTCCCCTCTCGGGAAGGGTTAGGGGTAAATTCTCTCCTTCTCCTTTTACTATTCCCCTCCTGGGAGGGGTCAGGGGTGGGTTCTCTCCTTTTAGTACCTCACTTATGGCTTGAAGGTAAATCTCAGTCTTACCACTACCTGTTATCCCATGCAATAAAAATACCTTAAATTGGTGCTTTTTAATATATGGAGTAATTATTTCTAAGGCTTGAGCCTGTTCTTGTGTTAATTTTAAAGGATAAGAAGCTCGCCTCGCTGAGGCTTGCCTTGTTTCTTTTAATTCCCCCTTATTAAAGGGAATTAGGGGGTTGTCCTTTTGGGGTTTAAGATTAACCCCCGGAGGTAAAGCAGACTCAATTGCCTCACCCCAACTGCAAAGGTAATATGTAGCTATCCATTGGGTCAGTTTCAGCATTTCAGAGGTTAAGACAGGTTTTGGGTCTAATATCTCTAATATATTCTTTACCTTGTAGGCAGGGGAGATAGAATTTGAAAGATTTGCCTTGTTGAGGCTTGCCTCATTGAGGATATTAACAATATATCCTGTAATATGCCGTTTGCCAAAAGGAACTAATACCCGTTTCCCAATTTCTATATCTTGTTCTAATTCCTTTGGGACAGAATAAGTAAAGGCTTTATCAATCGGTAAGCCCACAACTACTTCTATGTACATTAATTCCTCCCAAATTGTAAGTAATCGGTAATCGGTAATCATACCAAGTTGCATTCAAAAATATATTAATTAGGTTGATAGGTTCAAAGTTCAAGGTTGGTCGACTAATTCCTTTTCTAACCCTGAACCCTGAACCTTACAACTGTCAACCTGAATAAATATACCTTTGATTGCAACTTAGTATCAGGTATAAAATAATAAAATAATTATTCTTCTTTCTTCCTGATTTTACCATATTTAATCATTACCTGTCAACTAAATAAAAACAGGCAGTGTGCTATCCACAGTACATGTGACTAGCACAAAAGTTAAATGTTCCACAAAAAATTTTTAAAAGTTATAAGTGCTTAATATTTAAAGACTTACTTAATGTGTTTAATAATTGAACAGTATTCTGGAAATATTTTTGCCTGTAAAAATTGTATAAGTCTAATAATAGCAGTATAAAAATTATATTGGCATTGAAGCAATAGAAGTTGGCATGAAATTTGCTGTATATTTATTTTTAAGGATGGTAGTGTCAAATAGAATATGAAGGAATATGAAAGAAATCGGGGGAACTTTCAGGAATGTTTTTCTCTTTGTAACGATGAGGCCAAATAACAATATCCTGCTATCTTGCTCTTTTTAACCTGCATGGAATTGTGGAGAACTCTCCTCCGCTGGCGGTGGTTAGGAGGTGGATGTTTTTCTCTCAAGATGCAGGGTGGTGGGAGATATTCCCCTCTTGGGAGCTTAGCATGTCCCACATCTTTTGCTGGACAATTTAGGCTGATAGTTATTTCCCAATTCCCTTTGTAACCGTTCAGCCAGTTGAAGATTTCGTATTGTGAACAACTGTAAACTGTAAAATAAATAATGAAAAATGAAAA
>JBDRHR010000223.1:0-2843 GCA_043816605.1 Nitrospirota bacterium
AAATAATCGACAATAATAGAAGGTAATTACGAATAAGAAGAGCCTGACAAGGGTTCATCTTAAGGATTTACACCCTTTGTAGTTTCTTGCGTAAACGAGATTGAATGGTAGTTCATGAAAAATGTATTTTTGGAACTGCCCTAATATTTCACCACAAGTTGATGTGGCAATTTCTTGAGAGGCATCCCATGCAAAAAAAGCCTTCGGTTTGCAGGAATAAGACTAATAACCATATGGTTAAGATTTTAACTAATCAAACCCAAAAACTCGCCCAAGCCCGTGATTTACTTTTACCGCGGCTGATGAGTGGAGCCATTGAGGTATAAAACCATGAAAAAACTACCTGACAATCAAAAATCAAAGGGCTTAATGATTCGCAACAGCACAGCCGAGTTTTTGATGTTTACTGCTGACTCTCGCCAGGACGGGCTGGAGGTGCGTTTTCAGGACGAAACCGTCTGGCTTACACAAAAAATGATGGCAGAATTGTTTCAATGTTCCACTGACAATATCTCTCTCCATCTCAAAAATATCTTCAAAGACAATGAGCTGAAGGAAAAATCAGTTACCGAGGAATTCTCGGTAACTGCCGGCGACGGCAAACAGTACCGCACCAGGCACTATAATCTTGACGCTATTATCGCCATTGATTACCGTGTTAATTCTATTCGCGCTACCCAATTCCGCCAGTGGGCGACTAGGGTGCTCAAAGAATTTGCTATCAAGGGATTTGTGCTGGATAAAGAACGTTTGAAAAACGAAGGGTTTCTGGGACGCGATTATTTTGAAGAACTATTAGAAATCATTCGCGAAATCCGCGCCAGCGAGCGTAAGTTTTATAAGAAAATTACCGATATTTACGCTACGGCTTTGGATTATAATTCTGATTCTCCAATTACAAAAACATTCTTTGCCGCCGTGCAAAACAAAATGCACTTTACGATACACGGGCAAACCGCTTCGGAAATTATCATGCAACGAGCAGACAGTCAAAAACCATATATGGGACTAACCACATGGAAAAAAGCTCCAAAAGGAAAAATTCAAAAATCCGATGCGTCTATTGCCAAAAATTACTTAAACTCGATGTTCAAGTTTTTAGCCCATATTCCGCATCCTAATAATTAAGGAGAAAATGGCAATTCCCAAGGTATTGAATATCAAGAGATTGGGTACGGGTAGGGGCAATTCATGAATTGCCCCTACAAAATTCAGACATTATTCAGTATGTTTGCATAGATACCAAGCGTTTCATGGTTTTTTCATTCAAAATTGACTGAAATAATTACAAAAAACTTGAACTCGGAGGTGATTCTTTTATGAGATGGGAAGAGATTAGGGCTTATTACCATAGTCAATGGCTTTTGGTTGAAGCTGTTAAGGCTCATTCTGAAGCAACTAAGCGTATTTTGGATGAGATTGCTGTTGTTAATGCTTTTACTAACTCTCAAGAAGCTATGCAAGGTTATGCTCAATTTCACCATCAAAGTCCAGAGCGTGAGCTTTATGTTCTGCACACAGATCGTAAAACGCTTGACATCATTGAACGTAGATGGATAGGAATTCGAGGTGTTCAATGAAGATTCATATTAGAGAAGGTCTTCCCTTTATAACAGTCACTTTAGTATATCAAGGTAATCGGCTTGATTTTAAGGAAGCCCTTATTGATACAGGTTCAGCAGGGAGCGTTTTCTCCGCTAATAAAGCAGCATCTATTGGATTAGTAGCTGAGCCATTTGATTCGATTCGGCAGATTCGAGGTGTGGGAGGGGTTGAGTTTGTCTTTGTTCGACGGATAGATAGTTTGGTAATGGGCGAGTTAGAGGTTAAAGACTTTGAGGTTGAATTTGGGGTAATGGATTATGGGTTTGAAATCGAAGGGATAGTAGGAATGGATTTTCTTACCCAAAGTGGAGCTGTCATTGACCTTAAAGGATTGTCCATTATAGCGAACGGCATAAATAAGTAGATATCCGTAAGACAAAAAAGCCTTATATTGCTATTCTTGGGAAGTGTATTATGAAAAAACAAAATAAAATCGTAATTGGAATTGCCTTTGGGATAATTGCAGGCATCATAGATGTTGTCCCTATGATATTGCAAAGATTAACCTGGGATGCAAACCTTTCGGCATTTGCTCATTGGGTGATTGCAGGATTGATAATTTCAACCTCTAATTTGAAACTCAAAGGGGCATTGAAAGGTTTACTTGTATCTATCCTTTTACTTATTCCTGTTGGAATTCTTGTAGCATGGAAAGAACCGATGAACTTAATCCCAATGGGTATTATGACAATCATTCTTGGCAGTCTTTTAGGATACTTTATTGATAAATTTGGGGAATAACCATGAAACAAGCAAAATGTATTTCCTTTATTTGCTGTCTGTGGCTGGTGATGGGATTAACCACACAAGATACAGGGGCAGGGGTTATAAGAGAAAAAATAAAGGAAAGGTGGAAAGAAAGGGTGGAAGAGAAAAGCTCCCGGAATTCTCCCTATCCCTTGATTGAGGGAAAATTCTCCTCTGGAGCAGGGGATTATCGCCGATTTAAACAATTTGGTGGCAGAAATAGATTTTATGACCTGCACATTCCTCAAAGGTATGATGAGAAAAAGGCTATGCCTGTTGTTTTGGTCTTTCATGGCGGGGGTGGAAATCCGATTCAGCAACGCAATGATTCGCAGATGGATGGTACCTCCGACAAATATGGGTTTATTGTTGTCTATCCTGCAGGCACAGGGAAATTGGAGGATAGGTTTCTTACCTTTAATTCCGGGGATGGCTTTGGTTACGCTAAGGAAAATAATATAGATGATGTGGGCTGGACAAGGGTATTGCTG
>JBDRHR010000224.1:0-3286 GCA_043816605.1 Nitrospirota bacterium
CGCCTTCGTTCATTGCCTCTTTTTTATCTGCGGTTAGTTTGGCAAGTTCAGCTATCTTATTCGCCTGTTCAATAGTAACCTTTGTCTGTAATTTATGAGCCACTAAATCCTCTAAAAACGCCTTCTCACTTGCAGGGTTTAGTATTTCGGTCATCTTATTGACCCTTGATAATATATCCCTTTGTGCTTCAGGTTTTAACCCTGATACTGTTTTCGCCCAGGTGATCATGCCTTGCTGTTGATTTTTTAATAATAACTTGCTCTCAAATAATGAATTGGTATGCTTGGAATGGATTTCTCCCATGAAGGTCTGGAAGAAAGTCCGCCTTCCTTCAGATGACATTTCGGCAAGTTTAGCGGGTTCAATGCTCCCGTCTTTTAATTTCTCTATAAATTTATTCGCTAAATGTACAGGTAAACAATACATATTATACCTTCCTTAACTACATCGTATTGATAAGATAAACTGCTGCCATGACTGACTGGAATTGGCTTTTTTAATCTCATTTTTGATATTATTAATTAAATTAGTTTTTGCTTTATTTAAGATTTGACCCGGATATCTTTTTTTAATAGTTTCATTTAATAACTTATTAATATCTGCTATCGCCTTAACAGGTGATTCGGGGTCTCTTTCTGCCGCTAACCTTAGCTCTTGTGCGGCTGCTGATGTTCCTGAAACAAGCGGTGAACTGGCAAGCTCGGAGGCCAATTCGCCATCTGCGGTTTTCTTTATATGCTCTTCCATTGCAGTTATTAAAGCAGTACCTTTTAATCCTTCGGGTAACGGTGTTTCGCCTCTTATAATCTTTCTCGCTTCATCAATATTGTTATTGATTAAGTCAGTTGCCTTCTGTGCCTGCTCTTTAATTACAATGGGGGTATATTCAGCCAGATGGCCATATCCTTTAGTTAAGCCCTGTTCGATAGATTTTGCCTCGATACTTGCGGCTATCTTACTTACTTTGCCTTCGCCAGTGGCAGGCACAGCCGTTGCCTTCCCTGCAACAGGTGCTTTCCATATAATATCTTCAGGTAAATATCTTATTTCTTTTAATCTTGGTTCTCCCAATGCTTCTTTTTCATACCCTTCAACACGTTTCCCTTCTCCCCACGGGATTGCACCTTCTTTTGAATTTGCCTCTTTTATTTTAATGTTTTTGATATCAATATCTTTTAATTTGTCTGGACTAATAACCCACACTTGGGTAAAATCAGGATTTTTATTTTCGTAAAAAACTTCAAACCTTTGTAATCCTTCTAATATATATTTGGGGTTTTTATATAAATCATCTTTATAATATGACTCTAATTGTTGGAATGCTTCATCAAATAAACCTATCCCATCGGGATATTTTCCCTCTATGATATTTCTTAATTCTTGATAACCTAAATCACCTTTAGCAATTTTAGTTTTTAAAATAAGAGTATCTTGAATATTTTTTGCAATATTTTTATCTGTAGTAAAAGATACAGTTTTTGATTTACCTTCTGGGTCTAAACTACCTAAACCAACTCCTTTTACTCCTGTAGTTACATGATAGATTACCTTCACCCCTGCAACAGCTTCAACTACCGCAGGTTTCTCGGTAACTGCCTCTTTAAGACTTGTTTTATCTTCTATTTTCTCTATAAGTTTTTCCTTAATGACGTTATCTTTAACTTCATTATTAAGGGATTTAACTACCTTAGAAGTGTTAATGGCAAGTGTTCCTGTTCCTGCCATAACGGTAGTTAATAAGAAAGTCTGCGGTGCTACTTCTTTAAATGACTTTACCCAATCTGTCGGGGATGTCCAGTCAACTTTTTCACCACCAGGAAGCCCTACCTTCTTCATTACACCTTTTTGTCCCATTTGTGTTATGGTTTCAGTAAGTAATTCTTCCCCATACATACCTGCCAATTTTTCAACGATTTTACCTGCTATTGATTTACCTACCATTTTGGTTAAAGGTGCAGTTAATATACTTGCGAAGGCAAGATTGCTTATTGCTTCAGGTATGGCTTCCCATAATGCGTATTGTTTAGCTAAATTATTAAATCCTTGTTTTAAATTATTCTCTTCCTCTAATGTTAACTCTTGACCTGTTGAAGCCATTTTTTCTTCATTTTTAACATCTAAATAAGTCTGCATAATCTGATAAGCTGACATCTCATAAGCAGCTTTTCCAGAGGCAATAGTCCCTAAACCCCAAGCCAATATTCTTGAACCGGGTAAAGGTATTAATGCTGTAGGTACACCAACGGCCAATCCAGCACCCATTGAAGTTGCTGAAAAAGCCATACTTTGAGGCATCTGTGCAATATCTGATATTTTTATTCCTGGTAAGACTGATATATCGCCATATTTGCTTATCATTTCATCTACAAATACTTCTTGTTCTTCTTGTACAGATTTAATATATTTATCAGCCCAATCTTTATTAGCTACACTTGCACCTTTTGCCCCTCCACCCTTTTGTGTTAGTTGTAATACTGCTGCCTTAATTTGTTTTGGTAATTTTGTAATAGCCCCACCAAAAACACTTATTCCCTTCCCTATACCACTTATTTTTTCAGGATGGTATCTTTGACTCTCTACCCAATCAAAGGGTTCTTGTTTAGGTTCAGGCAATGTTACCCCACCTTTAGCTGATATACCTAAACCGCCTACACTGCCCTTTAATGATATTGGTGCAGGAGTGGTTACATCGTCTACTATCTTGGGTGGCTCAATAGTTTTCCAATCTAATTTTTCTTTCTCATTTTCTTCCGGTGGTTTTATTAAACTCCAATCTAATTCTTCTTCAATTTCTGGCAATTTTCCAATGCCCCGCATCCTTTGAGACCAACCTTCTTTAATTTTTGGTGGTTTAATTAAGTTCCAATTCATCATTTCGTAATAAGTCCTCTTTTCACCGCTTCATCATAAAGTGCTTTATAAATTGGATCTGAAGGGTCAAGGCCTTTTAATGCGTTATATAATTCATCATTAGACATTGTCGGTATTAATGCTTCTTTCCCTTCTGTCGAAACTTTTGGAGTTGGAATTTCTCCAGCTTTTGGAACACCTTCCATACCTAACCAACCTTTGACTTTATCAATGCCTTTTTGTATGACACCAGGTTGTGGTTCTGGTGTAGGTTCAGTGATAAGTGCTTCGACAGGCGCATTTATATCAATGCCTATTTGCTGTAAATATTCTTCTACTTGTGTTCTCACATCTGCACTTAAAGAAGGTCTTATTAGATTATAATTATTTCTAATCTCTGCTTTTTGTTCTTCGCCTAATTGACTTCCGCTATTA
>JBDRHR010000225.1:0-3868 GCA_043816605.1 Nitrospirota bacterium
TGCTTGGATAACTCCGTTGGAGTTACCCACACTATCCACAATATTACTACTACTATTTTTAGTAATTTTAGGATTAGGAAAGTCCACTTTTAAATCTTAAATCACTAAAAAACAGTCCACTTTTAAATCTTAAATGACAAAAATGCAAAAAACACTTGACAAATTTAAAGATATATGATATGATTATGCAAAACTGGAGAAAGGTAATGATTTCAACCTGCTATTTTAATGAAATATTCTCTGTATAGACGCTTAAATTAAGTATATGAGGGGAATACTTAGAAAGGGTGGAACAGAGGAGATGGTGTCCATTGACTTATCCTTAACTCTTAATGCCCACTTTTTCTTCCCATGAAAATCAATTAAAGATTTGGAATTATTTTGCCGATAATGGAAAAGAAGGGGTGTATAAAAATAAAAATTTGAAGGTAAATTTAAAAAAATACTTGACAAATAAAAGTGAATGTGGTAATATAAATTAAAATAGAGGTAAGAAATTAAAGAGGAATGAAATGGGTATAAAAAAGTGGTTATTAGGATTTGTAATTATTATATTAATTGTGGGATGTAATCTAAAATCTGGATATGCTCAATCAGTACAGGAGTTAGGTGTTTCGCCAAAAGAATTAATAGAAAGACTAACAAGGATAGAAAAAAATCAAAAAAGCGTTCAACTGCAGATAGATGATTTGAAGTCAGATATTGGAGAGTTGAAATCAGATATTAGAGAGTTGAGGAGTTTTGTTACTTGGGGTTTTGGAATAATGTTTGCAGGGATGTTTGCTTTATTTGGATTTGTTCTTTGGGACCGCAGAACTGCTCTACAACCTGCGGTTAATGAGATAAAGGAATTAAAACAAAAAGAGGAGGTGACGGAAAAGGTATTCCGGGAATACGCAAGGAAAGAGATAAAATTCGCAGGAGTAATGCGTGCCGCTGGATTATTATAGAAATAATGAAAATAATGGTAGGATAGGCTTCTATCCTGTCATTTGACTGACAAACTCAGTATAATCCGTAAGGATTTATCAATGAGTTGGCTCTTGAGGGAGAAAAAAGGGAGTATCTCAATATCATAAATTTATTTTGTGGGATACTTTGATTTGTATGAAGTGCGGTAGCTTGTTACCGCTTTCTCAGAGGGTAGGCGACTTGCTTTCGTCAAAAAAAAGCGAAGGTAAGCCTTCGTACTCCTAAAAAAGAGCAGAGATAAATTTTTACGGTTAAAAAAATATAGAAGAAAGAAAATGTACCTTAGTACCTGCCCAATCTTGCAAAGAAAGGTGGTGAAAAAGTTCCTCCAAACTGTTTTGCCGGGCTAAAAAAATTATAGGTACAAGGTAAAAAATTAAAATCTTAAAGGTGATACCTCATTGAGGTACACACCTTAAAGAAAAACCTTTTCAAGGAGGAACAAAAATAATGAAAAAGACTTTAAGTTGTTTAATATCGGGGATGATGATATTGGTTACCAGTGCAGTATTTGCAGGGATAAACTATCCAGATATTAATGTTACTGGTCAAGTTAGCCTAAGGGCAACTGATGTGGCAAATCTGGACGATTTCAAGGATAACGCAGGTGACAATATCAATGCTATTGAATCAAGATTGAGGTTGTTCTTATCAAGCGATTTAGCGGATAATGTGAAACTATCTGCAATGCTGCAAAAGAACAAAAAAACATACGGTGAGGATGCAGATACTCTTCTATCAGTCCAAAATGAGGTTGCCATTAAGCACGCTAATATTGCTATAAACGGTATAGCAGATAAAGTGGATTTGGTGGTTGGTCAGATGGAATACGGGAAAAAGTTTAACTCACTGGTTTATTATGCCCTATCCATTGATGGGATATTAGCAAAAATGGCTTGCGGACAAGTAGATGTTACGCTGGTTGATGCAAAGATCTCTACTGGTAACAAAGATAATCTCCAGATATTAGGGCTTTCAGGTAAGATAGGTGAGGTTGCCTTAACTGGTACCCTGTATAACCAGGACCCAGAAAAAGGTAATAATAACCGAGTAACTGCCCTATCTGCGGTTGGTAATGTTCCTGGGGTAAAAGGACTTAGCTATTCAGTTGAATATGCTATGCAGGAAGACCATGTTAAGAATTACAAAACAGATGCAGAGGCTATGCTGATTAAGGTAGGTTATGGAATGGAGACTGATATGGGCAAGTTGAATTTTGGATTAGTCTCCATGGATGCATCAGGGGATAAAGTATCTACTACTGATAAAGACGAGAAGTATACCGGTGTTGTTCCTTCGTTAAAGTTAACCCCGATAGCTTCAGACAAGATGGCTAATAACGCATATAATGATGATTTTGCTTATGACACCAACCTTTCCAACAAAAAGGGTATGGTGTTGAACGCATCATTAGCGATGAATGAAAATCTGACCATGGGAATTGCTTACGGGAAGTATAAGCTGAATGAAGGGACAGAGAAAAACTTAGGTAGTGAAATAGCGCTTTCAGCTAACTATAAGCAGGCTGACAATATTGGATTAGACCTGGTAATAGCTCAGTTTGATCCAAAGAAAGGAATGAGTGTAAATACGGACAAAGCTACCAAAATTCAAGCTGGTATGAAGATTGAATTCTAATTCAAATCGCAAAGCTAACAACGACGATTTTAAAAGAAGGGGTTGGACTTTTAAGTAAGTTCAACCCCTTTTGACTTAATTTTTTATTGATTCTTATAATCAATTATGATATTATTATAAAAAAGAGAGGAGAAATTAGTATGACTGTGGCAACAAGAGAGATTGTTAAAGAAATAAGTCAAAACATGAAAGTAATGTGGTTAGGTACTTCTAATCTAATAAGGGAAAGTTCATGGAAGAAACTTAAAGGAAGATTAAAAGTACAGGAAGAGATTGATGTAGAAAAGATTTTAGACGAAAAGGGGATTTATGAGACTTCAAAATATCTTTAGCTTTCAAGAGCAACCACCTAAAGTTGCCTATTTAGATCCATGTTTTTGTATAAATATCCTGATAGAAGGGGCAAAATTTCATACTGAATGTTTTGAGTATGCTGAAAAACTTGAAGTAGAAAAGACTATCCTTTTACTCTCAAATTTAGGACTGGATGAAATATGGTTTGCACTCTTAAGAATTAATGCTATCGAGGTATTAAAGAATAAAGGCATAGTAGAAGCAGATAGAAAGTGGTTTTGGTTTTTAAAAGACAACCCACAAATTGTAATGGAACTTACCAAATCTATTGAAGAAAATACACTGTTACTTTTAGAAATACCAAAACTTATTTTGGTAGAGATTACAGAGCAACAAACACTTCATGCATTAATACTAATGAAAGAATTCGGACTTATGCCCCGTGATGCTATTCATGGTGCCTCAGCTAAGTTATCAGGAGCAGGGGCGATAATAACTACTGACAAAGACTTTAATAGAATTAAAGAAATTAATATTTATACTTGTAACACATAGATATGAGAGTAGATGTAAGAACTTAGTTACTATAAAAAGGCGGATTGAAAATGGAGGGTGTTTATATCGTTTTAGGAGGACTAATTATTATAGGTCTTCCATTAGCTATATATTTTGCCTATCAGGATAAAAAAGAAGCTAATCATTAAAAACTGAAGGTAATTTTTTAGTCGTTGCCTTCTAATTTAGACGCACTTAACAACGACGATTAAAAAGAAGGGGTTGGACCTATAAGAAAAAAGGTTCAACCCCTTTTTGTTTTTTTAGACGTAATGGGTCACTGAATTGGGATATTATACCAATTTCACTAAATTTTTGCCTAATAAGGTATGAAAATAATGCCACCCCTTCGGGGTTTAATTGTAATTGTTTAACAATTGCTATAATAATGTCATCCCTTCGGGATTAA
>JBDRHR010000226.1:0-8306 GCA_043816605.1 Nitrospirota bacterium
GGGTTTATTCTTGTTCTTGAAGCCCAAAGGGCTGGTATTATTATAGCTAATAATGTAATGCACTAATATTTTAACCCCGAAGAGGTGTAATTATTATCATAGATTCTAAATCATTCCGAACAGTATTGGGTTAGACCTTGATTATAGAATACAGAATGCTTTGAATTTCATATTAAAGGTTTGAACCCTAAAATTAGCTCCCTCAATTAGCTTCTTTTCATCTTTTTTATAGTACTATCAATTCCTTCGACACCTTATCGGTTAATACTTTATGTCCTTTATCAGTAATTAACACCGTATCTTCAATTCTCACGCCACCAAAGGATGGGATATAAACCCCTGGTTCAATAGTTAGAACCATTCCTGACTTTACCGCACTTTTACTTAAGTGTCCTATTTTTGGTAATTCATGAATCTCAAGCCCTACCCCATGTCCTAAACTATGTCCAAAGAACCGTTTTAGTCCACTTTTCCCAATTCTTTCGCGTGCAATTTTATCTAATTGAGCAAATTTTACCCCGGGATTTAAATTTTCTAATGCCTCCTCCTGTGCGTTTTTAACTGTCTGATAAACTAATTTTTGGCGATGCGTTGGGCTACCTAAAAGCAATGTTCGGGTTAAATCACAATTATATCCTTTGTATTTCGCTCCCCAATCAAATAAAATAAAGTCACCCAGAGCTAATTTTTTATTAGACGGTTTTCCGTGAGGCAGACTTGAATGTCGTCCTGAGAGAACAATCGTCTCAAAGGCTATTTCCCCACCCTTTTTCTTAATTAAATACTCTAATTCTATGGCTATATCATGCTCGTTTATCCCATCTTTTATCAATGGTAATAGGACTTTAAAGGCATCCTCTGCAATCTGGCAGGCATGTTTTATCTTATGTATTTCATCTTCATCCTTGATTAACCGTAACTTCTGCACTAACCCACAAGTTGGGATTAATTCTATAAATGATAATTCTTGAACTAATTCTTGATACTGATTATAAGTTAAGGAGTCGGTTTCTAATCCTAAATTTTCAAGACCTTGTTTTTGTAAAAGTTTTTTTAATGTTTCAACTAACCCCTTTTCTTCTTTAACAAACTCAAAGCCATTTTTTATTTCCTTTTGTGCTTGTTCTATGTATCTTGAGTCGGTGATAAAATATGTTTCCTTAGGGGTAACTAACAAATCAGCCGAAGAGCCGGTAAATCCACTTAAATATTGGACATTGGTTATATTAGAGACCAATAACCCATCTAATTTTTTCTTGGATAATATCTTTTGTAATTTATTGATTTTGTCCATAGTCAAATAATTTTTTATGAGACAAATTTCCTTTTCCATTCTCAAAGCATTGCAATTTCAATAATCTTCTGTTCTTGAACTATTTTAAAATGTGAATCTGTTGTATATATTTTCTTACATTTGTTGATAATAAAGGTAGCCAAAAGTAACGAGTCAACTGTTGGAATTCCTAATCCATGTCGATATCCAGCAGAAAGTTCAGCAATCTCAACGGTTACAGGTACAAAATAGATGTTTTTTATTTGCTTTGCTATTTCAATTAAACTTTTAGCTTCTTGAGATTTTCCTCTTTTATAAAAATGGACTAATAATTCATTCAAGGTAATAGTTGAAATTATTAATTCATTTTCTTTCCTTTTAACAGACTCCCAGACTTCTATCACTCCATGTTCTTTATTTGCAAGTGCAATTAGGAATCCTGTATCTGCTCCTAAAAACATCTATCTTCTCTCCCTTTTTCAATCTCTTTCCAATCAACACCACTTAATCCTTCTTGAAGAAGTTGTATGAATTTATCATATATACATTCCTTAGTTATTCTTAGTCCCTTTCTTTCCTCAAAAATTTCTATTTTCTCCCTTGGAACCCATCCATACCTTTTTATAAAATTTTGAGGGATTAAAATTGACTCATCCTTATTAACTTGAACGGTAACACTTGCCATTTTACACTTTATCCCCTACTTTTATTTCTTCCATTAATTCAATAGCGAATTGGAGTGCCAAACCATAACTTTTTGCTCCAAAGCCACTTATCTGCCCAACACACACAGGAGCAATTAAGGATTTATGTCTGAATTCTTCCCGTTTGTAGATATTGGATATATGCACTTCAATAGTAGGAATATTTCTTGCCGCAATTGCATCAGCAATGGCAATACTCGTATGGGTAAAGGCACCCGGGTTGATTATAATTGCCTTAGCCTCTGTCTTCCCAATCTCATCTACTATTTCACCTTCATGATTAGTCTGGATAATTTTTAATTCAACCTGTCTTTGTTTAGCTAACCCTTCTAATCCTTGATTAATCTCCTGCAAGGTTACATTTCCATAAATTTCAGGCTCTCGTTTCCCTAATAAATTCAGATTAGGACCGTGAATAACTAATATTTTTTTCATAACCTTTTCCTCATTTAGTAAATATTATATGTAAGTATTCAGGTATTAGGTATCAGGTTTTAAGAGGATTATAGTATTACATCATACCTGACACCTGATTACTGAATGCTTACGATTATATCATATTAATAAATAAAATGCAATTAATTTTTTAGCCTGGAGCCTGGAGCATGGAGCATGGAGTTTTAAGTTTCTCTACTCCGTGCTCCGTGCTCTTTGCTCCGTGCTTCCTGCGAGACCGCAATATCCCCCGCTGGCGGGGGTTAGGGGGTGGACTCTTTACTCCGTGCTATGCAAAACCGCCTTTATATCTGCTTTTACCCGTTTAACCATATCCTCTAATTTTTGTGGAGAGATGATAATACAATTTAAGCCAATAATAATTCGCTCTAAGGCAGTATCTCTGGTGGCAACTAAAATAGTTTTTCCTTCTCCAACCAGACAAGCCTGCCTTTCTTTATAGGCTAATCTTTCAATTACAGAATCAGCGGTTTGATTGCGTTTAGAAAATATTACCTCAATCCCCAACTCATTACTTTTAGTTATTTGAGACTTATTAGTTCGGTATCCATCAAAGACGACAACGACCTTATCACCGGTAAATGCCTGATATTCTGCCATAATTTCAATCAATTCATTTCGGGCATGCTCAAATCCGTTACCAGGCAAGCCTGTTTTTTGCAGTTCCCTTTTTAAACCAGTCCATTGATTAATAATATTATATCCATCTACGATTAAGATATTCATACATTTATAGATTATATCGTAGCATAAACAAAATATTTAGTCAAGGAAATTTTTAATTTGGGTGTACTGGGTCAATTATTGGGGGAGATTTATAGAGGAGAGGCACCCACCCCTAACCCCTCCCAGGAGGGGAATAGGAAGGATTTCAGTATTCCCCTCCTGGGAGGGGTTAGGGGTGAGTAAAGTTCATTTCGCTAAAGTAGAATATATCTTCTCCGGAGTAATTTCCCCCCAAAGACTGACCCATTACATTTGGGTGTAATACCTCTGAAAAATAACACTTGACTTTGAGCTGTTTATTATGGTAAAGTAGAGAAAGTTAAACAATCTATTACTCTGTTAATCTTGAAGTGACAGGTAAGTTTTGCTGTCAAACCTTAGATAGCGACCACAAGGAGATAGCACTTGGGGGCAGACCTTCTGCTGGGAGCAGACCTTCTGTTCTGGCAGGTCGCCGTTACAAAGACGCTTGTAGTAACGGAGTTTGTCCCAGCTATGAGCTATGCGGTAAGCCTTCAGTTACAGGGGGTTACTTTTTGACTGGGCAAGAAAAACATCCCCCTAACCCCCTTCAAAGGGGGAATTTATTATGCAGCAACTTTTATTTATTCCCCCTTTGAAGGGGGTTAGGGGGATGTCTCCACCCGTAACTGAAGGATTACGCTATGCGTCAAATTAAACTTGAAAGAGCACTAAGAAGAAATAGGTATTGCGTCCCCAGATTACTTTACAGGAGGATTTTTAAATGAATCAACAAGAAAACCACTTAGACAATCTTTATGATACGCATCTTAATAATTTAAGACTACTTCAATCTCAAAAGGCAGGATTTGACTATCTAAATGTGCCTGTTCATATTATAAACCAAACAAATAATGAAGTAAGCGAACTATTAAGATTATGTGAGTTATTGAATAAAGAAATCCCGGATGAAGTCAAGATTGTGATAGTGGACAGGGACAGAAAAGCTCAGGAGGCTGTCCAAATCATCGAACAACAAAAATAGATTATCGTGATACCACAGCTTCAGAATACATCCCACAGCAGGTCTCTACCGACCTACCGGCCGTTCGCTTTCCTGGTGAATTGGAGAAGGTTGCTCAACTTACAGACCCTGCTGGTTGGCAACGCCTATCCGAAGATGAACGCCATTTCCTTTCCAACTTAGCTGCCAAACTTGAGCCGATTGTTCAGATTGTGCCGCCGCCACCCATTCCTTTTGTCCTGGGTTTTGAACTGCTTGCCCTTGGACCTAACGGAGAAAACTTTCCTGCGGTGATTAAAAGAACCTCTTTTGACCCTGGTATTGTTCGGTTAATGATTGCCCTTGTGGCTTTGAAAACGGCTGAAACCCTGCGGGCTGATGCTACCTTTGGCGGTCAGCCTAACGCCCGCAATCTGCTCTTTACCGTTAATTTAGACCCAATTATGCTTGGAAGCCGACACCTGACTACCTTTTTGGAGGCATATAAAAGCCTGCTCCACAATGTGGTCTTTGAGGTTAATGAAGATACGACCCTCGAACACATTGCTCTACTCAAAGAATTGGTTAACCGTCACGGACTCAGGTTTGCCCTGGATGACATCAATGCCCTGTCATCAGAGGTGCGTGAGATATTAGCCAATCGGGCAGAGCTAACCAAGGTTGATTTCAAAACCTTCCAGAAGGCTATGAAGGATGTCTGGAATAATCCGGACAGTGTTGTCTCGAAAATCTCACAATTCCAGATACCAGGAAAGCCATTAGTGATAGAAGGGGTTCAGGATAGCACTCAACAGCAATTCCTGGCAAGGGAATGGGAAAGGAATAGGCTTGGTCACCTCTATGGACAGGGCTTAAATCTCAACCCGGGTCAACCCTGGAATGCCTGGCTGACTGACCTGAAGGATTTTGGCTTGCTCGGTGGACATATCCTCTCCAGCCCGCTCTTAGCTAAAGTCAACCGTATCATTTACGACTTTCTTTCACCTGAGCATAGACCTCAACTCAAGCGAGAGAATCGTGGAGATATCTTCATCTTTAGTCTACCTGGCGCCAGTTTCAACCGAAAAGAACCCATTATCTTAGGTCTACTAAGCGACCGTAAGCATATCACCGACATTCACCTTGAAGGGCTTGATGAATTTGGCTATCTCATTGTAAAAGAACCAATTAGAATTGGTATGACTACCCGCCAGACTAATATCGAACAAATTACCATAAACCAACTTCATGGACATCTCTCTGCCTGGAGCCGGGTGCATAAGCTGGGCAACGAGGCAATTAGAGACGACCGGGCAGAAAAATATCTGGAAAAAGAGTACACCCCGGCCGCAGTGGAAATCCCTGATGACGCTACCGTTTCCTGTTCTGCCAATGGCTCGCCGGAGGAAGGCAGAACACTTCTTTTCCACTGGCTCATCCCCGAGAAAGGGGAGACTAACTTTCCTTTCTGTGCCTTACTTGGCGACTATGGCATGGGTAAAACCTTTCTCTGTCGGATGTTTGTCCGCAGCCTTCTGGAACGAAAAAAGGAAAACCCGGATACGCCTGTGCCTCTCTACTTAGATATGCGTAATTTACCTACCTGGCAGGAGAAACATATCCCGGAATTGAAAGAGATGCTCAAGGAAATGACCGGTAAAGCCGGCTTTCCCGATATATCAATAGAAGGCATCCTTGCCGCGGTGCATCAGGGACATGTCCTGCTTATTTTTGATGGTTTTGATGAAAAAGCCGCCCACCTGACTGATGCCCAGTCAGTAGAATTACTGCGTAATATTCGGGAGGCTGTCCCGCCCGGAACTAAAGGAAAACTGCTTCTAACCTGTCGCACCCATTATTTTCTTAATCGATTAGACGAAAGGGGAAAGGTTAGAGGCGGTGCTGCTGCCCGCACCCGCGATGGTTACAGCCAGACCGACTTCCTCTTCGTCTATCTCAAACCCTTTGATGAAAAAAGAATCCGCCAGTATCTGGAAAAGGTTCTGCTCGGCAGAGGTGATGAGGTGTTCAAATTCCTCAAGAGCGTGTATGATTTGACTGACCTGGCTCAACGGCCTTACTTGCTTTCGCTTATTACTGCCCATCTGACTCAACTTGAGGCATTAGCCGGCACAGGCAAAAGGGTTAGTGCCGCAGATGTGTATGAAATTGTGGTTACGGAATGGATGGACAGAGATGTAGGTAAGCATCTGATTCCTCCTACTCTCAAGGTTAAATTTATGGAAGAACTGGCACAGCGAATGTGGGCTGAGGCACGACAGGAAATCCATTTTGAGGAATTGCAGGACTGGCTTCAGAAACAGATGAAGGACAAAATGCCTGCGGTAACACTGGAGGATGCCGGCCGAGCTGATGCTGACTTACGAACAGCTACCTTTCTTGTCCGTAACCCGGAGGGTAACTACCGCTTTGCACATCGCTCTTTCTTTGAGTTCTTTTTAGCCAGACGCATATCCCGTAGCCTGGCGGTGCAGGATTTTGATGTTTTAGCCATACCGCGACTAAGCCGTGAGGTATTAAAATTTAGCGTTGACTTATTTCATCAATCCGACCCTGCCCGGGCAAATATTCGAAATGCAATAAAAACCATACTCGAGTCTGCCTACAGCCCGCAGGTAAGTGAAAATGCCTTTCTGCTGAAGATAGACTGGGATAGACTAAGGCAAGAGTCATCACCACAACCTCAAGTCTTACATCTTGAAGGGGCAGATTTATCCGGTGTAGATTTAGCTGAAGTTTGCCTGACTTCTCTTTATTTAACCAGGGCAAATCTTGAGCAGGCAAATCTGACCGACGCCCTCTTGTCCGGCAATCTCTGCGAAACAAATCTGGTTGGTGTAAAGGCTCGTGGAGCAAATCTCAGTAGAAGTTTAATGTCTAAAGCCAGGCTGGATTCTGCTGATTTTTCCAGAGCAAACCTCTCAGGATGTAATTTAAAAGATGCCTTCGGCACAAGTGTCTTTTTTCAGCGGGCAGACTTTACTAATGCCTTACTTCAAAAGGCTTCATTTTCCTACGCCAGACTCCTCAAGGCTAAAATATCAGAGAAACAAATTCATCAGGCTGACCTATTCCGTGCATCAATGCCACAAGTTGCCGTTGACCGATTGACACTTGTCCCACAGATTGGTCATGCAAATACTGTCCATAGTGTCTGCTTTAGCCCTGATGGAAATATACTTGCCTCGGGAAGTGCTGGTAACACGGTGCGGTTGTGGGATGTGGCAACAGGTAGGTTAATCTGCACGATGATTTCCTTTGGTGATGGGAGGTGGGTAAGTTATACTCCGGAGAACATATTTGATGCGGCAGAATCAGCTCTGGAATTCATCTGGTTTTGTGATGGATTAGTCGTCTATCCGGCAGAGGAATTTGCATCTGAGTTTCACCGCCCTGAGGAACTTCAATCTCATCTGGAGTCTGTAGAAAACCGATATAAACCGGTCGCACCTACGGTGCTTCGTATATGATGTATCGATTAGGCTATTAACGGTTAGCTCCTACGGAGCATGGAAATAATATAATGCAACAAAATTAAGCCCGTTAGGGCTGACCCGTTGTAAGTATTCAGCTATCAGGTGTCAGCTTTTATGGTTATAGGTAAAAACCATAGAATATAGAATGTCGAACAAGGAATGTAGAATGTCGAAGTAGGATACTTGATATTGACTTCATAATTCGAAATTCTGCGTTCGATATTCAATATTCTTTTGAACCCTGCTATATTCTATGGTTTTTACCTATAACCATTCTGGTGTTGCCTGACTACTGATACCTGATTACTGAATGCTTACGACCCGTTAATAGAACAAATGGATAGAAAAACCAATAAAGCCCGTAGGGCTGACCTGTTAATAGCATAAAATCCGTATTAATCCTGAAAAATCCCGGCAATCTGCGTTCTAATTCTTCTCATTTCCCATTTTAGTCCCCTTTCCTGTCTGTGCTCTGTATTTTGTGTTCTGTATTCTCCCCTCCTCCCCATCTTCCCCCCCTTCCCCTTTATTGCCCCAAAAAAAGTAGTGTTAGCTAAAATTTAAAAGTGGACTATTTAAGATTTAAAAGTGGACTAAATTTAGTTCTTCGTTTTTGATTTGCTGTACTCCAGTTAATCTATCTTTATACCAAAATCTGATTTCTGTCAGACATGAGTTTTTATTAG
>JBDRHR010000227.1:0-5909 GCA_043816605.1 Nitrospirota bacterium
TCTACAAATAAATAATATAGTTAAGATGAAAGTTTTAGCTAAAGATGAGAGGGGATATTTTGACTTGTCTATAAAGGAAGTACATGAGAACTTAGAAGAACCAAAAAATAAAAATGAATCATTTGAAGAGAAACTAAACAAGTTTTTGAAAAAAAGTGATGAAAGATTATTAGATTTAAAACGCAATATGGAATCAAAGCGCAGTGGTGGAGGAAAAATTAAATACTAATGAGAAAATAAGAAAGTGAGCAGGTGAGAAAGTGTGAAAGTGTGATTTTTCCCTTGACTCACTTTCACACTTTCTCACCTGCTCACTTTCTTCACCATGGGAGTCATTTATAATGCCAGAAAATCAAGAATATCCAAATCCTCCTAATTTATCATTTGAAAATGAAATGGATGGCATATTAGGTGATTTGGGGATAGTGGTAGAAAAAAAAGAGGAAGTCCCACCAACAGAGGAGCCGAGCCAACCCGAAGAAGAGATTATTCCTGATGAAGAGGAAAAAACAGAGGAATCAATAATTGAACAACTGCCTGTTGATGAACTGATTGAAGAGGTTAAGGAAGAAATCCCACCAACAGAAGAGCCGAGCCAACCCGAAGAAGAGATTATTCCTGATGAAGAAGAAAAGACAGCAGAATCAGTAGTTGAACAACCACCTGTTGATGAATTAATTGAGGAGGTTAAGGAGGAAATCCCACCAACAGAGGAGCCGAGCCAACCCGAAGAAGAGATTATTCCTGATGAAGAAGAAAAGACAGCAGAATCAGTAGTTGAACAACCACCTGTTGATGAATTAATTGAAGAGGTTAAGGAAGAAGTCCCACCAACAGAAGAACCAAACCAACCTGAGGAAGAGATTATTCCTGCTGAAAAAGAAAAGGCAGAGGAATCAATAATTAAAGAATCACCTGTTGAAGAACTGATTGAGGAGATTAAGGGAGAAATTCCACCAACAGATGAATTGAGTCAATTTAAGGGAAGAGTTTTTAGTCCTGGTGAAGAAGATGCTTTTGAGAGAATCATCACAGAAACACCTTTGAAAGAAATTAAGGAAGAAGAAGAAAAGGAAGAAAAAAAAGTTAAGTCAATTCCCGTTCCCAAAATCCCAAAAACCCAAAAACCCAAAAAAGAAAAGGCTGACCGCGTTAAAATTCCTCTAATGCCGTTTTTAAAAAGAGGGTTAAAAATTCTCCTGTTAGGGATTGGGCTAACTACTATTCTCTCGTTAAGTTATCCTGCATATTTATTTTTTTACATGCCGTATAAACATTTTAAATCAGGATTAAATTACATTCAAACAGGAGATTCTAAGAAGGCAGAAGAAAAGTTTAAAGAAGGACTAAATCTTACTCGATTAAAAACAACGAAGGTTGATGCTTATAATCGTTTTGGGCAAAGTTATTTAAAAGCAAAAAATTATAAAAAAGCAGAGGAAAAATTTAATGAAGCTAACAGAATAGCTCCATCTGACCCTGTTTCTAAAAACAATCTGGTTAATCTTTATATTAAAAAAGGTGATTTGCAAAAAAGTGAGGAGATGTGTGAGGAGATTTTAAAAAAACATCCTCAAGATATATCTGCTTATGTGAATTTATCAAAGGTATTACTTATGACCGCTCGACCTCAAGGAGCAATTAAATGCCTGAAATATGCCCTGGCAATAAATAAAAAGGATGTCCCTGCTCTGTCCCTTTATCAACATGCCTTAGCCCACACCGGTAAATATCGTGAGGCATTAAGTATTCATCGCTATTTATACCAAATCACCAAAAAGAAACATTTATATTACCCTGATGATTTAACTGATATAGGAAATATTTACTTAAATAAAGGAAATTTAATCACCTCGTCAGATGTTTTTAACCGCGTCCTAAAACATTATCCCAAACATGGCAAAGCGAGATTTTCTTTATCTCAGCTATTAATTAAGGAACACAGAGTAGATGAGGCGATAAAAGAGCTTGAAAAAACCGTTGCATACAACCCAAATTATGATACCCCTTATGTTCTTTTAGGCAAAACTTACTATGATAAAAAAATATATGATAAGGCACTGTTTAGATTTCGTAAAGCCTCGATTATTAATCCTAAAAATGGTGAGGCTTTTGAAGGAATGGGGAATGTTTATTATTACAATTTAAATGCTTATAATGAGGCGGTAGATTCATATACAAATGCTTTAAAACAAGGTATTATTTCACCGCAAATAAAATATAATTTAGGGGTTTCTCTATACAAAACAGGTCAGTTTGATAAATCGCTTGAAATTTGGGAAAACCTTTTATCTGCCAAAGACGCGGATACTACTATTAATTTTAATTTAGCTAATACACATACCCAGTTACATAATTTTGAGGGGGCAAAACAAATATATGGAAATTTGCTCGATTTCTATAAAGAAAAACTCCAATCAGGTGTCCGACCACCAGAGAAAAAGGAAATTTGTCAACAATTGAGTTTAATTCATAATAATTTAGGTGTGATAACAGAACTCCAGGAAGGTGGTAAAAAAGCACTGACTTCGTATTGGCAGGCATTAGAATTTGCCTCATTAGCCGATGGAGAAAATGAACCTGCGTATAATAACCTTAATAGAGTCTTTAATTTAGAGGAGTTGAAATCTGTCCAGGGGCTATCTGATGTCCAAAAGATATATAAAGAGGTATTACCTCAAATAGAAGAAAAACCTAAAGCAGGCATTGAAAAACCAGAAGAAACACATCATCTCCCACCAAAAGAAGAACATAAGTCTCATAAGTAATAAAAAAGATATTGTATTCCCGAATCAGGCTGGAGACTTTTAGACATGCCAGCAGACAAAGCAAATGTGCAGGTTGAAATTAATGTTAAATTAAAAAGTTTAGGGGATGACCTTGAAGGTATTAAGGAAGATTTTGTTGGTTTTTTATTAACATAATCTAAAAATTGTAGTAAAATATCCTCAGAATGGCTCAAAGAATGAATAATACGATTTCTATAAAGTTTTTGCTTGATTTCAGGGCTAAAGCCAGGTTAGTTGTGTTGCCTGCATCTCCGCCATAAATGGCGAAGTTATTAAAAAGAAGAAACGAGGAATAGAGACAATAACTTCGCTCTTTAGAGCAGATGAGGGGAAACCCTCCAAAAATCTGGGCTTTAGCCCTGATAATCAGACAAAAACTTAGTGGAATTGGTATAAATGGGAAGCAAAGTTAAGGCGTCAATCTATGCTCCATAATACTCACTCATCTACGGCGATAGAAGGTAACAAACTTACCCTTGAGCAAGTAGAATCCTTAGTTGAAGGCAGGGCATTGTATTACATATTGGCATAGTAGTTAAAAGTGATTGCTGATTAGGTTGATGATTAGAGTCTATGGAAGCTACCTTAAGAAAGATTTCAGAGTATCTCACGAGGAAATTTGGCAAGCATTAATTTAATCAACATTTCTTTTGGATACAAAGTTAACTAAAAATCGTTTTCTTTGATAAAAATTTTACTTGACTAAAACCATTATTAATAGTAAACTTAATGAGGAATATTACAAATATGAATAAATGGGTAGAAATTAATCTGGCAAATGTTAGTTATAATATTGGACAAATCCGTAGGTTAGTAGGAAAACAAGTAGAGATTATGCCTATAGTTAAGGCAAATGCCTATGGACATGGTGCTGTCGAGGTCGCAAAAACAGTAATAAAGGCAGGGGCTAATAAATTAGGTGTGGCATCTTTATCAGAGGGAATCGAACTTCGAGAGGCAGGAATCCTTGCAGATATATTAGTTTTGTCCCCACTTAATATAAATCAACTTCAAAAAGCTATTGATAATCATCTGACACTGACTATTTCAAGTATAGACAACCTCAAGGAGATAATTACCCTTAACCAATCCATAAAAATCCATCTTGAAATAGATACAGGAATGGGAAGACTTGGTATTCAAAGTGCAGAGATAAATGAATTAGAAGATATTCTACGGACAAAACCGGAACGAGGTGCACCTCTTAATTTAGAAATAGAGGGTATTTTTTCTCATTTTGCTCAGGCTGATGCGGAGAATAATTACAAACAATTTAATAAATTTCAAGAGATAATAAACCATCTCATCCAGGCAGGAATAAATATTCCTATAAAACATATTTCAAATAGTGGGGCAATAATTAGCTTTAAGGAAATGTACTTAAATTTAGTCAGACCAGGGATTATAGTTTATGGTCTTTACCCGGCGACTAATTTCCCTAAGATAGTTGACCTTCAACCTGTAATGACATTTAAAGCTAAAATTATACAATTAAGAAAAATCCCCAAAGGATGCGGAATTTCTTATGGCTCTACTTATATTACAGATAAAGAAACACTCATAGCGACTATACCGGTAGGCTATGCAGATGGGTATAATCGGTTGTTATCTAACAAGGCACAAGCGGTAATTAAAGGATTTAGAGTTCCTGTCGTTGGCAGGATAACGATGGACTTTTGTATGTTAAATGTTACTGATGTGCCGGAGGTAAAAATAGGGGATGAGGTAACACTCTTTGGTGAAAACCCGGCAGTAGATGAATTAGCCCAGATTTGTCAAACCATCAACTATGAGATTGTCTGTGGAATAAGCCAGCGTGTACCACGGGTGTATATTGAAAAAAGGTAATCGGTTATCGGTAATCAGGTAATCGGTAATTGGTAACAAGCGATTATTGCGTTTTCCTTACCGATAACCGATTACCTATTACCTATTATCATTAATTATGGAGGTGTCGAAAAAAATGTTATTAAAACTTGGGTTACCAAAAGGTAGTTTGCAGCATGCTACGATTGAATTATTTGGAAAGGCAGGATACAGAATTTCTGTGAGTGAACGCTCATATTTTCCTGCAATTGATGATGAAGAAATAGAGGTAATGTTGGTTAGGGCACAGGAGATGTCAAGATATGTTGAAGAAGGGGTATTTGATGTTGGGATAACGGGTCTTGATTGGATTAAAGAGAATAATTCAGATATAGTTGAGGTAGCAAATTTGGAATATGGGAAGACGGGATTTAGACCTGTCCGATGGGTTTTAGCGGTGCCAAATGATTCATCTATTCAAAGTGTTCAGGATTTACAAGGCAAGCATATTGCCACTGAATTAGTAAATGTTACTAAGGCACATCTTGAGAAAAATGGGGTAACGGCAAATGTTGAGTTTTCATGGGGAGCAACTGAGGTAAAGGCACCAAGACTTGTAGATGCAATTGTGGAGTTGACAGAAACAGGCTCTTCACTTCGTGCAAATAATCTACGAATTGTAGAAACTATCCTTGAGTCAACCACAAAATTAATTGCCAATAAAAATGCCTGGAATGATACACAAAGGCGTGAAAAGATAGAGAATATGGCACTATTACTTAATGGAGCACTTAATGCCGTGCAAAAGGTAGGGCTAAAGATGAATGTTCGTCATCTTGATGCACCACAAGTACTTGCAGTCTTACCTGCATTAAACAAACCTACAATTTCAGAATTAACTGATGAGAATTGGGTGGCTATAGATACAATTATTGATGAAAAGGTTGTGCGTCAGATAATCCCAAAGCTTAAAAAAGCAGGTGCTGAAGGAATTGTTGAGTATCCATTGAATAAGGTGATTTATTGAGTAGGGTTCAGGGTGGAAGAAAATACGGTGGTGTTTCAAACTGGCTAACTTCATTGAAAAACTGTAAAATGGGTACTGTAAAATGAAAAATGTAAAATGAAAATGCGTAAATGAAGAGTAGTAAGCCATGCGAAATACGATAATTTTGTAATGGGTCAGTGAAATGGGAGTGCAAGCTAAAGGGAATGTTTGAAAATACCGATAAAGGAATTATGAGTTTTTGTGAAGATTGTTTTAAGAAGCAACAACAAATTGATAGTTTAAAAACTGAAATAGGAAATCTTAGA
>JBDRHR010000228.1:0-11314 GCA_043816605.1 Nitrospirota bacterium
CAAGGAAGATGTATATCCCTTCGGTAGATCATCCGTAGATCATCCATGGAGGAGATTTAAGAATCCATATAAATATCAACAACAAGGAGAAAAAAGGGCTTCCTCTGGCTAACATAAAACAGGACATTTTCATTTGGCTATTACATTTGCAAAAAAAATACTTGACATTTTCTGAAAAATATGTTATAAAAATATAATCTTGGAAAAATGAAGGAGAAAAAATGAAGAAGGATATTTACAGAGAGAGAGAGAGAGAGAGAAGTTAAGTCCTTGTCTTGCATAGACTTACGAAATGAATTTATTAAAATATAGAAGCACAGTAGTTATGTTACTGTGCTTTTTTGTTTTATTTTACCACTAACTTCATCTGCAACTAATCCAACAGAAACTATAAAGTTTTGACTCTAATTGGTGCAGGGTAAGTTAGGTTATTAACAAAAAGGGAGGAAATAAAGGAAATGAAAAAAATATTAAGTTTAGTAAGTATTTTGTTATTGTTGCCTATTTTAAGTTTTGCAAACGACGAAAATGAGGAAAAACAGAAAATAATAGAGCAAAGAGGGTGGGAAGAAAAACAAACCGATGAACTCGGTTACAATCAGGAAACGATAGAATCTCTTAAGAAGGCGATACAGAAAAATCCTCATAAGTCCGAGTTGCACTACAAACTTGGTATAGCTTATGCCGGACTTGGTTGCTATCAGGAGGCGATAGAAGCCTACAAGAAAGCAATACGCATGAAGCTTAATTCTGGAGAGGTGCACTACAATCTTGGTGTGGCTTATACCAAACTTGGTCGATATAAGGAGGCTATAGAAGCCTACAATCGGGCAATACAGATAAAACCTACGGTGATAGAAAAGGTGGTAAATTTTGTAAAACAGGTGGTAGGGATAAAATTTAATTTAGCAAAGGTATACCTTGATCTTGGTGTGGCTTATACCGAAGTTGATCGATATAAGGAGGCTATAGAAGCCTACAAGCAGGCAATACGGATAAAACCTGATTTAGCAGAGGTGCACTACAATCTTGGTGTGGCTTATGCCAGACTTAATCTCTATCCGGAGGCGATAGACGCCTACAATCGGGCAATACAGATAAAACCTGATTATGAGGCATACTGCAATCGTGGAGTAGCTTATGCCGGACTTAGTCACTATGAAAATGCAATAACTGATTACAAACAGGCGTTACTCATAAAGCCTGACTATGAAAAGGCATATTTCAATCTTGGTATGGCTTATGATGGACTTACTCGCTATGAGGATGCGATAGACGCCTACAAACAAGCAATACAGATAAAATCTGATTATGCAGAGGCACACTGCTATCTTGGTGTGGCTTATAATGAACTTGGTCTCTATCAGGATGCGATAGATGCCTACAAGCAGGCAATACGGATAAAACCTGATTATGCAGAGGCACACTGCAATCTTGGTGTAGCTTATGTCAGACTTGGTCGTTATCAAGAGGCGATAGACGCCTGCAAGCAGGCAATACGGATAAAATCTGATTTAGCAGAGACGTACTTTGGTCTTGGTGGGGCTTATGCCGGACTTAGTCGCTATCAGGAGGCGATAGAACCTTTCAAACAGGCGTTACGCATAAAGCCTGATTATGCAGAGGCACAGTTCAATCTTGGTGTGGCTTATAATAAACTTAGTCGCTATGAGAAGGCGATAGAACCTTTCAAACAGGCACTACGGATAAAGCCTGATTATGCAGAGGCACTCTTCTATCTTGGTGCAGCTTATGCCGGACTTAGTCGCTATGAGGAGGCAATAGAAGCTTATAATCGGGCAACAGGGATAAAGGATGCAGAGGTGCACTATAAGATTGCTGAGATTAATGCCAAACTTGGTCGTTATCAGAAGGCGCTAGAAGCTTATAATTGGACGCTACGCATAAAATTTGATTATGCAGAGGCGTACTTTGGTCGTGGTGAGACTTATGCCAAACTTGCTCGCTATCAGGAAACGATAGAAGATTACAAACAGGCAATACGGCTAAAGCCTGATTATGCAGAAGCGCACTGCAATCTTGGTTTTGCTTATATTGAACTTGGTCGCTCTCAGGAGGCAATAGAACCTTTCAAGAAGGCGATACAGATAAAACCTGATTATGCAGAGGCACTCTTCGGTCTTAGTTTGGCTTATGCCAAAATTGGTTGCTATAAGGAGGCGATAGAATTCTACAAGCAGGCGATACAGATAAAACCTGATTATGCAGAGGCTCACTACAATCTTGGTTTGGCTTATGTTGAACTTGGTCGCTCTCAAGAGGCAATAGAATCTTTCAAGCAGGCAATACGGATAAAGCCTGATTATGTAGAGGCACTCTTCTATCTTGGTGCAACTTATGCCGAACTTGGTCGCTATAAGGAGGCGATAGAATTCTGCAAGCAGGCAATACGGATAAAGCCTGATTATGTAGATACATACATCAATTCTCTTGTGGCTTCTAACGAACTTGGTCGTTATCAGCAAGCGATAGAAGCCCTCAAGAAAGCGGTACGGATAAAGCCTGATTATGAAAATAAAGTCTTTGATTTGGGTGTATCTTATGACGAACTTAGTCGCTATCAGGAATCGCTAGAAGCCTGCAAGCAACGCATGAAGCCTGATGCAGAGCCGCACTACAATCTTGGTGTGGTTTCTGCCAGACTTGGTCGCTATGAGGAGGCGATAGACGCCTACAAGCAAGCGATACAGATAAAGCCTGATTATGCAGAGGCACACTGCAATCTTGGTGTAGTTTCTGGCGAACTTGGTCACTATGAGGAGGCGATAAAAGCTTGCAAGCAAGCGATACGGATAAAACCTAAATTATTTGAGGCACACTTTGGTCTTGGTTTTGCTTATGCCGGACTTGGTCGCTATGAGGAGGCGATAGACGCCTACAAGCAGGCGATACGCATAAGACCTTCTTTCGCCAAGGCACACTACAATCTTGGTGTGGCTTATTTGATTAGTGGTGACAAAGGTTCTGCATTAGAAGAATACAAAATCCTCAAGAAGTTGAATGATAATGTGGCTAATAAACTTTTAAAGTTGACTCAGGAGGTTCCACATCTTAAGCAGGCAGTAGTCGTCGTAAAAGAGGCAATTATCTGGGATAGACCGGCCATTGCTAATACTTCTTATAAAGACTTGACTAAAATAAAACAAGACACAATAGTAACTATTTTAGACACTACCTCGGTTGAATGGTACTACAAGGTATGTCTATCAGATGGGCAGGTAGGCTGGATATGTGCGGCACTATTAAAAGAGATGCCTAAGAAGGTCATTCCCCAGATGGGGCTGGACAAATAAAGGAGGATAGAGTCAGCAGGAAGCTGGCCAAAATGCAATAATTATTTTTGTTGTATTTTGTTGTGGATAGTGACAGAGGATTATGGAATCAAACCCAATACTGTTCGGAATGATTTTTGCTTATAATTATTTTTAGTCCAATTTCACGCTAAAGTAGCATTTTATCATCAAGATTTATTTTCTTTGTGCCTTTATGGCTTCGTGGTGAATTATTTTATAATCCCAATTTTGCTTGAAATTCTAAAGAATTAACTCCGAAAAAAGAGGTCATAAAGAACCTTTATTAAAGAACCTTTATTATCAGGTGTGTTTAGCAGAATGCATTCTACATTTCTTAATATCCTCAATAATTTTCTTAATCGTATCGGCAATCGGTTTGATTTTTGTATTGCAGACATCGTAAATAGCTTCGGCATTTACATCAAAGTACTGATGCGTAATGATGTCTCTTAAACCCTTGGCTTTTTTCCAGTCTATTCGGAGATATTCCGGCAACAAAGAATTATCCGTAATTTTATCGAGTTTCTTGAGGGATTCACCTATAGCAATTAATAGCATACAGATAGAGTCCAGTTTTTCCATGCCTGCCGATGAATGAGTAAAGTCATCCACACTTTTCATCGGCTCAAAGCGTTCCAATAAGGTTACGGCTGCTTTGTAAATCTGGTTTAATACTTCAAGAGTTAATTCCTGGTCATACATAAACGGTTTCCTTGTCTATTCTGTTCTTAAGAAAATCATTCATTTTTTCCCTGTAGCTGATAACATCAACCGGGATATGAAGCGTTTCTTCCAAATCCTGCTTAATACCTATCATATTGAATAAATCTTGATTCTTCATCTTGACCACCACATCAACATCACTTTCTTGTTTTGTAGTATTACGGGCAACAGAGCCGAAAATGCCTAAGGTAAGTATGCCATATTTTTGGGCGTATTTTGCTTTAAATTCTTTTAGGGTCTTTATGATTTCTGAATGTGACATGGCTATGCCTCCTTAAACTAAAATTACCAATTATTTCCGTTCTTCATACCATTTTTTAGTGAACTCCTGGTATTCCGTGCTTTTTTCCTTTATTTTTCGCCACCAGGGCTCATTCTTAACATACCAGTCCACAGTTTGTTTAATACCCTCTTTAAAATCAATTTTAGGTGTCCAGCCATAAGTCTTTTTTGTTTTACTGATATCAACGGCATGACGCATCACATGACCAGGTCTATCTGTAACAAACTGCATCAAGGAAGTATCTTTTTCCAACATTTCTAAAATCGTTTTACCTATTTGCAGAATGTCAAACTCCTGTCCACCGCCAATATTAAATACCTCACCATCCTGTCCTTCACTATGAAGCAATATGTCCAACGCCGCACAATGGTCAAGAACATGTATCCAATCACGCGTATTTTTACCACTACCATACACGGGTAACGGTTTATTCTCTAATGCATTAGTGATGAATAACGGAATCATCTTTTCGGGGTATTGATTTGGACCATAATTGTTACTACATCTTGAAATGACAACAGGGAGATTATGGGCTGTGTAATAAGAAAAGACTAATCTGTCAGCCCCGGCTTTACTTGCCGCATAAGGAGATTTAGGCATTAATGAATCTGTTTCTAATGAAGGTCTATTCTCACCAGCAGGGGATTTTGCCTCACCATAAACCTCATCCGTAGAGACATGCACAAATCTCTTTACATTATATTTTTTAGCGGCTTCCAGCAAGACATAAGTCCCATAGACATCGGTCTGGATAAAAATTCCTGCCTCTAAAATAGACCTATCAACATGGGTTTCTGCGGCAAAATGGACTACGGCATCTGTATCCTTCATTAAGTTATCCACTAATTCTTTCTCACAAATATTCCCATGATGGAAGGAAATTTCAGACAATATATCCTCTTCAAAATTATCCAGATTTCCAGCATAAGTAAGTGCATCTAAAACCGTTAGTTGGTAATCAGGATATTTTTTAAGAATATACTTCACAAAGTTACTCCCAATAAATCCTGCTCCACCTGTAATTAATAACCTCATTTTTTACTACCTCCTTAATAAAATTAGGGTTCAGGGTTCAGAAATTGCAAATCTCATACCCCAAATCCTTAACCCCCTACAACTCCTTTACCTTTTTATTTTCGTTTTACTTTTTGGATTATTTCCAACAATACTTCTCTTGCCTTTGAAAGTGCTATGGCACGATGACTAATCTTATCTTTTATCTCGCTCCCTAACTCCCCAAAGGTTTTGGAATATCCATCAGGAATAAATACCGGGTCATACCCAAATCCATAATTCCCTCTCACCTCTAAACTTATAACTCCATCACATTCTCCAGATACAGTTCTTGTCCCTCTCCCAGGAATCACTATGGCTATTACACATTTAAATCTTGCCTTCCTTTTTGAAGTAGGGACATCTTTTAATAACTCCAACAGTCTCTGATTTCTTTCTGCATCAGTAAGCCCATCTCCGCCAAATCGTGCCGATTTAATTCCAGGTGCACCACCTAAACAATCTACCTCTAATCCTGAATCATCAGCTATCGTTACTTTACCTGTCCGTTCACAAACCTCCTTTGCCTTCTTTATTGCATTTTCTTCAAATGTAGTCCCATCTTCAACAATAGCAGGCAGTTGAGGAAAATTCTCCAATGACAAAAATTTAATCCCCATGTCTGATAAAATCTTTCTTATCTCCTCTATTTTCCCTCTATTTCCAGATGCAATAACTACTTCCATATTTTCTCCAAAGAGAGAATAGGTCTTATGAAACTTATATGCAATCCAGTAAATTTGTTGACATTTAATATAAATATTGCCACAGATTCACAGATTACCACAGATTGTAAGAAATATCTCTTTTTTAGAATATTTTATATTATTAATCTGTGAATCTGTGGCAATATTTTATGTCAACTTAATTAATAGTTCGCATATATATAACCTATTTTTCTATAACATTTTTCTGAATAGTTATCAATTCATCAATCCCTTTTTTAGCTAAATTAGTCAAGGCGTTTAATTCATCAAACGAAAATGGTTTGCCTTCTGCTGTCCCCTGGATTTCAACAATCTTTCCACGAGCAGTCATAACCAGATTTATATCTACCTGAGCGGTTGAATCCTCTTCATAATTTAAATCCAATAAAGGGATACCCTGAACAATTCCTGCACTTATCGCACAAACAAAGTCAGTTATAGGTAGTGTCTTAATTTTATTTGAGGTCTGTAACCCTTTAAATGCCTCGACCATTGCCACAAAGGCACCGGTTATAGACGCAGTTCGGGTTCCTCCATCAGCCTGAAGAACATCACAATCAATCCGAATAGTTCTTTCTCCAAAATTGTTTAGGTCAACGGCGGCTCGTAGCGACCGGCCAATTAATCGTTGAATTTCATGAGTTCTCCCACCTACTTTTCCCCGCGATGATTCGCGGTCAGTCCGCTCCCGGGTAGAACAAGGTAACATAGAATACTCAGCCGTAATCCATCCTTGATTTGTCCCTTTTAAAAAAAATGGTACTTTGTCTTCAATGGTAGCGGCACAAATTACCTTTGTATCACCTACCTCGATTAACACGGAACCTTGCAGATGTTTAAGATAATTGGTGGTCATATTGACCTGCCGCATCTGGTTTTCTTGTCTTCCATCTTTACGCATTTTCATCTCCTTAGTATATTGCCCACGAAAATCACAAAATGTCACTAAATCTTAATTATTACTTCCGTATGTTTCGTGGGTCAAATGTTTTACTTTTTTTGGTTTTCCTCTCTTCCATCTTTACGCATTTTCATCTTCCTTGTATATTGCCCACGAAAGTCACGAAATGTCACTAAATCTTAATTATTACTTTCGTATGTTTCGTGGGTCAAATGTTCTACTTTTTTATTTTTGTTTTACTTTCTTATTTCCACTTTACTAATTTATGAACCTGGGGAATAACCCTAACCTGTTTTAATTCCTTGCTTGCTGTAGCATAACACCGAAGTAACTCCTCCAAAGATAAACTATTTTCTAACGGTTGAATGACTAATGGAATATCCGTATCTACCTCTTTAATTAGAAAAATAGCCCGCTCAAATTCCTCCATCACCATCTGATGTCCCAAAACTATTTTAACAAAAACCTCCTTTTTAACGAGGCAAGCCTCATTAGCTACCCTCAAAAAATCCCTGTGTTCTTCCCAAAACGATTTTAACCCGGTCATAGAAGGTAACTTTATATCCATCGCAATTATGTCTATCAGCTCAATAAGTTGGTTTAATTGATGAGGCAAGGTACCATTCGTTTCCAAATATATTTGTATTTCAAACCGTTTCTTTATTTCACTAATTAATTCTTTTAAAAAATCCGTCTGTAATAATGGCTCTCCCCCTGTCAAACAAATGGTTGCATAGGTGAGCACATCTTCCTTAATTATATCAATCAGCATAGGAATTGAAACAGGATTAGGAATCGTAAGTCCTTTATTTAAAGTCGTTATTGAACATTCCTGTGGTATCTCCCAAGGAGGTATCACCTCTTGAGCCTGTGGAGTATCACAAAACCGACACCTCAGATTACAACCTGCAAATCTAATAAAGACCTGCGGCTGACCAATATATATCCCTTCTCCTTGAATACTGGTAAAAACCTCTACTAAATTCACTTTCACTTAAATTTTATCACACCCCCTTATTTTTGTCAATAAAAAATATATTGACAAAACACCTCTATTGAAATATAATTAGTAAGTGTTCAGGTATCAGGTTTATGGATTTTGGAAACCTCAACTCGTTGAGAGGCTCTTCCCTGAACAAGTTCAGACACCCAATAAACAGGAGGTAATATGAGTATTTTAGTCGTAGGTACTGTAGCCTTAGATTCAGTAAAGACACCTTTTGGCAAGGTAACAGAGGCATTAGGGGGTTCGGCAACATACTTTTCCTTAGCCGCAAATATCTTTACTAAAGTAAAATTAGTCGGGGTAGTTGGTGCAGATTTCCCGAATGAATATGTGCTATTCTTAAAAGAAAGAGGAATTGACTTAGAAGGATTACAACAAATAGAAGGGAAGACATTCCGTTGGAAAGGAGAGTATCGCTATGATTTAAATGCCGCTATTACCTTAGAAACTCAATTAAATGTGTTAGAGATATTTTCCCCTGAAATCCCTCCACAATATCAGGATACCGAATTTATTTTCTTAGCTAATATTGACCCGGAATTACAATTAAATGTATTAGAGCAGTTAAAATCACCAAAATTGGTTGTTGCCGATACGATGAATTTCTGGATTGAGCGAAAAAAAGACGCTTTACTCGAGGTACTAAAAAAGATTGATATAGCCATATTAAATGATGGGGAGGCAAGGCAATTAACGAATGAGCCTAATTTAATCAATGCGGCTAAAAAAATACTCTCTTTGGGTCCTAAACGAGTCATCATTAAAAAAGGGGAGCATGGCTCATTAATGGTCTCCAAATCGCGATTTGCCAAATCAAGGTTTTTCTCTGCCCCTGCTTATCCCTTAGAATCTATTTTTGACCCGACCGGTGCCGGGGATTCATTTGCCGGTGGATTTCTCGGTTACTTAGCCTCACAGGAAAAAATAAGTGAACAGGAAATGAAAAAAGCCATTATTTGTGGAACTACCGTAGCATCCTTTACCGTAGAGGATTTTAGCGTGAACAGATTAATGACACTAACTAAAGAGGAGATTAAAAAAAGGTATCTTAAAATCAAAAAAATTACTCGTTTTTGATTGAAGGGAAATAAAATATGAAGAAATCAATAATAAACATTGGTTTAATTGGATTTGGAACTATTGGTAGTGGCGTAGTAAAAGTACTTCAAGAAAAGGCAAAATTCTTTGAAGAACAACTTGGGCTAAAACTAATTCTAAAATGGATTGTCGATAAGGATATTACTACTAAAAGAGATGTAGCGGTGAACCCTTCAACAATCTTAAGCACAAATCCTGATGATATTCTGAAAGATGAAGAAATTGATGTCGTCATTGAATTAATGGGTGGCTATGAGCCTGCCAGAACCTTTATTTTAACTGCCCTACGACAAGGAAAGAATGTAATCACCGCTAACAAGGCACTTTTGGCTAAATATTGGGATGAAATATTTCTAACCGCAAATGAGTGTGGAACACAGATATATTTTGAGGCATCGGTAGGTGGCGGCATACCTATCATCTCCTCTATTCGCAAGGGATTAATCGCTAATAGAATTACATCCATATTTGGCATTATCAATGGAACCTGTAATTTCATCCTGACAAAGATGGAGGATGAGGACAAGGAATTTAATCAGGCATTAAAAGAGGCAAAAAAATCAGGGTTTGCTGAGGCAGACCCTGCATTAGACATAGAAGGGATAGATACCTCGCATAAATTAACTATCCTTAGCTCGCTTGCTTTTAATCAGTGCATAAGTAATAATATCTATACCGAGGGGATTACAAGTATTACCAAAAAGGATATTTTATATGCCCGGGAATTAGGTTACGCCATTAAATTATTAGGGATAGCGAAGGTAGTAAATGATGAGCTTGAGGTAAGGGTTCACCCCACGATGATTCCTGAAACGCATTTGCTCTCAGGAATAAAAGGGGTATATAATGCTATTTATGTGGTAGGTGACCTGACCGGACCCCTTATGTTTTATGGTCAGGGTGCGGGTAAATTACCTACCTCCTCAGCCGTTATAAGTGACCTCATAAACCTAATTCAGGAATTAAACAATAAAGCAGGCGAGCCTGAGTCTACACGGCTACTAAAGAGCAGAAGAGCAGAAGAGCAGAAGTTTTTAGAGCATCGCTCTTCCGCCTTCTGTTCTTCTGGCTTCTGCTCTTCTGCTCTTCCGCCTTCCGCTCTTCCATGGTTAAAAATAAAGGATATGGAAGAGGTAAGGTCAAAATATTATATACGATTTTCCGCCCTTGATAAACTCGGGGTATTAGCGGCTATATCAAAAATTTTGGGGGAATACGATATCAGTATTGCCTCAGTCATTCAAAAAGAACGGGGAGAAGGCAAGCCTTGTGGAGGCAAGCCTCAGGGAGAGATTGTTCCAATCATTATGCTCACACATGAAGCAAAGGAAGGTAACCTGAAAAATGCCCTTGAAAAGATTGATAAATTAGAGACGATTAAGGATAAAAGTTTGGTTATTCGGGTTGAAGAAATGGAGTAAGAAAATCAAACCACGAATGAACACAAATATCACGAATGAACACAAATATCTTAGGTGAATGGATAAATTACATTAATTCGTGAATTCTTCGTGTTAATTCGTGGCTAAATATAAAAAGGGGGATAAAAAATGGCAATTATTCAGGGACCAGAATCAGAAAACTATGGAGTGCGAGTGGTAGCCACATTAATGTGTACAGCGGCAAGGACGGCTCCAAAGGCAAAAGGAATCGACAACATCGTTACCGGTTTAATAGATAAACAAGACAAACAAAAGTTAGTGGATACGATGCGTGAAATTGCAAAGGACTTTGACAACGAGACCTTTGCCCGCGATGCAGATGCAGTTGAGAAATGCCCAATTTTAGTCCTGATTGGAACTAAACTTAGCCCAATTAATTTAAGACTATGTGGCTTATGTGGATTTAAGGATTGTGTGGAATGTGTAGAAAAAGGTGGGATGTGTATTTTTAACCCAGGAGATTTAGGAATAGCTGCTGGTTCTGCCGTAGCTATAGCCGCTGATAATCGCGTAGATAATCGAATAATGTACTCGGCCGGCTTTGCCGCGGTTAAATTAAAATTATTAGGTGAAGAGGTAAAAATAGCCTACGGCATACCATTAAGTGCCACAGGGAAAAATATATTCTTTGACCGTAAAACATAGAAGGTGAAAAATTATTGATATTTTGTAATGGGTCAGTTACGCGTGGAAGAACAACCCCCTAACCCCCTTTTTTAAGGGGGAATATGGCACAACCTCGTTTTATTCCCCCTTAAAAAAGGGGGTTAGGGGGTTGTTCTTCTTG